>JAGWXI010000003.1 GCA_018969975.1 Burkholderiales bacterium
AGACTACAAGGTGCCGGAGACGATTACTTGGTTGGATTTACCTCTGCCAAGAAATGCGAATGGGAAGGTGATGAAGAGGCTATTGAGATCTGAGTTTTAAAAGTTATAGGCTAATTTTTATGACTGAACTTGCGTAAGTGCTGTTTGTAGTACAAACACCATTTGATATGTAAAGATAATTACCACTGATAGCTGCGCCGATGGGTTTGCACAACATATTACTACCGACAGAGCCATCTAAAAAAGTGCTTACCACTCCTGAAGATGTCACTTTTAAGATACTACTGTCTGTATCTCCACTACCAGTATTTACTACATAAATATCACCTGACGATGTATAAACGGCAACGCCGTTTGGATTATTAAACAAAGATGAACTAATGCTTGTTACTGTGTAGTCAGATGTATTTATTTTGTACAAACCTTTAGTTCCTCCACTGAAACTTGTTACATATATATATGATGAACCATCATAAGCAAGGCCAGTTGGGAAAACCCAATCCGCATTACTTGTTGAACTTACACATGAGCTATATGTTGATGTATTACAAATACTCCTTAGTATTGAATAACTGGTGTCATAAACAACAACAGTATTTGCGGATTGATTTGCAGCAAACAATCGAGTATTTCCAGCGTCAACCGCAAGTCCATAGGGACTACTTAAAACCGCTTTATTGGTAAATGCATATGTTGACGAATTAATTTCAGTAATTCCTGTGTTTCCACCAATGATGGTCGCTGTCACTAGGTAACTACTATTAAATTTTGCAAAAGAAAAAATATCTTTCAAATAAGTAGGTGCAACTTCAAAACTTGTAACCAAACTTCCGCTCGTGGCATTTATTTGTCTCAAGTGGCCATAAGAAACAGGGCTAGTACTTGTGGCAGAAGTATTTGAATCCACAAGATATAAATAGCTTCCATCAAATGCAAGATGTCGCAGATAAGCCATTGAGTTTCCACTGGCAAACACAACAGGAGACGTTGTTGAAGAACTAGAGGAACTAGAGCCACCCCCACCTCCACCGCATCCACAAAGAAACGAGGCAATAATAATTAAAGTAGCGTAATTTTTAAATCGCATAAATATTGAATTCGACCAAGCACCAACTTTCTAGAGCGACTTGTAACCCATAGGCCGTTACTGATAAAGTTATCCCTGTTCCAACCGACCAAACTAATGCCATGATGAATAAGTTGTGCATCCTGATATGCTTGTTTTTATCCCTTTGGAGCCAAGCTAACGCGCAAACTAAAGCTGAAGCCCCAAATGCATCTCGTGCCATCTTGGCTCGCCCGCCGCAGAGCGGAAAAGAGCCTATGTTGCTTTTAGGGCCCAAAAACAAACCATATTCCGAGCCTCTGCTCAACACCACCAAAATGGACTACTTTGACTGCGATGGTATTGTCGCACCATGGTTTAGGGAGCTTTTGGTAGCCGAAATGAACTATTTTGCAGAACTCAGCGAATTGCCCTTTATTCAAGGAGACGCCTGCGTAGTCAGTATCGGAACAAAACGTAGCCTGACACCAGGGAGAATCAGCATCCACCTCTACTCCAATGTCAATCGGCTTAAGGCTTGTGTTCATAACGAACAATGCCCCGTATTTCGCAGCATCAGTCTGATCCCTAAAGGCGAAGTGCTCTACAGATCCTACTTTTTGTCAGACATGTCCAGAAAACTCATTGCCCAACACTGTGTCACAGATAAAGGCAAACTTCACAGCGATACCACCTGCTACAGCGTGCCTTGACACATACCTCTTTTAAATTAAAGCAAAACGGGGGCGTGTCGATTCATATTCGTTAACTCTCACCTTTGGTATGCAGCGCTTTAAGTCTCAATTTATCTCTTGCTTGGCATGTTTAGTTATTTCTAGCATGTCAGGATGGAGTTCGCTTGCCCTCGCGGGCGACCCTCCTAAAGCACCGGTGGAGGAAGAAAAAAAGCCGAATTACGCGAAAGAAAAAGGCGAAACAGCTAGGGATGGAACTGTCTTTAAACGCGTCTTGAAAGAGTCCTACGACGAACCTAAAACCGTTCCCAAAGCCGAATCAAATCCGTCTGACCCCAAAACAAAGAAAGATGCGCCTGTCAAATATGATGAAAAAGGGCAACCCATAGAAGAAAAGGAAGGTAAGCCCGCCAAAGAAGAGAAAAAGGACGACGGCCAAGCCAAGCCCAGTAAAGAAGAGAAAAAGAAAGACGCTAAAAAGGATGACAGCCACGGTGCGTCTAAGAAAGCTGAACCAACCCCAAGTGCTTTGTACGACCCGCAGGTTATCAAACTCGACCTCAACAACAGACCGCATACACCTGTAGTGCAAAGTAATTCTCAAGCCGATTACTTTCTCTGTAATAAGACTATTTCCAAAAAATACCAAGAAATTGTCTTCAATGAGATCAACACTTTCGCAGACAGAATGGGCCTGCCTAGAGCGCAACCCATGCCCTGTATGGTGAAAATTTCAAAACCAGGCACAAAATTTCCTGGTGCCGTGTTTGTGGAGTTTTATGTGGATGAACAAGCTGCCGCATCTTGCATTCGCCTCAATAACTGTGTTTCAGCGCGTCTGCTTATGCTCTATCCCAAGGACAAAAAAGCAAAAACTGTCCAAGAGATCTATCGCTCATATGTATTGACAGATGAGCGAAAGTTCAGGCGTAGTTCGTTTTGTGTTTCGCCAGACGGACAGCTTTTGGGAGAGAAAAACTGCTACGTTTCGCTGCACCCAGACTGGTTGTTTAATTAGGAATTGGCTTGAGTCATGCGCGCTTCCTTGTAAACTTAAAAAATTATCTTAAGGAAATTCAATGGTTTTTCATGGCAAGTGGTTTGAAGAACTCAATTTAGGACAAACATTTGGGAGTTCATTAACAATTACAGAAGCCCATTTGGTTTTGGGGGCAGGCTTATTTGGCGACTTTAATCCCTTACATGTCAATGAAGCTTACGCAAGAAAAACAAGATTCGGATCGCGAATTTTGCATGGGCCTCTTACTGGAGCCTTGATGTCAGCCCCGATTGGCATGTTTTTTTCGGGTACAGCTATCGCCTATCTGCAACATGACTGCAAGTTTTTATCACCCATTCGAGCAGGTGATACTGTCACAACAAAATGGACGATTACGGAATTAATTTCAAAGAGTCAAAAAAACGCAGGAATTGTGACCATGGATGGGGAATGTACGCACGATAATGGTGAGGTTGCAGCTCAAGCAAACGGCAAGATACTTATATCCTTCAAGCCAGTTTGAGGTATCTCAATTCTTGCCAATTGAATCGCGCAAGCGCAACTCTTTACGCTGAATCTTGCCAGTAGTGGTCATTGGCAAACTGTCCACAAATTCAATTTCTCTAGGGTACTCGTAAGGCGCCAATCTCGACCGCACATGCTGTCTTATATCGTCTTCGAGGCCTAGAGAGGGCTTCTCTCCTGGCTGTAGGACTATGAATGCTTTAACGATGGCCCCCTTTGATTCATCAGGCTTTCCGACCACAGCAGCCAAAGCTATAGAAGGATGCCGGAGCAAACAGTTCTCAATCTCAGAGGGGCCAATTCGATAGCCAGAACTTTTAATAATGTCATCCGATCGACCCTGATACCAAATATAACCATCTTCATCCATTCTTCCTTGGTCGCCGGTACATCCCCAGTCGCCTATAAATTTTTCCTTCGTAGCCTGAGGATTACGCCAGTACTCAAGGAAGAATACTGGATCAAGTTCCCCATGGATATCAAAACGGTTAACCGCAATTTCTCCTAACTCACCCGCTTTAACTGGCTGGCCCTCCTCATCAATGATCATTACCCTGTGGCCAGGATAGCCCCTGCCTATAGATCCCGGTTTTACTGGCCATGCTGCTTGACAGTTACCAACAACATAATTAATTTCCGTTTGACCGAACATCTCATTTAAAGTCACATTTAGTTGGTCACGTGCCCATTCAAACACTGTGACACCTACTGACTCTCCAGCACTCATCATCGATCTCAAATTTAATTGATAACTTTGACGCGGCTTGGGCACAGCTTTCATCATTAATTTCAGAGCTGTTGGAAATAAAAATGTGTTTCTAATTTCATAACGTTGCAATAAATCAAATGCCTTTTCGGGATCAAACTTTCCCCTATATCCAAGAATCGTTAATCCCTCGTACCAAGTTGGTAACAATGCATCAAATAATCCGCCAGCCCAAGCCCAATCAGCAGGTGACCAGAATTTGTCTCCTTCTTTAGGAAAGAAATCATGAGAATGAGAAAACCCGCTCAGATTACCTAATATAGAGCGATGAGCCAGTAAAGCACCCTTGGGGTCGCCAGTTGTTCCACTGGTATAAATAATGAGGGCAGGGTCATCAGCAAGCGTATTTACCGGTGTGAATTCGTCACTGGATCTCGCTAACAATCCAGCCCATTCATGGACGCCGTTTTCTTGAGCTCCGGCAACACCAATAACTGAGCGTAAATCTGTCAAACCGTCCCGAATACTCAGTAGTGTCTGAAGAGACTGGGGGTCAACGATGGCTGTGCTAGCCTGCGCATTTGCCAAGCGATACTCTAAAGCTTCAGATCCGAACAAATGGGAAAGCGGTAAAGCTATAGCCCCCATTTGAAAAATAGCCATAAATCCTATAGCCATCTCTGGCCTCTGCGGCAGTACGAGTGCTACCCGATCACCTCTTTTAATTCCCAGTGCTTTTAAGGCATTTGATAATCGATTGGCCTGCTTTTGAATCTCACAGAAAGTGTGGGTACTTTGCTCACCACTTTCATCTTCCCAAAGTAATGCAATGCGAGAAGAATCCCCGCTCCAGCGTCTGCAACAATGGTTTGCAATATTGAAATACTTCGGAGTATTCCATCGAAAGTTTTGATAAAGATGTTCAAATCGATCCATGAGCTTTTTAGAGTGCTTTGATAACTGCGGCCGTTACTGGCCTGCCCGGAGGGGATCGAACCCCCGACCCACAGCTTAGAAGGCTGTTGCTCTATCCAACTGAGCTACGGGCAGATTTCACAAAAAAGGCCCCGAAAGGAGCCTTTTTGATATGTGGTCGGGGCGATAGGATTCGAACCTACGACCCTCTGGTCCCAAACCAGATGCGCTACCAGACTGCGCTACGCCCCGAATCCGATATTTTACCTCGAAGAAAACCTTGGGCAATTAGACTAAGTAATCTGAACAAATCAGACAGTAATATTCCCCCCACATATGACCTCCACCAGTTCTAATCTCAAACCACTCAAAGGGGTTCGTGTGTTGAGCACGGCTCTTAATCTGCCTGGACCGGCTGCACTCATGCGCTTGAAACAAATGGGTGCAACTTGTACCAAGCTAGAACCACCAGCACAACCTTTGACCCCTACGGCGGATCCAATGGGTGTTTACAAACCAGAAGCCTACAAGACTATGCACAAAGGTATTCGTCTTGTACAGGCTGATCTAAAAACGCCATTGGGACAATCTACGCTGCACCAACTACTTGCCCAAACTGATGTTTTGATAACCTCATTTAGACCCTCTGCGTTGACTAAGCTGGGGCTTGACTGGAAGGTCTTACATCGCCTATTTCCCAGTTTATGCATGGTGGGTGTTGTAGGTGCCCCTGGGCCACGTGCAGAAGAACCGGGACACGACCTGACCTACCTGGCAGAAAATGAACTCATCCAAAAATTGGATCTCCCCCCCACTTTATATGCTGATATGGCTGGATCACTTATGGTTACTGAAGCCGTTCTAGGGTCTCTATTGGCTAGGCAAAGCAATGTTCATCAAAGTGGGGCTGGCGTCTTTCAAGAAATTGCTCTCTTGGATGCAGCTAGCTATCTTGCGTTACCGAGAACTTGGGGCTTATCCACTCCTGACGGAGATGTGGGAGGTCTGCACGCTGGTTACAAGATCTATCCCTGTAAGAATGGCCGCGTTGCAGTTGCGGCCCTAGAACCCCATTTTGCAGCGCGATTATGTTTGGCAGTAGGCTTACCGCAGAAAAGCATGCATGCTATGCGAGAAAAAAGAGTGCATACTGCTTTTGCAAAATTTTTTGCTACGCAAACAAGGCGACAACTCGATCGTTTGGCTATCAAAAACGATATACCGTTGCATACATTAGTACCTTGAACCGCGCCAAAGCTCTTTGGCGGTTTGATTATTTGCTGTCTTTCAAATGCCGCAGAGGATGAAGTTCTGATGGCCAAGGGCTTTGAAAAAAGGGCAGCACCATTTCAGGCGTAATTTCTTCAATTAAGGCTGGTTGCCACCGTGGTTGGCGATCTTTATCAATTACCAAGGCCCGAATGCCCTCAACCGTCTCAGTTTGAGCGCCACGGCGCGAAAGATGGTCGGTGTGAAAACAATGACGAACCAAATCACGCTCCATTCGCAAAACTTCAGACAAGCGCATGGTTCTACCGCGTCGAATTTGCTCCAAGCTCACTGCTGACAACAAGGGTGAGCGTTGCCTCAGTGCTTTTAACGTTTCAGTTGCCCATCCATTTGGTTGTTGACTCTCAAGGCTTTTTAATGCTGCAACCATATCGGCTAATGAAGGCAAAGAAAATATAGAGTCCAACTGGGGATGCCACCAATCTGGTCTCTTGTGAAATTCTTTATCTTCAAAGCGCAGAGATGACTGGGCTTTGATCCAATTTACGACAGCACTACCGTCAGTCCATTTTTGATCTTTCAGCCCGTTCCACAAAGAAACTAATGTTTCGGAGGCTACAAAAACATCTGCCAGTCCTACTGCAAGCGATTGGTCACCCCGCAGCAGTTGCCCCGTTAGAGCGAGGTATTCACCCGTATGACCAGGGCAGCGACTTAAAAAATATCCCCCACCTACGTCTGGAAACAAACCAATCTGTGTTTCAGGCATGGCCATTTGCGTACGCTCTGTCACTACACGTAAGGCAATACCTTGGCTCAAACCCATGCCTCCGCCAACGACAATGCCATCCATAAATGAAATATAGGGTTTGTCGTAAGTGTGAATCAAGTGATTGAGGTTGTATTCTTCAGTAAAGAAATCTTCCAAGCTTGCATCGCCTGAGAGGGCTGCTTGGTGAAAATAACGGATATCGCCACCAGCACTAAAAGCGCCAAATGGACCCTCTTTATTACTACCGCGAATCACTACTGCTAATACGTCTGCATCAGCCGCGAAGTCACGTAATACATGAGTGAGTTCTCGCACCATGGGTAGTGACAAAGCATTCAATGCTTTGGGTCGGTTTAAGGTTAAGTAGCCAATTCCTCCCAATTTTTCAGATACGACGTCTTCACTATAGAAATTCACGACTTTGATTCCTCCATGGCTTTACTTTTCATGCCATAAGCATTGACTACTAGTGCAACTATGACCAAGATGCCCCCACTGATGACGCGCGCGTTAGGTTCTTCCCCCGCGCCAACCCAAGCTAAAAATATTCCAAATAGCACTTCAAGCAATGAAAGCAGTGAAATCTCAGGCGCAGACAAAATACGCGCACAAAACACCAATAAGGTGCAAGGCATAGCTAACTGAACCAATCCCAATAAAGCCAACCAAGCGATATCGTGCGCACTCGATTGCAATGGCCATGCAAAAGCCAATGTGGCCAAGGCTGAGATAACAGCACCAACTAACACTGCAGGCAAAAGATCCAAAGAGTCACCTGTTTTTTGTGCATCTTGGACGACGCACCAATTTACCGCTGCGGCGGTGGGAACTAAAAAACCAATCAAGGTACCCCATGCCAATCCGGACACTTGCGGCTGTGCATACATCCAAAACATTCCCGCACCAGCAATCACAATAGCAATCCACGTGGGAAGTTGGATGGTTTGTTTATAAAAAATTCTCGCTACTAAGGCTGTGAGCAGTGGACCCACAGACATCGTCACTAAAACTTCTGCCACACTCGCCAGCGTTAAAGCCACCATGAACGCAGTGAACATCACGGACCAGCACAATCCGCTTAACCAAAGTCTTTTAGGCGCATTGATAAGTCTAGATAAAACACCTGGGCCTTGTAAAACTCGAAGGAAAAGCAACAAGCACAAAGCAGTAAACAAACTTCTCCAAAAAGTCAGCTCAAAACTTTGTGCCGAATCCAACTGGCGAGTAACTACACCAGCGATAGACCACATGGCTGTTGCAACAACCATCATCCATACTGCGCGGGAATGGGTCCATCCCATAGTTTGATTCCTTAAATTTTGTTTTTCTTGCGCTCGTGTTCTTTCAAGAAACGTTTACGCAAACGCACACTCTTAGGTGTAATTTCAACCAATTCATCGTCATCGATAAATTCCACACCGTATTCCAAAGTCAAATCAATAGGTGGCGTTATTTTTATCGCATCTTCCTTGCCCGATACGCGAAAGTTGGTGAGCTGTTTGGTGCGGGTGGCATTGACCACCAAGTCGTTATCTCGGCTGTGTATGCCCACAATCATGCCTTCGTACACGGGATCATTGGCTTTGACGAACATACGACCACGGTCATCGAGTTTGCCCAAGGCGTAGGTGAAGATTTCACCGTCATCCATAGAAATCAATACACCGTTTTTGCGTCCACCGATATCACCTTTGTGCGGCTCGTAGCTGTCAAATATGTTGGAGATCAAACCAGAGCCACGCGTCAAGTTTAAAAATTCGTTGGTAAAACCAATCAAACCACGTGCAGGAATACGATATTCCAAACGCACCCGGCCGCGTCCATCGGATTCCATGTTGACGAGTTCACCTTTGCGCTCGCCTAAAGCTTGCATCACGCCGCCTTGGTGGGTTTCTTCGATATCGGCTGTTACCAATTCGATAGGTTCATGGCGCTCACCATGGACCTCGCGATAAACCACACGCGGTTTAGAAACGGCCAACTCATAGCCTTCACGGCGCATGTTCTCTAACAAGATAGTTAAGTGCAATTCACCCCGTCCCATCACTTCAAACACACCTTCTTCGTCGGTCTCTTTGACACGCAAAGCCACGTTGTGTTGCAGTTCCTTTTGTAGACGATCCCATATTTGGCGGCTGGTTACAAACTTGCCTTCGCGTCCAGCTAAGGGGCTGGTATTGACGCAAAAGTTCATCGTCAAAGTAGGTTCATCCACCTTCAACATAGGCAATGGAGATGGATTCAACGGATCGGTGATAGTGACACCGATACCAATATCGGCAATACCGTTGATCAAGACGATGTCACCAGGACCAGCCTCTGTGGCTTGCACGCGCTCTAAACCTTGGAACGTCAACACTTGGTTGATACGGCCCTTGACTGGCTTGCCATCGACGCCTTCCATCACCACCACATCCGTCATGGGTTTAATGGTGCCTTGGCTAATACGGCCAACGCCAATGCGTCCTACAAATGTTGAGAAATCCAGCGCAGAAATTTGCAATTGCAAAGGCGCACTTGGGTCACCTTTTTGTGAAGGAACGTGTTTCAAAATCGTATTGAACAAAGCCGACATATCTGGGCCCCACTGCTCACCAGGTGCGCCCTCTTCCATCGATGTCCAACCATTGATCCCCGAGGCATAGACCACAGGAAAATCAAGCTGCTCGTCAGTCGCACCGAGTTTGTCAAACAAGTCAAACGCCGCATTCACTACAAAATTAGGTCGTGCGCCTGGCTTGTCAACTTTGTTCACCACCAAAATGGGGCGCAAACCCAAAGCCAAAGCTTTCTTGGTCACAAAACGGGTTTGTGGCATTGGGCCTTCTTGTGCGTCAATCAACAACACCACGCCGTCAACCATGGACAGGGCACGCTCCACTTCGCCGCCAAAGTCCGCGTGGCCTGGGGTATCGACGATATTGATATGGGTACCTTGCCAGCTCACCGCACAGTTTTTGGCCAAGATGGTGATGCCACGCTCACGCTCAATCGCGTTGTTGTCCATCACGGTATCAACCACTTTTTCGTGCTCTGCAAAAGTGCCGGATTGGCGCAATAGTTGATCGACCATGGTTGTTTTGCCATGGTCCACGTGCGCGATGATCGCGATATTGCGAATTTGCTTACTCATACTTCACTCTCCAAAATAGTCTGAATTTCTAGGGGGCTTAACAAGCGCCCAGGTATTAGTTCTCCGGCTTTCACATGCGCAGTGCCCAGCAATGCGCGAGGAGACTCGCCGTAGACAGCGGTTTGTTCGCAATCGGGCCAATTGCCTCTGCGACGTAAACCACTTAAAAATCTGCCCGCATCATCCTTGGCCAAGGTGACAGGCGTATGTCCGTCCAATAGCGCATCGACTGGTAATAAACGGTTGGCGCGGTCTGCTTCAGACAAGGCCTCGAGATCTTTAAGACCAATGCATTGGTCTACTTGGAAAGACCCAGTCGCTGTGCGTCGTAAAAAACTCAGGTGCGCTCCACAGCCTAGGGAATTGCCAATATCTTGCGCCAAAGTTCGTATGTAAGTGCCCTTGCTGCAACGCACGCGAATGCGTAAACGTCGTACACCTGCTTCAGGCGCAATTTCTTCTAACGTGAGATGGTGGATAGTGATGTTGCGGGCTTCGCGTTCAACTTCAATGCCAGCACGCGCATAGTCGTAGAGGGCTTTGCCGTCTTTTTTCAATGCGCTGTACATAGGCGGAATTTGCGCAATGGGTCCCGTGAAACGTTCTTGAACTGCCTGAAGTTGTTCAAGTGAAAAATCTACTGGCTTGGTTGCAAGGACTTCGCCTTCAGCATCGCCTGTGGTGGTTTCAATGCCTAGAGAGGCAATCGCTTCATACGATTTATCAGCATCCAAATGCAATTGGCTAAATTTAGTGGCCGCACCAAAACACAATGGCAAGACTCCAGTGGCCAAAGGATCTAGGGTGCCGGTATGGCCCGCTTTTTCTGCGCGCAACAACCACTTGGCCTTTTGCAAAGCGTCATTGCTAGAGATGGAGAGGGGTTTATCTAACAGCAACACCCCATGCACAGGGCGTCGCTGCACCCTGGTGCGCGGCGCATTCATGCTCAATCGTCCTTAGCGCGCGAAGAAACGGCTTTGGCGATCAAGGCATTCATATCCGACGCGCGCTCTGGCGTGCGGTCATAGATGAAATGCAAAGTAGGCACTGTGTGGATATGCAAACGCTTGAATAAACCATTACGCAAAAAACCAGCCGCTTGGTTCAAACCTTCTGCAGTTTCAACAGGGTCACCATTGAGCACACTGAAATGCACTTTGGCATGGGCATAGTCTGGTGTGACTTCCACGCCTTGCAAAGTCACCATACCTACACGCGGATCTTTTAACTCGCGCGCAATAAGTTCGGCCAGGTCACGTTGGATCTGGTCGGCTACTTGGTAACTGCGGTTAGGCGTTGAACTAGGTTTACGGGCCATGGCACTCGCGTTTTACAACGAACGGGCAACCTCTTTGATTTCAAAGAACTCCAACACATCGCCTTCGACGATATCGTTGTAATTTTTGATGGTCAAGCCGCATTCAAAGTTCTCTTTGACTTCTTTGGCGTCGTCTTTGAAACGCTTCAAGCTGTCGAGTTCGCCTGTCAAGATAACCACGTTGTTGCGCAATAAGCGCAGCTTTGCGGTGCGACGTACCAAGCCAGAGGTAACCATACAACCCGCGATCGCACCAATTTTGCTGACCCGCAATACTTGGCGAATTTCTGCAGTGCCGATGATTTCTTCCTTCTTGTCTGGCGTCAACATGCCAGACATGGCAGCTTTGAGTTCGTCTACTGCGTCGTAAATGATGTTGTAGTAACGGATTTCGACGTCATTGGTTTCGGCCAACTTGCGTGCACCTGCATCTGCGCGAGTGTTGAATCCAATCACCACGGCTTTAGAGGCAATCGCCAAATTCACATCACTCTCACTAATGCCACCCACCGCGGCATATACCAGTTGTATCTTGACCTCGTCGGTTGACAACTTGAGTAAGGACGCAGCCAAGGCTTCTTGGGAACCCTGTACATCGGCTTTAACGATGATAGGCAGCATCTTGACATCACCGGAGGTCATGTCAGAGAACATGTTCTCAAGTTTCGATGCTTGTTGTTTAGCCAACTTGGTATTACGCACCTTGCCAGCGCGGTATGTCGCAATTTCACGGGCACGGCGCTCATCGGTCATGACCATGAAGTCATCTCCCGCCTGTGGTACTTCAGTCAAGCCTTGGATCTCGACTGGAATAGAAGGGCCAGCTGTTTTGATAGGTTTGCCGTTTTCATCCAACATCGCTCTGACACGGCCAAATGTTTGACCCGCCAAGACCACGTCGCCCACATTCAAGGTGCCAGATTGCACCAAGACGGTGGCCACAGGTCCACGACCCTTGTCCAAACGCGCTTCGATCACAAGCCCCTTAGCCATTGCGTCAACAGGCGCTTTGAGTTCCAGCACTTCGGCTTGTAACAAGACTTGTTCAAGCAACCCATCAATGCCCTCGCCTGTTTTGGCAGAAACCAAGACAAACGGCGAATCGCCACCGAATTCTTCTGGGACCACTTCTTCGCTTACCAATTCACCTTTGACGCGCTCTGGATTCGCACCGGGTTTATCGATCTTATTGACCGCCACCACGATGGGTACGCCTGCCGCTTTTGCATGTTTAATGGCTTCTTTGGTTTGTGGCATCACGCCGTCGTCGGCTGCCACTACCAAGATCACGATGTCCGTCGCTTTAGCACCGCGGGCACGCATGGCGGTAAACGCTTCGTGGCCTGGAGTGTCTAAGAAAGAAATCATGCCGCGTGGTGTTTCTACGTGGTAAGCGCCGATATGTTGGGTAATACCACCAGCCTCACCAGAAGCCACTTTGGCACGTCGGATGTAGTCGAGCAAAGATGTTTTACCGTGGTCTACGTGGCCCATGACCGTGACCACAGGAGCACGGGTCACCGCATCCGCATGGTGCACAGAAGCTTCTTCTTCGGTAAATGCCTCGGGGTCATCCAAGGCAGCCACGATGGCTTTGTGGCCCATTTCTTCGACCAAAATCATTGCTGTGTCTTGGTCTAAAGGCTGGTTGATGGTGGCCATTTGGCCAAGCTTCATCAACTGCTTGATGACTTCAGACGCTTTGACAGCCATCTTGTGTGCGAGTTCAGCAACTGTGATGGTTTCAGGAACGTGGACTTCAATGACACGCGCTTCGACGGGCGCGCTGGACTCATGGATTTCTTCACGGCCTGATCGATCACGTCGTGCGCGGGGACCACTTCGCCAATTGTTGCGCCCAACACCACCACTGGTGTCACCACGGGTTTTGATTTCTTTCTTCTTGGCTTGTTCGTCTGCCCAGCTGGAGGACAGTTTTGCACTCTTAATTTCTTTATTGCCGGGTGCAGCGCTTGTACCGGGAGCGGGACGTTCTTTGGCGCTGGTGCTACCAGCAGGTTTGTGCAAAGTACCTTTGATGGGTTTGCCTTCTGCAGGTGGTGGAACCACTTTTTTGGGAGCAACTTTTTGCGGGGAATTCATCATGCCGCGAATAGCTTCAGCTTCAGCCAAGGCTTTGCGTCTGCGGGTATCGAGATCTTTGGCTATTAAAGTGTCCTGTTCGGCACTGATCTGAGCAGCAAGTTTGGCATCCCTGATTGCATCTGCTTGTGCAGTCGCTTGCGCTGTTGCAGAAGTTTCCTCTACGGAGTTTTCTTCCTTGGCGGGACCTTTTTTAGCTTGAGAGGCTTCAGCTTCAATTGCAGCGGAGGCTTCTTTGGCTTCACGGACGCGGCGTTTTTCGGCTAGTTCTTCTTCCTGACGCCTTATAAGCTCGGCTTGACGTCTGGCATCATTTTCACGACGAGCCAGTTCATCATGCCCAATCACCGATTGCGTATTGGGTGCAGTAACTTGCGGCTCAGCAGGAGCGGTATTTTCTGTTTCGTTGTCATCTCGTTTGACAAATACCCGCTTCTTACGAACTTCAACTTGAATGGTTCGGGCTTTGCCAGTGGCGTCAGCCTGTTTGATTTCACTCGTCGATTTTTTAACCAACGAGATTTTTTTACGTTCGGTAGTAGCTGTACCGTGGCTGGTTTGTAAGTGCGTCAAAAGCTTTTGTTTATCTTTTTCGGTTAGTGAGTCACTAGCCGATGATTTAGGTACTCCTGCAGAGACGAGTTGCTCAAGCAGGGTCTCGGTTGGTTTTTTGAGTTCTTTTGCAAACTCGGCTACTGTCGTAGTGGGCATATGTTGTGTTCCTTCCCATGACCGTTACTCAAGACCTGCGAACCAATGTTCGCGCGCCTTCAAGATCAGGGTTTTGGCCTCTTCTTCGCTTTGGCCGGTGATGGCTGTGAGCTCGTCTACGGCCAAATCGGCCAAATCGTCACGGGTATGCACACCGTTCTCTGCCAGTTTGGGCAAGAGTTCAACATCCAATCCTTCAAGGTCGCGCAAATCTTGCGACACCTCTTCGACACTTTCTTCGCGAGCGATTTCCATCGTCAACAAAGCGTCTTTGGCGCGGCTGCGCAATTCATTGACCGTGTCTTCGTCAAAGCTTTCGATCTCGAGCATTTCTTGCAGCGGAACGTAGGCGACTTCTTCTAAACTGGTGAAGCCTTCTTCGATCAAGATGTCTGCTACTTCTTGATCGACATCGAGCTTGTCCATGAACAAAGCTCGGATTGAATGCGATTCATCAGCCTGCTTTTGGGCGGATTCGGCTGCGTCCATGATGTTGATTTTCCAGCCGGTGAGGTCAGAGGCCAAACGCACGTTTTGGCCACCACGTCCAATCGCGATGGCGAGGTTCTCCTCGTCGACCACCACGTCCATCGCGTGTTTTTCTTCATCAACCACGATAGAACTGACGTTGGCAGGGGCCAGAGCACCGATCACGAATTGGGCTGGGTCTTCGCTCCACAAAACGATGTCAACGCGCTCTCCAGCAAGCTCGGTGGTGACCGCATTCACGCGGGTACCGCGCACGCCCACACAGGTGCCGATAGGGTCAACACGTTTGTCGTGCGACAACACAGCAATCTTGGCGCGTGAACCGGGGTCACGGGCGCAGGATTTGATTTCCAACAAGCCTTGCTCGATTTCAGGCACCTCATGGCGAAACAACTCCACCATGTATTCAGGAGCCGAACGCGACAAGATGATGGGTGCGCCGCGCAATGTGAGGTCGACGTCCATGATCATGGCGCGCACACGGTCACCGTTACGCAGGTTTTCTTTGGGGATCATTTCGCCACGGCGCAGACGGCCTTCGACGCGACCCGCTTCCACAATGATGTCGCCCTTGTCCATGCGTTTGACAGTGCCGACAAAGATTTTTTCGCCGCGTGCCATGAAGTCGTTGAGCAACATTTCGCGCTCTGCATCGCGGATTTTTTGCAAAATGACTTGCTTCGCAGCCATCGCGCCAATGCGGCCGATGGGCAAGGACTCGATACCTTCTTCGATGTATTCGCCCTCTTCGACGTCGGCTACCCGCTCGCGGGCATCCATCAAAAGTTCTTCGGCATCAGGATTTTGCAGACCAGCTTCGTCAGGAACGACTAACCAGCGGCGGAAGGTTTCATAGTCACCCGTGTCACGGTCCATGGCGACGCGGATGTCTACATCTCCTTCGTAGAGTTTTTTGGTCGCTTGTGCGAGCGCAGACTCCACAGCGCCGAAGACGATATCGCGCTCCACGTTTTTCTCGCGCGAGATGGCATCTACCAACATCAACATTTCGCGGTTCATAACGACTACTCCTTCTCAAGACCTAAGTTCAACGGGGCTTTCTGCCCTTGAAATCCACAATCGGTGCCAGACGTGCTTCACGCAACTCGTCTAACGTGAACCCCAGTACGTGTACGGGGGTTTCCATTCTTTTTTTGCTGATTTTCTGGCCTGGCTTTGCCTCTGGCACATCACGCCATGTGATTTGCCAACCTGTGCCGTCCGCTGTGCGCTCGAGCGTGCCACGAAACTTTTTGCGGTTTGCCGACACTTGGCCTGCCGCCGCGGCGCCTATCGGCGCTTTTAGCGTCAGGTCCACCAGTTCGCCGGCAAACCTCTCAAAGTCTTGTGCATGCCGAAGCACCCGATCAATACCAGGTGAAGAAACCTCCAACCGTTGGTATTGCGAGCCATCGACTTCGAGGGCAAATTGCAGTTGACGGGTGACCCGCTCGCAATCTTCCACGTTGACGAAAAGCTCGGGCGACTCTGCGCTCCAGGGGTGATCAATCGTGATGCGCAAAAGGCCTCCAGCGGAGCGTTCAATCTCCACTAGGTCGTACCCTAAGCCGGTCACGGTTTCTTCCACTGTTTGCTGCAAGGCCACTTCGACAAAAAACCTTCCAAACCCAACCACCAAAAACAATCGACCAAAAAAAACGGGCCGGTAATTACCCGCCCGTTTGGTCGTGAAGCGCTCATTGTAACGCCTAAATGCTTGATTTGCAAAGGTTTAGTTCATTTTTTGTCGTATCCGGCGTTGACCAAAAGTCGGGTGTAGGGATGGGTGGAATGGTGCAGGATATGGTCGATATTGCCTGAATCGACCAACTTGGCGTTTTGCACCACCAGAACTTGGTGCGCCATCGCACGGATCACGTCTACATCGTGGGTAATCAGCAAATAACTCAAGCCGCGCTGTTTTTGTAACTTTTGAAGTAGTTGCAAGACTTGCTGTTGGGTGGTGACGTCCAAAGCGCTGGTGGGCTCATCCAAAATTAAAACTTGGGGGTCGAGCACCAGCACACGCGCAATTGCCAGCCGTTGACGCTGTCCTCCCGAGAATTCATGCGGATAACGTGACAACAAATTAGGGAATTCTTGCTCGGTCAATCCAACAGAGGACAAGGCGATAAGAACGCGGCGAAGGCGTCCTAAGCTATCCAATTCAGGCAAATGGACCGCTATCCCCTCGGCAATTATTTCTGCGACATTCATCCGCGGAGACAAGGATGAAAAAGGGTCTTGAAATACCACTTGCACGGTGCGTCTGAGGGGCAAATCGACTTGGGCATCACCGGACCAAGAGTGTCCAGAGACTTTCATCTGGCCATGGATCGGAACCAGACCCAAAGCGGCCAAAGCTAAGCTCGTTTTTCCAGAGCCGGATTCACCAATAACGCCCAGGGTTTGACCTTGGCGCAATACAAAATTCACCTCTTGCAAAGCTGTAAATTTTTTAGGTTTGAACCAAGCTTTCACGCCACCACCACGGATGGGGTAAGAAACCCCTAATCCCCAACCTTGTAATAACACGGGCGCGTCTGGTGGCGGAAGAACTACGTCGCGGATGGGCTGACTGTTGAGTAGTTTTTGTGTGTAGGGGTGGCGTGGATCAGCCAACACCTCTTTGGCCTCCCCTTGCTCGACAACCATGCCTTTTTCCATCACCAAAACGCGATCGGCGAATCGACGCACGGCTTCCAGGTCATGGGTAATGAGTAGAACAGCCATGCCAAAGCGGTATTGCAAGTGGTCCAGCAAATCCAATATTTGGCTACGAACCGTCACATCCAAGGCGGTGGTGGGTTCATCAGCAATCAACAAACGCGGACGGCAAGCCAAGGCCATGGCGATCATCACCCGTTGTCGTTGCCCTCCCGAGAGTTGGTGCGGATAAGACTTAGCACGCCGCACGGGTTCAGAAATGCCCGTCACTTTGATCAAATCGATCGCTTCGTGCCAAGCTTCTTCGCGGGTCATACCCCGTTTGATGAGAAGCACTTCAGAAATTTGCTCACCCACGGTAAACAGTGGGTTCAAGGCGGTCATTGGTTCCTGGAATACAAACGCAATGTCCTGACCGCGAATAAATTCCAACTGTTTTTCTGTCAGTTTGACTAAATCCAGGGTGCTCGGAGAGTCCGTGGAGTCGGGCGCTACGTTTTGTTCATCTTGTCGCGTCCAAAGGCATCGCCCTGAGAGTTGAGCGCCCTCGATAAGTTTGACCAAACTCAACGCAAGTACGCTCTTTCCCGAACCAGACTCACCGACCAGGGCAATCTTTTCACCCAATGCCAAATTGAATGAAATACCTTTAACAACCTCTACTTGGTTAAATGCGATTCGAAGTTCGCGGACTTGTAAAAGAGGTAGTCTCATGCGTTGATCTTTCGGGGATCAAGCGCATCGCGCAGGGCGTCGCCCATAAAAGTTAACAACATCAAAGTTATAACCAGCACCCCAAAGGTCGATAAAGATATCCACCAAGCGTCGATGTTGCTTTTCCCTTGGGCCAATAGTTCACCTAAGCTAGGGGTTCCAGGGGGTACTCCAAGACCCAAAAAATCCAGCGACGTCAAGGCCAAAATCGCTGCACTCATGCGAAAGGGCAAAAAAGTCACTACCGGCGTCAGGCTGTTGGGCAGCACATGGCTTTTGATAATGGCCCAATTGCTCAATCCCAATGCACGCGCAGCACGAACGTAGTCAAGTTGGCGATTTCTTAAAAACTCCGCACGCACATAGTCTGATAAACCCATCCAGCCAAATAAGCCCAACAGTACCAATAGCAAGCCTATGCTGGGATCAAAAACTGCTGAAAAAATAATGAGTAAGTACAACTCCGGCATAGCGCTCCATATTTCAATGAGACGCTGCATCGTCAAATCGATCTTGCCGCCAAAAAAACCTTGGATTGCGCCGGTTAAAACCCCAATCACAGTGCCAAAAATAGTTAGTGCCAGGGCAAATAAAACTGAGATACGAAAACCATACAGCAGTCGGGCAACCACATCGCGCCCTCTGTCATCTGTCCCAAGCCAGTTGTCTGCTGAGGGAGCGGCAGGATGCGGCGCCTTCGCAAAATAATTGAGAGTGCTGTGGTGGTAAGGGTTGATCGGGTAGATCGCCCAGTTTCCTTTTTTTTCAAATTCGGACTGTATGAATGGGTCGAGAAAGTCAGTAGGCGTATCAAAGTCACCCCCAAATGCTGTCTCAGGAATGGTTTGAATAACAGGCACATACCAACTTCCTTGGTAACCAGCTAGCAAAGGTTTATCGTTAGAGATGACTTCCGCAAAGAGACTGACAAAGAACATCGCGGCAAAAACTACAGCGCTGTAAAAACCCAATCGATTGGCCCTGAAGCGGAACCAAGCCCGTTTAAGCGGAGGAAGTGAGTGGTTAGTCGAATTTGACACGTGGATCCACCCAGACATAACAAAGGTCACTGATGAGCTTGGTGACCAAGCCTATCAAGGTAAATAAATACAAAGTACCCAACACTACAGGGTAGTCGCGGCGCATCACACTCTCAAAACTCAAAAGTCCAAGCCCATCAAGCGAGAAAAGCGTCTCAATCAACAGTGAACCTGTGAAAAATGCTCCGACAAACGCCGCTGGAAAACCTGTAACCAGTGGAATTAAAGCATTGCGAAAGACATGTACCCACAAGACTCGACGAGGCGACAAACCCTTCGCTCTAGCCGTCAACACATATTGTTTGCGGATTTCTTCCAGCATGGCGTTTTTGGTCAGCATAGTAATAACTGCAAATGAGCCCAAAACGCTGGCTGTAACAGGCAAAACGATGTGCCATAAATAGTCTGTGATGCGCTCCATCCATCCCAATTGCGCCCAATTAGTTGAAGTCAGTCCGCGTAAGGGAAACCATTGCAACTGCCCGCCAAAAACCACCAACAGCAGCACGCCTAAAACAAAACCTGGAATCGCATAACCCGTCAGTACGATCAAACTGGTGACAGTGTCAAACCGGGAACCTGACCGTACTGCCTTGGCTACGCCTAGTGGCACCGAAATGGCGTAGCTTATAAAAAAAGTCCACAGTCCTAAACTGATAGATACAGGAAGCTTTTCTTTGATCAATTCCCAAACGTCTTTAGGATAAAAAAAGCTTTTACCAAGATCAAATCGGGCAAATTGCTGAACCATTTGCCAAAACCGCTCTGGGGCTGGCTTATCAAAACCATAGAGTTGCTTAATTTCCTCAATGCGCGCAGCATCTACGCCTTGGCGTCCACGGTAACCAGCCCCTGTGGCTGCTGCGCCCTCACCGCCACTGTCTCGCCCTTGTAATTGCGACACCATTTGTTCGACCGGTCCACCGGGCACAAATTGGATCACTGCAAAAGTCAGCATCAAGACGCCCAAGAGGGTAGGCACCATCAGCAATAAACGTTTGAAAATATATGCCGTCATATCAATTCACAACTGCTTTCCCAGCAGACAGATCTACCCGATTTTTAATCGTGGCCCACCAAGTCGATGTGGCCCAGGCTTCTGGCTGGTAATACCTAGGGGTAATACGAGGCAGCTCAAATCGGCCGTTGCGCCAAGCGACACGGTGCACGCCGCCATACCAGTGCGGGACACTGTAATGGCCATGGCGTAAAACACGGTCTAAAGCGCGAACAGCTGTCACCAACTGCGCTCTGGTGTTGGCCGCAATCACTTTCTGTAGCAAAGCATCGACTGCGGGGTCACTGATACCCATGTAATTGGCAGATCCTTCGGTTTGCGCTGCCTTTGAACCAAATCGCTCAAATAATTCCGTACCTGGCGACTCCGAGCCCACATTCCGATTGCTAATGATCTCGAAGTCAAATACATCAAGTCGTTTTTGCAAAATGGCAAAGTCAATCACCTTGTAATTGACTTTGAAGCCCAATTTTTCGAGGTTTTTGGCGTAGGGCGTGACCACCCGGCCCATGGAGCCTGAGTTGTCTAAAAACTCTAAGGTGAAGGGTTCCCCTTTGGCATTGCGCAAAGCGCCGTCTCGGTAAATCCAACCCGCATCCGCCAATAGTTTTTTAGCACGCCGCAAATGGTCGCGCAAAGTGTGGCCTGAGGCTGTGTCCATCGAAGTCACAGGTGGAACAGGCACATTTTGGGTGAGCACTGCAGCCGAGAGTTTGTCGCGCAAAGGCAAAAGCAAGGCCATTTCGTTTGCATCTGGCAGTCCAGTTGCCTCAAAGTCGCTGCCTACGAAATATCCGCGCACGCGTTGGTAAGCGTTATAAAACAGCTGCCGATTGATCCATTCAAAATCAACAGCCAAACCAATAGCTTCGCGCACACGCACATCTTGGAATTTTTCTAACCGGGTGTTCAACAAAAACCCTTGAAAGTCCCCCGCATTGCCGTGCTTGAGTTCGCGTTTGATCAACTCGCCATTGGCAAACTGCTTGCCCGTGTAGCCCCTCGCCCACTCACGGGCAATGAAAGACTGGATTAAATCAAACTCGCCCGCCTTGAAGCCTTCGAGTTGGGCTGTGTTGTCTTTGTAAAGCCTGTAGGTAATGCGGTCAAAGTTAAACATGCCCACGCGAACATTGAGTTCACGCCCCCAATAGTCTGGGTTACGGTCATAACTGATGTCGCGACCAAAAGCCGTTTGGCCGGCAACGTAAGGACCGCTTGCAATAGGGAACTCTGTAATGAGTTTGTCAAACGCCTTACGCGGGGCGTTATCTTGTTGGCCCCATCGTGCGCTAAAAACAGGCATCCCACCTACGATCAAAGGCAACTCGGGATTGGCAGAGCGAAATTCAAAGCGCACAGTGCGAACGTCTATCACGTTTATGCCAGCAACTTCAGCATACAGAGTTCGAAATTGCGGGGCCGCTTGTTTACTGATTAAGGTCTCGAAGGAATGTTTAACGTCTTGGGCCGTTACAGGATCGTTATTGTTAAAACGGGCCTGGGGACGTATCTTAAAAACCACCGATCGCTTATCGGGCGCTACGCTCACATCCTCTGCCAGCAAACCATACGCAGTAGTGGGTTCATCCATAGTCCCCACCAGCAAAGACTCAAATACAAGTTGTCCCAAACCAGGAGCAGCTGTCCCTTTGAGCGTAAAAGGGTTGAACTTATCAAAACTCGTTACCCGGGAAGGGGGAACCAAAATTAATTCACCCCCTTTAGGGGCTTGCGGATTGACATAGTCCAAAAATTTGAAATTGACTGGATATTTGATATCCCCAAACTGGGCATAAGCATGGGCTGCCCAGCACGATGGGAACCACATAAAAGCCAAAAAAACTACAAAACTGCGCATGCGACAATTCTGCAAGATTTTTTTGGAGTCAATCTGTGGGTACAAAAACTGGCTTTCTTACTGGGAAAAAACTGCTCATCACCGGCGTTTTATCGAACCGCTCCATCGCTTATGGCATTGCCAAAGCCTGTCATGACCAAGGCGCAGATCTCGCCTTCGGATATGTAGGAGAGCGTTTCAAAGAGCGCATCACCGAATTTGCTGCCGATTTTGGCTCCCAACTCGTTTTTGACTGCGATGTCGCCAACGACCTACAAATCGACCAATTATTCAAAGACTTGAGCAGGCATTGGCCCACCTTCGATGGTTTTGTCCACAGCATTGGTTTCGCCCCCAAAGAGGCAATTGCAGGCGATTTCCTGGAAGGTCTCTCCCGCGAATCCTTCCAAATTGCACATGACATCAGTGCCTACAGCTTTCCCGCTTTGGCCAAAGCGGCGCTACCTTACCTCAACGATAGATCTGCCGTGTTGACCTTGTCTTATTTAGGCGCCATCCGCACCGTACCGAACTACAACACCATGGGCTTGGCTAAGGCCTCCTTAGAAGCATCGGTGCGATACCTAGCAGAATCTTTAGGTAGCAAGAATCGCGGACTACGCGCCAACGGTATCAGTGCGGGACCCATTAAAACCTTGGCTGCAAGTGGTATTAAAGGTTTTGGCAAGATTTTGAGCGTTGTGGCGGAGGCTTCGCCCATTCGCCGCAATGTCACTATAGAAGATGTTGGCAACGTGGCCGCATTCTTGATGAGTGACTTAGCTGCAGGGGTAACGGCTGAAATTACCTATGTGGATGGCGGATTTAGCCAAGTGGTCGGTGGAATAGCCGACCCTAGCTAATTTTTACTTTTTCACACAATCAGCAAAGTAGCGCTTTACGCCGTCGTCACCGACCTCTTCCACCATGCCGTGGATGTCTGTCTCAAATCCAGGACATTGGCGATTGAATTCGCGGGCGAACTTCAAATAGTCCACGATCTTTTTATTAAACACTTCACCTGGAACAAGTAGGGGGATTCCAGGTGGATAAGGCGTTAGCAAACTTGTCGTGACACGCCCTTCGAGTGCATCAACCGATACCCGCTCAGTGTTGCGTCGTGCAATTTGCGCATAAGCGTCACTGGGTTTCATGGCTGGGGTAAGGTCACTTAGATACATATCCGTTGTGAGTCGGGCAATGTCGTATTTCGCATAGAGCGTATGCACATGCTGGCAAAGGTCACGCAAGCCCATGCGTTCGTATTTTTTGTATTTTTGACAGAACTCCGGCAAGATGCGCCACATCGGTTGGTTGCGGTCATAGTCGTCTTTGAACTGCTGCAAAGCTGTGAGCAAAGAGTTCCAACGACCTTTGGTGATACCGATGGTGAACATGATGAAGAAGCTGTAGAGCCCGGTCTTTTCTACGATCACGCCGTGCTCGGCCAAAAACTTGGTCACGATGCTGGCAGGAATGCCTGCGTTGTCGAACTTGCCGTCCAAATCTAATCCCGGAGTCACGATGGTCGCCTTGATGGGATCGAGCATATTGAAACCATCCGCCAACTTGCCAAATCCGTGCCACTTGGAGGTTTTGCCCGCTCCTTTGATCACCCAGCTATCCGCGCGTCCGATACCGTCTTCTACTAAGTCGTCAGGCCCCCAAACTTTGAACCACCAATCTTTGCCATATTCCTCGTCCACTTTGCGCATGGCGCGACGGAAATCAAGCGCCTCAGCAATACTTTCTTCAACCAGGGCCGTTCCACTGGGAGGCTCCATCATGGCGGCGGCCACGTCGCAGCTAGCAATGATGCTGTACTGCGGGCTGGTACTGGTGTGCATCAAGTAGGCCTCGTTGAACAAATGTCTATCGAGCTTGTTCTTTTGCGAGTCTTGCACCAATACATGGCTGGCTTGGCTAATTCCTGCTAATAGTTTGTGAATAGACTGGGTCGAATACACCATCGAATGGACGGGACGTACGCGCTTTTTTCCCATGGCATGGTAAGCACCGTAGAAGGGATGAAATGCCGCATGGGGTAGCCAAGCCTCATCAAAATGCAGGTTAGGAATATAGCCATCCAACATCTGCTTGATGGTCTCGGTGTTGTAGAGAACGCCGTCATAGGTTGACTGGGTTAGCGTCAGAACACGCGGAATAGCCTTTTTAGGATTGACACCTTTGAGCAATGGATTAGCTTTTATTTTTTCTTGAATTGCTTCAGGCGCAAATTCGCTTTGCGGGATAGGCCCAATGATGCCGTAATGGTTACGCGTTGGCTTTAAAAATACCGGCACCGCACCTGTCATGATGATGGCATGCAAGACCGACTTGTGGCAGTTGCGATCAACGACTACAACGTCATCGGGTGCTACCGTGTGGTGCCACACCATTTTGTTAGAAGTGCTGGTGCCGTTGGTCACAAAAAAGCAATGGTCCGCATTAAAAATACGCGCTGCATTGCGTTCACTCTCGCCAATCGCGCCGTTATGGTCGAGTAATTGACCGAGTTCTTCAACAGCGTTACAAACATCAGCGCGCAACATGTTTTCACCATAAAACTGGTGGTACATCTGCCCCACAGGACTCTTTAAAAACGCTACCCCCCCAGAGTGACCAGGACAGTGCCAAGAATAAGAGCCATCTTCTGCATAGTCGAGCAAGGCTTTAAAGAAAGGGGGCTGCACACCTTCCAAATACACCTTGGCTTCACGGATGATGTGACGCGCTACAAATTCAGGCGTGTCTTCAAACATATGAATAAAGCCGTGCAACTCGCGCAAGATGTCATTGGGAAGATGACGCGATGTTTTGGTTTCACCGTATACGTAAATGGGGACATCCTCATTTTTACGACGAACTTCTTGGATAAAGTCGCGCAGATTCATCACTGCAGGATCTAAATCAGGGCCTGGCGTAAATTCTTCATCATCGATAGACAAAATAAAAGCACTGGCGCGAGACTGTTGTTGCGCAAACTGGCTCAAATCACCATAACTGGTCACACCCATAACCTCGTAACCCTCGCCTTCAATGGCATCGGCTAGTGCACGAATGCCCAGGCCCGACGTGTTCTCGGAACGAAAATCCTCGTCGATGATGACAATAGGAAAACGAAATTTCATGCAGCGCTCCGAATTTGAAAAAAGAACAAAGCCATAAACAGCGCCGAAGTGTAACTGCCACTGTTAGAATTATCGGCAACGGAGCGGTGGATGAGCGGTTTAAGTCACACGCCTGGAAAGCGTGCGTGGGTTAATCCCCACCGCGGGTTCGAATCCCGCCTGCTCCGCCAAATGTCAAGGCCTTATGTGGCACTCTTGCTTTACCCAATAAGTTCATGTAACTTCATCCAATTTATTTAAGCAATTTTCTATTTCCTTCCTCAGCAAAGGCCTCTCAATGTCATTGATCGAAATTCGCAAGCGCTCCCTGTTGATAGAAACTACGCACCACGAAGGGGGCCCTTTGGTGGATACCCCGTTAAAACTTGCAGCCTCTTGTGCAGTGATACGTAACCCATTTGCTGGACGCTACGAACCAAATTTGATGCCGTTTATGGCCGAATTGCGTAGCTTAGGTACCTTGCTAGCAAATGAGTTGGTCGACACCTTGGGAAAAGAAAACGTAGAGGTCTACAGCAAGGCTGCAATCGTCGGCATCAATGGCGAAATGGAACACGGTGCAGTCTGGCATGAAGCCGGGGGGTGGGCCATGCGTTCGGTTCTTGGTGAACCCAAAGCCATGGTACCTGCGGTGAAAGCTGTTGCCAGTGCCGGATACCGCATGATGGTTCCTGTTCACTATATTCATGCTTCTTATGTACGAAGCCATTTCAACAGCATAGAAATTGGCATTCAAGATGCGCCACGTCCCAACGAAATATTGTTTGCATTGGTCATGGGAACAGGTGGGCGCGTGCACTCTCGCTTAGGTGGTTTACTCAAGGAAAAAGTTTCAGTACACGACGGACAGCGCTGAGCAGAAAACCCTTGGTTCCCTCTCAGATGTAAAAGTCCCAGCGTTACTGGATATTGCCTATAACCACAAGCATCTTTTAGTCAAGGTGCGCGCAGCCGCGATATAGATTCAGTGAGATTCTGCCAAGCGGGTTGCAGGGGTGCGTAGCGCTCCCGCATCCAAGCTACGATTTCTGCTAATTGCTGGTCGTTAAGGCTGTTTGCAAATCCCGGCATAAAACCAATCTCACGTGATGCGGGTCGTTGAACGCCTTCCAAAATAACCCGAATCAAATTGTCTGGCCTCTCACTATGCAATTTGGAACTGAGCGCCAAGGGATGATTCAAGCCAAGCACTTGCGGACCTTCACCATCGTGGTGGCAACTTGCGCAACTGCCCTCAAACTGTCTTTGTGCGGAACTTGGTAATGGCGCAAATGCGGCTGCATATTGCACGACCTCCAACGCCTGCGTTGCAAGTTGAGGGGTTTCCTTCACAGGGTTGAGGCTACTCAAGTAAACAGCCATAGCACGCAAATCACTCTCTCCCACCGCTTGTAATTCTCTTATGACTTGAGCCATGGGGCCTGCGGCCATGCCATGCTGAGGGCTGTGGCCTTTACGTAAATATTGGTAAAAGGCCTCTTGTGACCATGGCACAGGGCTTCTATTGAAAGCGTTCAATGCAGGTGCTTCCCAGCCATCAACCAAAGCACCTTGCATATAAGATGTTCGACTTTTCTCGGCACCTAAGAAACCACGAGGTGTATGACATCCTCCACAGTGCCCCACACCGTTGACTAACTCAGCGCCTCGATTCCAAGCATCAGACTGATTAGCATCGGGTAAGAACCGCGTCTCGGTGTGAAATATCGCATTCCAAAATCCCATCAAAGGCCGCAAATTAAAAGGAAAAACAAGTTGCGTTTTCGGCGGTCGCGACGACACCGGGGCTTGCGTCATCAAGTAAGCGTACAAAGCCATCATGTCTTCGTCGCGCATTTGTGCAAAGGCTGTGTAAGGAAAAGCTGGATACAGCGCATGGCCTTCGCGCGATATTCCTTCGCGCATAGCGCGCTCGAACGCACGAAAAGTCCAACCCCCGATGCCGGTCTCTTTATCGGGTGTGAGATTGGTGGTGTAAACCGTGCCAAATGGTGTGGTCATCGCACGACCACCTGCATTATGTTGTCCATTTTCTGATGTGTGGCAACCAGCACAATTGCCTAATGCAGCGACTTGTTGTCCGCGTGCCAACATACTCGCGCTAAAGGAAGACACTTCCACTCCAGCTACTTTGGGCAGACTACTTCGCCAACCCAGCAATGCTCCACTAACGGTCAAGACACCCATTGCAAAAGCAGAGATTTGCCCTATTCGTCTTCGCCAATAAGGCTTTTGGGCAGGTTGTTGCGTAAAGGCAGGTTTCCACTTTTTCCATATTGGGGTCGTTTTGTTCGAACCGGTTGAATTGGTACTTACGCTCGAGTCCCCTAGAGGATGCAAAGCCGCACGAACCACCTCTGGCGTAAAGGGCGGGTTTCGAAAGCGAATTCCAGTGGCATCAAAAATAGCGTTTGCAATTGCCGCAGTACCCGGTACAGATGATGACTCCCCGGCTCCCAAAGGCACCTCATCTTGTCTCGGCATTTGCATAACTTCAATAACTGGCACCTCACGAAAACTCAAAATTGGATAGCTCCCCCACTCTTGGCTCACCACACTGCCGTTTATGGGGTTCGTTTGCACTTGTTCTTTTAAAGCACGACTGGTGGTTTGCACCACATTTCCATGGACTTGGTGTTGCACCCCTTGCGGATTGATCATCAAACCAGCATCGTGTCCCACCACCACTCTTTTTACATGTACCTCACCTGTAAGGCGATGTACTTGCACATCAGCAACCCATGCGGCCCAAGCTGCGCCAAACCCTGGCCACTTGCTGTGAATGTAACGCGCATAGGCAAAACCCTGTCCTTGAAGCCACTCCCCTTCGCGGGCTTGTTGTTGCGGTTGAACATGCGACTTCCATTGCGCACGATTAGCAGTGGCTTGCACAAGTTCATGCGCTCGCGGATCTTGCAAGATACGTAAGCGGTATTCGACGGGATCTACTTTGGCCGCAGTTGCTAACTCATCGATATAGCTTTCATGCGCAAAAGAATTGGGTAGCGCCGACACTCCACGCAACCAAGAAGCACGCAATATAGGTGGCATATCTTGTACACGCACTCGTAGATTTTTGTAGTCGTAGGGAGGGCGTGCAGTGCGGTCACCCATCTCAAAAGCTCGGGCCAAAGGCTCAATCGTGCGGGTTAACAGCAATGCCAAAGTGGGTGCACCATTCGACGGGTAGGCTGTTTGAAAGTCGTAGGCGGCAGGCGTGCCGTCGGAATAGATACCCCCCCGCACTTGCATCAGTTGCGCAGCGCCTTTGGGCTCCCAAACATGCTCTTGCTCGCGGGTTAACTGCACGCGTACTGGTGCAAGCACAGCGCGAGATAACAAGGCAGCATCAGCCGTCACATCATCAGCCCCATTTCGGCCGTAACATCCTGCAGCCTCCATGCGAACAACATCTACAGCGGTATCTGCAATACCCATCAAGAGAGCTAAATCAGCTCGAAGGACGTGCGGATTTTGGCTACCCGACCAGACCCGCAATTGAATCTGTGGCGCTTCAGGGTCACCCTTTTCCATCCAATGTGCAACAGCACAGGAAGGCCCTAGGGAGGCATGCATCTGGTAAGGCCAAACATAAGTGCGATCCAGAGTTTTATCCGCGTCTAGCAGGGCCTGGTCAACTTGGCCTTCATTGACTAACTCGCGCGTGGTACTGGATTGGTTACGTAAGGCTTGCTCAATATCTTCTAACCCGCGAATACCTGGCCAAGACTTCCAGTGAACCTCTAGTTCAAGCAAAGCTTGCTCTGCATGTTCTTCACGTTGCGCAACTACGCCAACAAAGTCGCGTTGCGTCACAACCGCCAAGATACCTGGAATGTGATGGATGGACGCTGGCTCTACACGCTCCAAGGTGTTTCCAATAAAGTCCCCGCTATCAACCCCCGCATAAGGCGGTCGCACTACTCGACCATGTAGCATTCCCGGTAATCGCATATCGTGCACAAACGTCGTTTCACCCTTAACTTTGGCTAACAAATCCACCCGTGGCAAATTGGTGCCTATCAAGGTGTAATCCGCAGGAGTCTTCAGTGTGACGCTGGTATCAAGCATCAGCTGCGTCCGTTGGCCTCGTAACCATTGACTAATGTTTGCAGCTTGCGTGGGGCCTCGCACAACACCATCGATCATCTGCAACACTGAAACTTCCAAGGACCAAGCTTTTGCAGCTTGCTGCAGGAGCCAATGCCGAGCTTGCGCACACGCATAACGCAAGGGTTGCGCATGGATTTGTAAAGAAGCGCTAGCAATGGTGGCGCCTTGGTTTGGAGCCACTGCGGTATTGCCCATTACCACCCGAACCCGCTCAGGCAAGATATTCAGTTCCTCTGCTACCACCTGTGTTAAAGCGGTACGCAAACCAGTGCCCAAATCCACATGACCATGAAAAGCCGTAACGCTACCGTCATCCCATAAAGCCAATAAAAATTCGAGGCCCTCAGCTGGATTTCCCACCACTAAAGCAGGTTGGCCGGGGCTTGGTGGTGGAGCTGGTGGCGGGTCTCGCGCGATCAGCAAGACACCTTGGGCGACATGCAAATCGGCGCGGCTAAGCGCGAGTTTTGCTCGTAGGTCACTCATTCCGTAGCGGCCATTAAGGCGCAGGCTCGATTCAACGCATCCATAATTTCCAGATGAGCACCGCATCGACAAAGATTTCCAGACATGGCATTTCGAATGTGCGCTTCAGTTGGCTTTGGATTCTTATTGAGCATGGCAACCGCTGTCATAACCATGCCGTTTAAGCAGTAACCGCATTGAGCTGCTTGGGCATCAACAAACGCTTGCTGCACAAAATGCAATTTTTTCCCAGTGGCGAGCCCCTCTAGGGTAGTGATAGATCGGTCTTGCACTTCGCTCGCGGGTATCACACATGCCCGAGCAGCAATTCCGTCAACGAGCACAGTGCATGCACCACACTCGCCTAATCCACAGCCGTACTTGGGTCCATTGAGTCCTAAGTCGTTGCGCAAAACATGAAGCAAAGTTGCCTGCTTGGTGAGCGACAAACTATGTGTCTGACCATTGACGAACAACTGGACCTGTTTCATCGTTCCTATCAGGTTCAAGTTATCTTCAGATCGCTCGACTGGATTCGCTTGACGCCCTTAGTCGCCATATTTTTCCATGCAGCGTCAACCGAGCCATTGAGGTCAATCCCGCGACAAGCATCTTCCACCACATAGGTGGTAAAGCCCGCAGTGCGAGCATCTAAGGCGGTCCACGCCACGCAAAAGTCTGTCGCCAAACCGACCACAAAAACGGTGTGGATGCCACGTTGTTTGAGATAACCTGCTAGCCCAGTTGCGGTTTTCCTATCTGCCTCCATGAAGGCTGAGTAGCTGTCAACATTAGCGTGGTAACCCTTACGTAAAACCAATTGGGCCGTTGGGAGTTTGAGGTCGGGGTGCAGCGCCGCATCGTTGCTGCCTTGGACGCAATGGTCGGGCCACAGCACCTGCGTGCCGTAGGGCATGTTTGTAGTCTCAAAGGGTTTTTTACCAGCATGGGCACTAGCAAATGAGGCGTGTCCTTGAGTGTGCCAGTCTTGCGTAACGATGATGTTGGCAAAAGCGGAGGCAATTTTGTTGATCACGGGTACAACCTCTGCCCCTTTAGCAACGGGTAGGGTTCCACCTTCTACAAAGCAATTCTGCACATCAACTACTATCAATGCGGACTTGTTGCTGGGTTTTATTTTCTCTGCTGAGAGCGCCCAAGGTGCCATCGTTCCTAACGCACTCAAAATTCCGATCGAACTAACAAGTTGTCTACGATTTTTTTGCATAGTTTTACCCCTTTTGAAATCATTGAGAAAAAAGACTAAACACTTAAGTAATTTCGCTGCACCTCTTCGTCATCTAATAAATCTTGCATCGGAGCCTCATGACGAATTTGACCTTTTTCAAGAATGTAGGCACGGTCTGCGACCCACTGCGCAAAATGCAAGTTCTGTTCAGACAACAAAATGCTGACGCCTTCAGCCTTGAGTGCCAAGATCATATCGGCCATTTGTTCAACGATAAGCGGCGCTACGCCTTCGGACGGCTCGTCCAGCAACACTACCAAGGGGTTTGACATCAACGTTCGCGCCACTGTCAGCATTTGTTGCTCTCCGCCACTCATGCGCCCGCCAGCGCGATCTTGCATCTCGCCAAGGTTGGGAAACAGCTTAAATAATTTTTCATGAGTCCATAAGGGCGCTGGTGTTCCGTCAGGAAACAGTCGCGCTGGTTGGCGCCCTACTCTCAGGTTTTCTAGAACTGTCAGTTCTCTAAAGATGCGACGATCCTCGGGTACATACCCAAGGCCTTGTCGAGCCACTTGATAGGGTTCAGCATGGGAGATATCTCGGTTTAAGAAACTAACCTGTCCACTGCGCTTGGTCATCATGCCCATGATGGCTTTGAGGGTCGTAGATTTACCTGCACCATTTCGCCCCATCAAGGCCACTACCTCGCCGCGTTGAACCTGAAGGCTCACGTCGAACAGAATATGTGCAGCACCATACCAAGTGTTGAGCTCTTGGGTCTGAAGCAATGAGTTGGGAGTCATATTCATCATTATTTTTTTTGTTCGAAGGTTTTGCCGCTACCAAAATAGACCTCTTTTACTCTGGGATGATCGCGGATGTCTTTTGGCAGTCCTTGCGCAATCAATTGGCCCCGCGCCAAAACAATGATTCGATCTGCAAAACCGAAAACTACGTCCATGCTGTGTTCGGTAAAGAGCACAGCCATACCACTTTGCGTCACCAACTCACGGGTCAGTGCCATCAGTTTGTTACGCTCTGAAGGAGCCATACCTGCCGTAGGTTCGTCCATCAACAACAAGCGGGGATGGTTGGCCATTGCTATCGCTAACTCTAATCGTTTGACATCTCCATAAGCGAGTTCGCTACAAGGGCGTTCAGCTTGTTCCACCAAACCTACCTGTTCTAGCAAAGCCAGCGCATCCGTTCGACGGTAATGTGTGGCGCGTTGCCACATCGAAAACAAGTGGTTGTCATCAGACAACATAGCCATCTGTACGTTTTCAACCACTGTCAATGAATAAAAAGTTTCTGCCACTTGGAAGGTTCGACTCACCCCCATTTGCCAAACCTCGCGGGGATGCAGTCCCAGTAACGATTTGCCTGCTAGGGTAATTTGACCAATGTCCGGGCGCAGTTGTCCATTTAGCATATTGAAAGTAGTTGACTTACCAGCTCCATTAGGACCAATCAGGGCTAATAATTCGCCAGCAGCGAGATCAAAACTAATATCGTCTACCGCGAGGTTACCGCCAAAAGATTTGCGAAGGCCTTGTACACAGAGCAAGTTCATAGGGCACCACCTTGACGTGCTTTCCGTGAACGCAACCAATCTTGGACAAAGCCTGCTAGTCCTTGTGGGAAAACCATCACTAGCAACAAAATTGTTCCACCCAAGACTGCTCGCCAGTAGTCAGTACTACGAGCAATCGTATCTTGCAAGGTTGTAAAGGTGATCGCCCCGACCAAAGGACCGACCACAGTTTGGACGCCACCCAACAACACCATAACTAAGCCATCCACTGATTTGGTGACACCCAAAGCGTCGGGCGAAATACTGCCCTTAGAGAACGCAAACAACGCTCCCGATAAACCTGCAAATGTCGCAGCCACAACAAATCCAACCCATTGCAGACGTTTGACATGCATGCCAATTGCTTCAGCACGTACCACCGAGTCACGACTAGCACGCAAAGCGTAACCAAATGGAGCAAACAACATACGACGCAATGCATAAATTCCAAGGATACAAAAACCCAAAGTAAGGTAGTAATAGATACGCTTATTGGCTAGCCAAGGACTCGGCCATACGCTGGTGAGTCCGTTACTTCCCCCCGTGAAGCTATCCCATTGAAAACAGATCGACCATAATATTTGACCAAACGCTAAAGTCAGCATGGCAAGGTAAACACCCGATAAACGAACGCAGAACCAACCGATCAAAGCAGCTGCAATAGCAGTTAGCAATGGCGCAAAAATCAAAGTTAATTCCATAGGCATTTGAGCGCGCAGAACCAAAAGAGCTGCAATATAAGCGCCCAAGCCAAAGTACGCCGCATGTCCAAAGGAATGCATTCCTGCAGGCCCCATGATGAAGTGCAAACTGCAGGCAAATAGTGCTGCAGTCAATAAATCGATTGCCAAAACTGTTGTGTACGGTGATTGGGAAGTGAGATGGGGCAAAGCCCAAAGCACCACCAAACACAAAATCCAAATACCCCACTGCATTTGACTGACCAATCGCAAAGGTGCTTCCCCTTCCCCTGGATTACGGGGCGTGCTTTGCGGTTTACCCATTAAGCCCCATGGACGCAGCATCAATACCAAGGCCATTACCAAAAACTCTGCTACTAATGTAAGTTTTGAAAAGGCAAAACTGGTTCCCCATAATTCCACGGTTCCTAAACCCACGCACAAGGCTTTGATTTCAGCAATCAACAATGCCGCAACATAGGCTCCAGGAATCGAACCCATACCACCTACCACCACAACCACAAATGCGTCGCCGATGGTCAATAAATCTAAACCTAGATTGGCAGGTTCGCGCGGCAATTGCAATGCACCGCCTAGGCCAGCAAGTGCACAGCCCAACGCAAACACACCGGTAAATAACCAGTGTTGGTGAATGCCCAAAGCGCCAACCATTTCTCGGTCTTGCGTAGCTGCACGCACCAGGATGCCGAAAAGGGTTCGGTTCAACAGCAACCACATCAGCCCCAAGACCAAAGGCCCTACTACGATCAATAACAAGTCATAGGTGGGAAAACGACGACCCAAAATATCAATGGCACCAGAAAAACCCGGCGCGCGCGGGCCTAACAAGTCTTCCGGTCCCCAGATCCATAAAGCGGCATCTTTGATAACCAATACCAAAGCAAAGGTAGCTAATAGTTGAAACAACTCAGGCGCACGATAGATGCGTCGTAAAAGTAGCATTTCTATTAACCCGCCCAACAAGCCAGTTATCAAAGCTGCTAATAACAACCAGCACCAAAAACTCAGGGCCAATCCGACCGAACGACCAAAATACTCAACCAAGGAGTAGGCAATATAAATACCCAGCATGAAAAACGAGCCATGGGCAAAGTTGACGATACGCGTGACCCCAAAGATCAACGACAGTCCAGCGGAGACTAAAAATAAAGAGGACGCACCGGCCAGACCGTTGAGCGCTTGGACCACAAAGCCAGAAAAATCCATGTCATCACAATCAATGAAAATCAGCGTGCTAACGAGAAAGCACGCTGACAAGAAAGATCTGCTTAGTCGGCAGCGCGTAGTTTCTTGACTTCTTCGTTGCTCGGTTGAAAGTTAGCACCGTCAAGGTAGCGATAGTCCACCATCACGCCCTTACCGTTCTCGTTTTTGATGCGTCCAACAAAGGCACCCATTGTGGATTGATGGTCTTGGCCACGAAAGGTCACTTTACCAAACGGGCTTGTCAAACTAAGCTCGCGAAAAGCAACAGCTAGTTTTTCAGAGTCAGTGCTGCCAGCTTTTTTGATGCCAGCGGCCAAAGCCTGGATCATGGTGTAGCCCACTACGGAACCTAAGCGAGGATAGTCATTGAACTTAGCTTGGTAAGCACTTAAAAAAGCTTTGTGCTCGGGAGTATTAATACCATTCCATGGATAGCCTGTGACGATCCAGCCATTAGGTGTCTCGTCCTTCAAGGGATCCAAGTACTCAGGCTCACCCGTGAGCAAACTCACAACTTCGCGTCCTTGGAACAAGCCGCGGGTATTGCCTTCACGTACGAACTTGGTTAAGTCCGCGCCAAAGAGCACGTTGAAGATAGCATCGGGCTTTGCATCAGCGAGCGCTTGAGCCACCGCGCCTGCGTCGACTTTACCCAGCGCTGGCGCCTGCTCAGCGACAAACTCCACATCAGGTTGTGCGGCTTTTAGTAATTGCTTGAAAGTGGCAACGGCAGATTGGCCATATTCGTAGTTGGGATAGACCACTGCCCAGCGCTTTTTCTTAAGCTTGGCTGCTTCTGGCACCAACATTGCCGATTGCATGTATGTAGAGGCGCGTAATCGGTAGGTGTATTTATTACCCCCTTGCCAAACGATTTTGTCTGTAAGCGGCTCACCCGCGAGGAAAAAGAATTTCTTTTGTTTAGAGAAATCTGTGACCGCTAAACCAATATGCGAGAGAAAAGTTCCGCTGAGAAGGTCAACTTGTTCACGCGAGACCAACTCTTCGGCAGCTCTAACTGCATCGCCAGGATTAGCATTGTCATCACGAATGAAGAGTTGCAGTTTTTTTCCATTTACACCACCGGCGGCGTTAATTTCGTCGACCGCTAGATCCATGCCTTTTTTGTAGGGTTCCAAAAAGGCGGGCTGGGCTTTGTAGCTATTGATCTCTCCTATCTTGATGACGCTTTGTGCAAATACCGGGGCAAGACCAACTGCCAATACAACAGCAACTGCTGTGTGGGTCAGATTACGAAAACTTTTCATACTGGCTCCTTTAATAAATTGAGACTGAACTATGCGCCGACCATTCATCGTAAACCATCTTGGCCGACGATTTCTGAGGCTTGCAATCCGCCAATGCGAGGCAAAGGCCGACCGCTATCCGTGACGACAACTGCAACCACGATTTCATTGGCCCTTGGTGCATCGCTCACACGCGCTTCCATGGCATCAAAGTGGCTACGTACGAAAGCTGCATCTTTGTGCCCTAACGGGACATCAATGATGGTTCCTAATGTGCCGCGTTTTTTAGCTGAAGGAACCAACGCCGCACCATGGCTCACGGCCTTACGTAAAGGCGCGCCTAATTTGGGATGCAAGATAGCGGCTGCATGCTCTAGTTCGCCATCTTCGCCCACGATGGCAGCTTTGCCGTAACTTTGCGCTTGGTCTGGCGATATTCCCAAGGCCTGAACACAGCGCTGACCCAACAAACCACCTAACTCTTCACCCATCTCAATCAACACGTCAAGATTAGGGCTGTATTTGCCCGCATAAGGGTTATCAATCACAGCCATTGCAAGAGCTTGGCGTGTAGGGGGTTCTACGCTTTGCCCACCTTCGGTGTGGGTTTCGTCGATTTGCACAACAATTTTGCGAATTTTGGCTTTCATGGGTTTTTTCTCCTAAACATTTAAGCAGGCTTTAAGCCCAACTATTTCGATTTGCCCTTGGCAATACAACAGGGCAGCAAATATAAGTCCTTGCGTTTGCAATCCTTGTGCATATTGTTGTCCTCTCTCCAATGCTTGGGCTACAACTTTTGGTGCAAGTACTGGCACATCCACCGTCACCCGACGCGAACCCAAGTCCGTATCGTCAAGTAATTGATTAGCGGGTTGTCGCACTATGCTTGGATCGTCACAGTTCACAGCATTTGCAATTAAGGTTGCTGCAGCATCTGCCTGTGCTGCCGTTGCCGCTAAAACAGTAACACTATCTGCAATACCGAATGAGTGACTTCGACCCCGCCAACCGCTAGTAGCAACACCTCGCACAGGCATTTGTGCCTCGATAAGCAGTTCTCCATCAAGTAGTAACTCGGAGTCAGGATCACGCCCCATGGCCCGCGTGATGTCGCTTACCAAGCCAATTTGTACGGAAGTATCGTTGGTCAAATAGAGGGCAATATCGCCCCCATTGTTTACCCATGCGCGCTCAATACCAGATCTCTGGTAGGACGATAAAACAGCTTGCGCTACAGCGCCCGCCACGGCCGCCATCGACGTAATAAACCCTTCGGGATGTGTCAAAGTAGGTTGTGCTAAGGGCGCACAGGCCTCCCACATACTGCGCGCGATAGTGCCCCGCATGGGATTAGACGCACACAAATCAATGGCTCTTCGCAACTGCGCTAACTCTTGCACCAGTTCAGGCAGCATGGTTTGAAACTGCGCCCAAGCGAGTTCGTGCGCGCTGAGAACGCAATTTGGTTCTCCATCTGCATGTACCGTTAAGTCAATTGGGCCGTGTCGAAAATGCCAACACTGTGGATTGCGGTTGTAACGCTGAGCTGTCATCAACATCAACCCAACATTGGTGGGTTGTCTAACGGCCAAGGACTATCACTGGCAGGAGGCGCCACCCACCGAATCTGCTTAGGCGCGCCATCATTGTGCCAAGCGCCGTACTTTAAGCTGTTATCCAAACTGCGTACGTACCCCATATGCCCACCCAACGTTTCGTAGTCAGACAACCGCATGGTGAACTCGATCGGTGCAACGATAGCGGGTGTTGGAACTGTGCCAAAACTACCAGGCGGCATGCGCATCACGTCCACCATGATGGTGATTCCACCACCCGGCCAAACATAAGAAGGTGCTCCGCCACAAGTAACGTTCACTAATGCACGCTTTATTGCATGTGTTAATTGCACAGGGTTGTCTGTGACACCAGCTCGCAAACTCCCACCCGCACCTCCTAAAAATAATACAGAAACCATCGACGGTTCACAGTTTTCACCAATGCGATCAACCACCCGACGAACACTGGCTGGCATCTCCGCTATTTGCGGTTGGAGTTGATCGTCGAGTACATACCAAGCAGAATGTTCGCCCGTAGTTGAGGTCATCAATAAGCGAAGCCCAGACCACGCAACAGCACTGTCCCATGGATCCAAGATAGCAAGGGGGTCTTGGATATCGGTGCCACCCCATCCTGTGCCCGGATTAGCAACTTGGAAGTAACGCCCCGGTGTTGACTTGCGCCCTTTTATACGAATTCCACTGGGCTGCATGTTCAAACAGCGTCCAGCCTGGTGCTCTGACAATACTCCGGTGATGTGGTCATCCACCACCACCACTTCATCGCACAACCCTAACCACTGCTGGGCAAAAATGCCAATGGCGGCCGATCCGCAACCAACGCGCATTCTTTGTTCAGTTATCCCGTTGACGATCGGGGGTTGCCCAGCTTGCAACACGACGTTAGCGCCACCATCGATACTGACTTCCACCGGATGGAGGTTACAAAGGTCTTGCATCATGTTCATGGTGACGCGGCCTTCTTTTTTAGTACCTCCCGTCAAGTGATGAACACCGCCTAGGCTAAGCATTTGTGAGCCATATTCGGCCGTCGTAACATGCCCCACCACTTCACCATTACACCGCACCGCTGCTTGTTCAGGTCCAAGGTAGCGGTCAGTGTCGATTTTTACTTTCAAACTGCAATAACTAAAAATACCTTCAGTAACTACCGTCACCATATCGACACCGCGCGATTGCGAAGCGACTATGAAAGGCGCTGGTTTGTAATCGGGATAGGTTGTGGAAGATCCGATGCCGGTAACAAACATACCCTGGGAATCACTCGGTTGTTTGTCCTCCACACTTACGCTTAAAGACCCACGCTCCGATAAATCTGAGATCTCACTTGCACAAGTTGAACCTTGTCGTAGCACCACAACTGGGTCGATACGAATCAAAATTCCTTTGCGATTGGCATACCGATCACATGCACCTACGCGACCATCAGAGATTTGACACAAGACGGGACAAGCATTGCACTCCACCTTATCACCGATCATCTGTTCATTGCGAAGTGCAGATCGCTCCATCCCCCATTGGAGATTCACATCGTCTGAACTAGGCAGGCCGTCACCTTTGATGTGGGTCGTCATGGGATGAGTGGTACCGTGATTAGTTTGTGGAATCACTAATATAACAACTAACGCATAAACCACAGTAGGTGAAATTCCCCTAGAAACCGGCGTGTCGAGGCATTACGATTTGCATACCCACTCTTAGTTAGCTATACATTGGAGCAAGTAAATGGCCACGGCAACCGTTGAAGAAAAATCTGGAAAAGTTGTAATACGTAATATTGGATTGATGCTTTCTGGGGACATTGACCGTCCCATATTGAATGCCAATACTATCGTTATCCATGATGGGATCATCACCGCAGTCGGACAAGAAAAAGATTGCGATATTTCACAAGCAAAAACCACCATCGACGTGCGCCAAACATGTATTGCTCCTGGGTTGATAGACAGCCATGTGCATCCCGTATTTGGTGATTGGACACCTCGCCAAAACCAATTGGGCTGGATTGAGTCGACTATGAATGGTGGCGTCACCACGATGATTTCAGCTGGTGAAGTCCACTTACCTGGTCGACCCAAAGATATATTGGGCCTCAAGGCATTAGCCATCACAGCACAACGTGCATTTGATAATTTTCGCCCTGGGGGCGTAAAAGTGATTGCTGGTGCGCCTATCATTGAAAAAGGAATGACGGAACATGACTTCCAAGAACTTGCTGAAGCTGGGGTCATGCTCTTAGGTGAAGTTGGGCTAGGGTCTGTAAAAGCTGGCTACGAAGCCAAGGAAATGGTATCTTGGGCTCGAAAATATGGCATACAAAGCACCATTCATACAGGTGGGCCGTCCATTCCTGGTTCAGGTTTAATTGATAAAGATGTCGTTCTTGAGGCGGATGCTGATGTGATTGGACACATCAATGGCGGTCACACCTCATTACCTGAATCTCACGTGTGTGAACTTTGCGAAAAGTCCATCAGAGCTATAGAGATCGTGCACAACGGTAACGAACGAGTTGCAATTGCAGCAGCAAAAGCAGCTTTAGAACTCAAGTGTCCGCATCGAGTTATTTTGGGTACTGATGGACCCGCGGGATCGGGTGTTCAACCATTAGGAATGCTTCGAATGATCGCCTTACTCTCAAGCTTGGCAAATATTCCAGCCGAGTTGGTTTTTTGTTTTGCAACTGGGAACACTGCGCGAATCCGTCAATTAAATTGTGGACTGATCGAAGTAGGTCGGGCAGCAGACTTTGTGTTTATGGACAGGGCGCAACATACTGCTGGAAAAACATTGCTTGAGAGCGTCAGTTTGGGCGACATTCCAGGTATTGGTATGGTGATGATTGACGGTTTGATTAGGTGTTTTAGAAGTCGTAACACCCCACCAGCGACAGAGGTACCCCAAGTAGTTCACTGATAAGGGCACAGTTAAGAGAAGCAGCGGCTTAAGAACTTCCCTCTTGCGCCTTGCGAATTACATTTTTTGCATCGGCATTACTGTTAGCTGCGGCTGAGCTGTTAGGGTTTTGAATCACTAAACCTAGTAAGCGAGCGCCGTGTTCGACGGCAATGGATCCGTACGAAATATCGCCTTGAACGACTGATTCTTTATGAAATTCAACGCGCTCTGCAGCATATATATTGCCTTCAACCTTACCAGCCACCATAACGCGATGCGCTGTAATATCTCCTGATACTTCCCCCGTCAAACCAATCGCTACGGTAACTTTGTTGTCTTTGGTGGTTTCAATATTGCCGACGACTTTGCCATCTATTCGAACGCTGTCGAGTAGGACCAAGCGACCATAAATCTGGGTGGTGCGACCAATGATGGTGTCAAAGCGCTCTTGAGAGGGGGACAAGGATTTGTCTTTGAGTTTTTCAAACATCTTTGACCTTTTTGCTTTAATCGAGGTAGTCAATATTTAATTATTGGCTTGCCAAATTGGTTTGCGGCAACATTTGGGTGGGATTGATCACACGATCAAAGCGCATCACCTCATAGTGCATATGCGGCCCAGTTGAGCGACCGGTATTCCCAAGCAAGCCAATGGTTTCTTGGCGTTGAATTTTTTGACCCACTTGCACAAGCCGTTTGCTGAGATGGCCATATCGGGTGCTAAATCCTTCGATGTGACTTATCTCAATCACGTTTCCGTAGGCATGGTCCCATTCAGAGCGCGTAACTGTACCCGCAGCTGTCGCAACAATGGGTGAACCAACCTCAGCTACAAAGTCAAGACCTTCATGCATAGCGAGTTGACCGGTAAAAGGGTCATTACGAATACCAAAACCGCTGGTGATTCGATAGTCTTTGCCCATAGGTATTCCAGTAGGCAAGCCATTTAGCCATGTCAATTGGGAAGCCCAGTTTTGGGCCAGTGATTTGACAGCAGCTTGCGTTTGTGTGAAGTCGTCGATAGTGGCCATCATTTCTTGGACAAGAGATTGGGAATCACTCGTTTGGAGTCGGGGAGCAACCCAAGGCCCACCTTTGGAGTCATCTTTTTTCGACATTTTTTCTCGCAGATTCACTGGAGTTGCAATATCCATGAATCTGTTTTTGAGTGCTTCTAGTTGGCGTATGTCTTGTACTGTTGTGTTCAAGGATTCACGCAATTTATCAAGTCTTTCACGGTAAGTAGCTTCGACTCTTTGTTGCTCTGCTTCTGTGGTGACACCACCTAGGCTTCTAGCAAAACTAGGGCTAACTTCAATAGCAATTCGAAAACCAATAAAGTGCAACAAGATTCCAAGGAGCACACACCCGGCCGCCGCCATAGAAACCCAAACGAGCACTTTATGAGTTGTAATGGAAACAGTTTTCACCGAATCGGTGGGCCCCGACATCCACATCAATTGCATAGTTCACCCCGATTTATATTTTTTTGAGTGACGGTAAAGTCATCTTTTCCGACAAGGAAGTGCATTGTAGGGATTTCGACTCAGACGCCAAGCAAAATTTTCCGAAAATCAATTAAATAATCACTTTATTATTAATTTTTTGAAGATGTCAATACAAAAGAACAGCATCCCATGGATTGAAGAAAACGAACCCTTGCCTTCAGCTCTAAGTGCTTGTAGGGACAAGTCAAGCGGCCTGTCTGGTTTGGTAGCTGCAGGAGGAGGTTTGTCGGTCAGCAGACTTCATGAGGCATACAGCCAAGGCATGTTCCCTTGGTTTTCAGATGGACAGCCAGTTTTATGGTGGTCGCCCTCGCCAAGAATGGTTCTTGAAGTCAAGGGGTTCAAATTACACAAGTCATTGCATAAGACTTTAAAAAAATTTACGCGATCACCCTTAGCGTGTGTCAAATTTGACACCGCGTTTGATCGCGTTATTGCGCATTGCTCTCAATTCAACAGACCGGGACAAAGCGGCACTTGGATTGTTGAAGATATGGTTACTGCCTACAAGAAACTTCACCGTGCAGGATTTGCGCACAGTCTTGAGACATGGATAGATGATGAATTGGTGGGTGGCTTGTATTTCGTCTCGATTGGTACTGCGCTATTTGGCGAGTCGATGTTTTCACATCGAACGGATGCGTCCAAGATTGCATTGGCCGCGCTTGTGGCTTTTGCAAAGGAACATAACATGGGATGGATTGACTGCCAGCAAAATACAAGACATTTAGCCTCTTTAGGTGCTCGAGAAATTTCTCAAGAAGTTTTTTTACAAGCAGTGAGCCAAGCTGTCTCCCAAACTTCACCTCGCTGGGAATTCCTACCTCTATACTGGAAAAATGTTTTCTCGACGCCTGTGATACCGTGACCCACCTCAAGGATCTACCTCTTCAAACACTGCAGTTCTATGCAACAGCACCTTATCCGTGCAGCTATTTGAGTGAGCAAACAGCCCGTTCTCAAGTGGCAACTCCTAGTCACTTGATCCATAACGATGTTTACTCTGAATTAGTTCGTCAAGGTTTTCGTCGCAGTGGTTTATTCACCTACCGGCCCTATTGCGACAGTTGTAAGGCGTGTGTGCCTCTGAGAATTAACGTCGATGCATTTAATCCGACTAGAAGCCAATCTCGGGCAATGAAACGTCACCAACTATTGGAGGTACGTGTTCTCCAACTAGGCTACTACCAACCGCATTACGATCTATATCTGCGTTATCAAACTAGCAGGCATGCAGGTGGCGGCATGGACCAAGATAGCGTAGAACAATACACGCAGTTCTTATTACAAAGCCGAGTGAATTCGCGCTTGGTTGAATTTCGAGTGCCAGATGGCAACAACCCAGAAGGAATCCTAAAAATGGTTTCTATCGTCGATGTTCTCGACGATGGTATGTCAGCGGTCTACACGTTTTATGAGCCAAATGATGCGGCAAGCTATGGCACTTACAACATACTTTGGCAAATAGAACAAACGCGAAAAATGGGGCTTTCCTATGTTTATCTTGGATATTGGATTCAACAAAGCAACAAGATGGATTACAAATCACAATTTTCACCACATGAGTGTTTGATTGAAGGAACTTGGAAAGCTTAAATTTCACAAGATAAAATTGCTGGATGCGTAAATCCACTGTTCCTGCCGCCCCCAATATCCAAGTCATCGAACGTATGTTCACCTTGATTGATGTGTTGGCATCCAAAGAAGAAGCTATATCGCTCAAAGAAATTAGCGAAAAAACAGGCCTTCATCCCTCCACTGCTCACCGTATCTTGAATGATCTGGGAGTAGGTCGTTTTGTTGATCGCCCTGAGGCCGGAAGCTATCGCTTAGGCATGCGTCTTTTAGAGTTGGGAAATCTTGTCAAAGGCCGACTTAATGTCCGAGACGTAGCACTGCAACCAATGCGAGAGTTACATAAACTGACACAACAACCCGTTAATCTGAGTATGAGACAAGGGGACGAAATTGTCTATGTCGAGCGCGCATTTAGTGAGCGCTCGGGCATGCAAGTTGTTCGTGCAATAGGAGGTAGGGCACCGCTGCACTTAACATCTGTTGGAAAGCTATTTTTGGCTTTGGATGATCCGCCAAAAATTCGCGCGTATGCAACCCGCACTGGATTAAGCGGACAAACGCGCAACAGCATCACCCAACTCCCCGTTTTAGAGCGCGAACTTGCTAAAGCGCGGCAAAACGGCGTAGCGCGAGACAATGAAGAATTAGAACTAGGTGTGCGCTGTATGGCCTCTGGTATTTACGACGACCAAGGGCAATTGGTGGCGGGTTTGTCTATTTCTTCGCCCGCTGATCGGTTAGACGAATCTTGGCTCTCCAAACTGCAAATGACGACCCAAGAAATTTCGCGCTCGCTGGGATTTAAGGGCAATCCCAGTCGCTTATAGATTTTTAAGTTTGGGGACGAAAGGCATGGTTAACTTCGACCCAACGGCGCACGCGCTCAGCATCTGTAATTCGACTTAGTTTTCCAGCAGAGTCCAAGAAGACCATGATTAACTTGCGGCCTGCAATTTTGGCTTGCATAACCAAGCACTGACCAGCCTCAGAGATATAGCCCGTCTTTTGTAATCCGATATCCCAATTTGGATTTTTAATGAGCCGATTTGTCGTTTTGTAATTCAAAGTATGTTTCCCAACCTCGACTTGGTAACTTGAAGAGGTTGACATTTCACGCAACAAAGAGTCTTGGTAAGCAAAAGACACCAACGTTGCTAAATCTTTAGCGCTTGACTGGTTTTTGCTGGAAAGGCCTGTTGGCTCAATATAGCGAGTGTCACGCATGCCAAGGGATAAGGCCTTGGCATTCATGCGTTCAACGAAAGTGTTCAAACCTCCTGGGAAAGCTCTGCCCAACGCATGTGCAGCTCGGTTTTCACTCGCCATCAAAGATAAATGCAACAACTCCGCTCTGGTCAAAGATGTGCCAACCTTCAAACGAGAGCTACTTCCTTTCTCCGTATCAATATCATCCTGTGTGATGGTAATGAGTTCATCCATTGGTAAATTAGCTTCGCTGATCACAACGCCGGTCATCAGTTTGGTAATAGAAGCAATAGGTAAGACGGCTTGGTCGTTTTTACTCAAAAGAACTTCTTGGGTGTCTTGGTCAATGACATAAGCCACGCTCGACTTCAAATCCAAATCGTCTGAAGTGGAGTGCAAACCTGCTAACTTACCAAAAGAGGGGCGTGGGGGGGGAGCATTGACCAAACGGCTTTTTTTTACTTTGGCGAGTGGGCGTTTGGTTTTCTTGACAGTTGTGCGTTGTTCGTTAGCTGCCAAAGTAGGTAAGGAACACGTTAAGGTGAATAAACCGATTGATAAAGCCAATAGTAGTTGTCTCAAATCTGTTCCTTTAGCTCTGTCCGAAAATGCTGCAAAGTGTAACAAGAATAAAAAATCTCGCAAGATCAAAGACTTGCGAGATAAATTTAATAACCCAGATAAGTTGAGGGTTTACCCTTGAGCCGCTACTCGTTCAGATTTGCTTTGTAATTTGTTCAAGGCACTGAGGTAGGCCTTAGCTGAAGCGACCACGATATCGGGATCAGATCCAACTCCGTTGACAACACGCCCACTGTTTTGGAGTCGCACAGTCACTTCGCCTTGGCTTTCAGTTGAACCGCTGATGGCGTTCACAGAATAGAGAACCATCTCTGCTCCACTTTTGACATGCGACTCAATTGCCTTGAGGGATGCGTCTACTGGGCCATTGCCATCCGACTCGCCGTGCACCTCGGTTCCAGCAACAGTAAAAACCACCTTGGCATGCGGGCGCTCACCCGTCTCACTGTGTTGTGCCAAAGAAACAAAAGCAAACTGCTCTTTGTCGTTTAAAACACTTTCTTCACTCATTAATGCCAGGATATCTTCATCAAATATTTCACTTTTGCGATCGGCCAATTCTTTAAATTTCAAAAAAGCTGCGTTGGTCTCGCTTTCGCTCTCCATTTGTACGCCTAACTCTTCCAAACGCTGCTTGAATGCATTGCGACCACTGAGCTTACCTAAAACAATCTTGTTTGCACTCCAGCCTACATCTTCTGCGCGCATGATTTCATAGGTGTCTCGCGCTTTGAGCACCCCGTCTTGGTGAATTCCAGAAGCGTGCGCAAAAGCATTAGCGCCGACTACAGCCTTATTAGGTTGCACGACGAAGCCCGTGGTTTGGCTCACCATTCTGCTGGCTGCGAGTATCTGGTTGGTTTCTATTCCAAGATTTAAGTTGAAATAGTCTTTGCGAGTTTTGACTGCCATCACAATTTCTTCTAAAGAGCAGTTGCCAGCGCGCTCACCTAATCCATTGATCGTGCATTCGACTTGACGCGCACCGCCTATTTTGACTCCTGCCAAAGAATTAGCCACTGCCATTCCCAAGTCGTTGTGGCAATGAACAGACCATATGGCTTTATCGCTGTTGGGAATTCGCTCTCGTAAAGTTTTGATGAAGTTGCCGTACAACTCAGGTACTGCATAGCCAACAGTGTCAGGTACGTTAATGGTGCTTGCACCTTCGGCAATCACAGCTTCAAGGACTCGGCAAAGAAAATCCATGTCACTGCGATAACCGTCTTCTGGGCTGAACTCGATATCGCCCATCAGATTGCGGGCAAATCGCGTAGCCTGTTTTGCTTGCTCGAACACTTGCTCAGGAGACATACGTAATTTCTTTTCCATGTGCAAGGCACTGGTAGCTAGAAAAATATGGATGCGCGCATTGCTTGCACCCTCTAAGGCCTCTGCTGCGCGAGAGATATCGCGATCATTGGCACGCGCCAAAGAACACACCGTTGAATCTTTGATGGCATTGGCAATGGATTTAACGCAGTCAAAGTCACCGTTCGAGCTTGCAGCAAAGCCTGCTTCTATAACATCGACCCTCAACCGCTCTAACTGACGGGCAATACGTAGTTTTTCGTCGCGTGTCATAGATGCGCCTGGCGATTGTTCACCGTCACGCAAAGTGGTGTCAAAAATAATGAGTTTGTCAGTCATGTTGTTAACTCCTTGTCAATCTTTAAAACTTGCAGCTAGGACGCCCCACAAAGCAAAAGGCCCGCTGCATTTGCATACGGGCCTTGTGTGGATTTGCGCGTACGCTACCAACTCCGCCCGTTGGGGGAAAGTAGTAGTAGAGCTAGCAAAACTTTCTTCATGGATTGAATTTAACACAATATGAAGTACTGTGGGGCACTTACTTGTGAAGGCCCTCTTCATCGGGCTCATCCGTGGAGGTACTGATTACACTGGTTTGCAATCCTTTCGCTTTTCTCCAAGCATACAAAACATATCCACTGAGACCGTACATCACAAACATGGCAAATAAAACCACCGGCGGGTGAATATTGATAACCCCAATAGCCAAAGCAATGCATACGATAACAATAAAGGGAACGCTTTTCTTCATGCGTAAGTCTTTGAAGCTGTAAAAAGGCGCGTTGGTCACCATGGTCAAACCGGCAAATAAACACATAGCAAAAGCAAACCAGACCACTTCAGATCCGCTGTAGCCCATATCATTCATGAGCCAAATAAACCCCATTACCAATGCAGCAGCCGCTGGTGAAGGTAATCCTTGAAAGTACCTACGATCAACAACTGCCGTGTTGACGTTAAACCTTGCTAATCGCAGGGCCGCACAGGCACAGTAAACAAAAGCCGCCATCCAGCCCCATCGCCCTATTCCCTTGAGTGCCCATTCGTAAGAGATCAAAGCAGGCGCGGCGCCAAAAGAGACCATATCTGCAAGTGAATCCATTTGCTCACCAAACGCGCTTTGCGTGTTGGTCATGCGAGCAACTCGACCATCTAAGCTGTCGAGCACCATGGCGCAAAAAACGCCAATGGCTGCCATTTCGAAACGTTCATTCATAGCCATCACAATGGCGTAGAAACCCCCAAACAATGCAGCCAAGGTGAAAAGATTTGGCAAAACATAAATGCCCTTGCTGGGCTTTTGCGGTGCCTCTTCTGCAGATGGTTGGGAGGAATCAGTCATGAAGTTCAATCAGTTACGGGTTTGGTCAACCAATTTGTTCTTGGCGATCCAAGGCATCATGGCGCGCAGCTTGCCACCGACCACTTCGATTTGGTGTTCAGCGGTGTTGCGACGACGTGCAGTCATGCTCGGGTAGTTCAAGCGGCCTTCTTGGATAAACATCTTGGCGTAGTCACCGTTTTGAATGCGCTTGAGCGCGTTCTTCATGGCGGCGCGGCTTTCTTCGTTGATCACTTCGGGGCCTGTGACGTATTCGCCAAATTCCGCGTTGTTAGAGATCGAGTAGTTCATGTTGGCGATACCGCCCTCATAGATCAAGTCGACGATCAATTTCAGTTCGTGCAAGCACTCGAAGTAAGCCATTTCGGGGGCATATCCAGCTTCGACCAAGATTTCGAAGCCCATCTTCACCAATTCGACCGCGCCACCGCACAAAACGGCTTGCTCGCCGAACAAGTCGGTTTCGGTTTCTTCTTTGAAGTTGGTTTCAATGATGCCGGCCTTGCCACCACCGTTAGCCATCGCATAGCTCAATGCCAAATCACGGGCCTTACCACTCTTGTCTTGGTGTACAGCGACCAAGTGAGGCACGCCACCACCTTGGGTGTAGGTGCTACGCACGGTGTGGCCTGGGGCCTTAGGCGCCACCATCCATACGTCGATGTCAGCGCGTGGCACGACTTGGTTGTAGTGGATGTTGAATCCGTGTGCGAAAGCCAATGAAGCACCCGCCTTCATGTGAGGCGCCACATTGTTGTTGTAGACCTCAGAAATTTGTTCGTCAGGCAACAAGACCATGACCACGTCTGCGGCTTTGACGGCGTCGTTGACTTCCATCACGGTCAAGCCAGCTTTGCCAACTTTGTCCCAAGAAGCGCCGTCTTTACGTAAGCCAACCACGACTTTGACACCGCTGTCGTTCAAATTTTGCGCGTGCGCATGGCCTTGTGATCCATAACCAATGATGGCCACAGTTTTGCCTTTGATCAAGCTCAGGTCACAGTCTTTGTCGTAATAAACCTTCATGGTCTTTCTCTCCTAAAAATGGGGTAGTTCGGGTGAATTTATACGCGCAGGATGCGCTCGCCACGGCCAATGCCACAGGCGCCTGTTCTGACCGTCTCCAAAATGGCAGAGCGGTCAATGGCTTCTAAGAACGCGTCGTTCTTAGAAACGTCTCCAGTTAGTTCCAAGGTGTAACTTTTCTCCGTCACATCGATGATGCGACCGCGAAAAATGTCGGCCATGCGCTTCATTTCTTCGCGCTCTTTGCCGACAGCGCGCACTTTAACGAGCATGAGCTCGCGTTCGGTGTAAGCGCCTTCGGTCAGGTCTACCACTTTCACCACTTCGATGAGGCGGTTCAAGTGCTTGGTAATTTGTTCGATGACGTCGTCTGAGCCATGGGTTTGGATGGTCATACGTGAGAGGCTCAGGTCTTCGGTCGGCGCCACGGTGAGTGACTCGATGTTGTAACCACGGGCAGAGAAAAGTCCGACAACCCGCGACAAAGCACCGGGTTCGTTTTCGAGCATGAGAGAGATGATGTGTTTCATAGTGCCCTCCCCGCTTACAGATCTTCGCTGCCGAGCAGCATTTCCGTAATTCCCTTGCCGGCTTGCACCATAGGGAACACGTTTTCTAGGGGGTCGGTGCGAATGTCTAAAAACACGGTGCGGTCTTTGAGTTTGCGAGCTTCGCGCAGAGCGGGTTCGACATCTTGAGGGCGCTCAATCAACATACCGACGTGGCCATAAGCCTCGGCCAGTTTCACGAAATTGGGCAAGGCGTCCATATAGCTGTGGCTGTAACGGCTCTCGTATTCCACCTCTTGCCACTGACGCACCATGCCTAGATAGCGGTTGTTCAAGGCCAAGATTTTGATCGGTGTGTTGTATTGCAAACAGGTGGAGAGTTCTTGGATACACATTTGCACCGAGCCTTCGCCCGTGACGCAGAAAACTTCGCTGTCAGGTTTGGCGAGTTTGATGCCCATCGCGTAAGGAATACCTACGCCCATGGTGCCCAAGCCACCTGAGTTGATCCAACGGCGCGGCTCGTCGAAACCGTAATACTGCGCGGCCCACATTTGGTGTTGACCCACGTCTGAGGTGATGTAGGTGTCGGTGCCCTTGGTCATGTTGTGCAAGGTTTCGATCACGAACTGGGGCTTGATTACCGTTTGGTTGTCGCGGTCGTATTTCAAACAATCCCGGCTACGCCAACCTTCGATGGTTTCCCACCAACCCGCCAAAGCCTTGGCATCTGGCTTTTGTGCGGATTCTTTGATCATGTCGATCATCTCGACCAACACGTCTTTGACGTCGCCGACGATGGGCACGTCGACTTTCACGCGTTTGGAAATACTGGAAGGGTCGATATCGATATGGATGATCTTGCGTTCGTTTTGCGCGAAGTGCTTGGGGTTACCAATCACACGGTCGTCAAAACGGGCACCAACGGCCAACAATACATCGCAATGCTGCATGGCGTTATTGGCTTCGATGGTGCCGTGCATGCCGAGCATGCCGAGAAATTTGGGTGAACTTGCGGGGTATGCGCCCAAGCCCATCAAGGTGTTGGTGCAGGGATAACCCAGCGTGTCGACCAAGGTGCGAAGCTCTTGCGAGGCGTTGCCCAACAACACACCACCACCTGTGTAGATGTAGGGACGTTTGGCGGCCAAGAGTAATTGCAGCGCTTTGCGAATTTGACCACTGTGGCCCTTACGCACCGGGTTGTAAGAACGCATTTGTACCTCTTCTGGGTAACCCTCATAAGGAGTTTTCTTGAAGGACACGTCCTTAGGAATATCCACCACCACAGGGCCAGGACGGCCGCTTCGTGCAATGTGAAATGCCTTTTTCAAGACCACGGCGAGGTCGCGTACATCGCTGACTAGGAAGTTGTGTTTCACAATCGGACGCGTGATGCCTACGGTGTCGCACTCTTGGAAGGCGTCTAGGCCAATTGCGTGTGTCGGCACTTGCCCAGTGATGATCACCATAGGAATGCTGTCCATGTAGGCAGTTGCAATTCCTGTAACTGCATTGGTTACGCCAGGCCCTGACGTTACTAGTGCAACCCCCACGTCGCCTGTAGCCCGGGCGTAACCATCTGCGGCATGAACAGCGGCTTGCTCATGTCGCACTAAGACGTGCTTGATGGTGTCTTGTTTGAAAAAAGCATCGTAAATGTAGAGAACCGCACCGCCTGGGTAGCCCCAAACATATTGCACGTTTTCAGCCTGAAGTGCTTTAACGAGGATTTCTCCACCCATCAAATCTTTGGATTGCCCAAATGAGGAATGGGATGTAGCGGAATTTTTTTCCGCAAGTGTTTTTTCCATCTTTAACCTTAGTGAATTTCTACAATGAAAAACCTGGGGTGCTTCTTCACTTACTTTTTTGGAGCAGTGTCAAAACTTTGGACCTGTAGCCATAGACGCATATGTCATCGCGCCAAACCGAGACCCGTTTGCCATTTTTTTGTCGAATTGCAACGCGCATTATTGCATTTCTTTGACAGTCTTCATACCAAATGTCTAAAACCTAGGAGCCGATGACATAAACTGCGCCGAAATCTTCCCTCGGTATTTTTTGAAGTGGCCACAGAAAAAGAACTTTCAGATTTTCTTCAAAGCGTTGAAAAACGAGCATTTAAACGCTCGCTCTACCACGTTCGAGATGATGAAGCGGCCCTTGATATCGTGCAAGACAGCATGATGAAACTCGCGGAACACTACAGCGATAAGCCCATTAATGAACTGCCGATGCTTTTTCAGCGTATTTTGTCCAACACCACACTGGACTGGTTTAGGCGTAACAAAACTAAAAACGCCCTTTTCAGCAATTTCAGCGACTTCGAATCCAAGTCTGACAACGATGAATTTGACATTTTGGAGTCTTTGACACAAAACGACAACAACCCCAAAGTACAAAGTGCAGAGGAAAACTACGCAAGCGTGGCAAATTTTCACGAAATTGAAGACGAAGTACAAAAGCTGCCCGCACGTCAACGAGAAGCTTTCCTATTGCGTTATTGGGAGGACCTAGACGTTGCAGAGACTGCAGCGGCGATGGGATGTTCAGAAGGAAGTGTTAAAACACACTGCTCAAGAGCAATACATTCACTACATAAGGCTTTATTGGCAAGGGGAATTAAACCATGACAAGATTAGGCTCAGAATCCATGCAAAACACTCATAACCAATTTGCTTATCGTGTTGTTGCCCACCTAGACGCAGCAGTAACCGATCTACCCCGAGATATCAGCGAACGCCTTCGTGCATCGCGTGCAAGGGCTATCGCCAATCGCAAAGTACTTCTGCAACCTAGCAACCGAAACGTATTACAAAATGGTGTTATCGCAATTAACGGTGGAGATGAGGGTCTAAACTTCTGGAACCGCATTGGTTCACTTATTCCACTAATTGCTCTTGTCGCTGGTCTGGCAACTATCAAAAGCTTTCTCGATGATGATCGTGCCAACCAACTAGCTGAAGTCGATGCGGCACTTCTAGCGGATGATCTACCCCCTTCCGCTTACGTAGATCCTGGCTTTTTACAGTTCTTGAAACTACCAACCCTTACTGAAAACGAAAAGCAGGAGTAAAACTCTCGAATGTGTCACTGGCTCCATTGCATATTTTTGAAACAATTTTCACGCCTCTTTACTTTTCTAGTAGGTGTTTTTATAGCTATTGCCGCCCTTGCCCCTCTTCATGCGCAAAGCCTTCCAGCAACGGAACCCAAAGCCATCAAAAATACGGGGCCAGCTTGGTCGGAGCTTAGTACACCGCAGCAACAAGCCCTTAAACCTCTTTCAAATTTGTGGCCATCGATGACGGCTGCACACAAGCGTAAGTGGCTTGCTGTTTCGCATAACTTTATTCAACTGACAGACCAAGAGCAAATTACTATCCAAAGCCGTATGCAAGAGTGGGTCGCACTAAGCCCCCAACAGCGTTCTTTTGCCAGACTTAATTTCGCAGGCACGCAGCAACTCCCAAGCGAAGATAAACGCGCTAAATGGGATGCCTACCAAGCACTTTCAGTCGAAGAAAAACAAAAACTAGCTGCACAACAAAATCGTCCTGTTGGCGGCGGAGCACTTGCCATCAAACCAGTTGCGGCTGAAAAACTAGCATCTCCTCCTGCTGCAAATACGAACAAACCTTTGCCACGCATTGACACCAATCAGACAGCGCCTGCCACCCTTTTGCCGACTACTACTTCTACTTCAGCAACTGCCCCCGCTCCTGAGAGTGCTGCCACGCAGCAATGAGTTTTCAATCTGGGCTCACCTCCTCGCAAGCCGATTTACCTGCACCCAGCTTGAAGCGCCGAATGGCATGCTGGCTTTATGAAGGCTTGTTACTTTTCGCGGTTATTTTCATTGCAGGGTATCTTTTCAGCAGCTTAAGCCAAACGCGTTACGCCCTTGATAACCGCCATGGTCTCCAGGCTTTTATTTTTTTAATTTTGGCTATTTATTTCACATGGTTTTGGCACAAGGGGCAAACTCTAGCAATGAAAACATGGCAAATACGCGTTGTTGACATTCATGGCCTACCTCTGACCCAACAAAGAGCGTTCATACGCTTTCTTTTAAGTTGGATCTGGTTTATTCCACCCTTGATCGTTTCGAATTTTTTTTCATATTCCGGACTCAGTAGTCTGCTGGTGTTAATGCTGTGGATATGGGTATGGGCCTTGCTATCAAAATTGCAAAAACTTGATCATTTCTGGCATGACGTTTGGGCTGGAACCCGGTTGGTTCGTACCGAATCCCAACTCAGCGATGATTTAAACCATGAACATGCAAAAAAATCTCAATAAATTACCCGCCTTCTCTATCTGCGTTTACTGCGGTTCACGAACCGGTGTATCTGCGCAATTTGCCCAAGTAGCCCAGCAGGTGGGAAATTGGATTGGTTCACATCAGGGTCAGTTAGTCTACGGAGGCGGAGAGAATGGGTTGATGGGGTTGGTCGCCAAATCAACTATGCAATCGGGAGGTCGCGTTGTAGGCGTAATACCCACTGCGTTGCAATCTAAAGAAAAACCGCTTTTCGATTGTGATGAACTCTACGTCGTAGAAACCATGCATGAGCGCAAACAAATAATGGCTGAGCGCGCTGATGCATTTTTAGCCTTGCCAGGTGGTATTGGTACTTTTGAGGAATTTTTTGAAATATGGACCTGGCGTCAACTTGGCTACCATGACAAGCCTATTGGCTTACTCAATACGGAAGGTTATTACGATGGCCTGTTGTCTTTCGTGCAAACCAGTGTGGAAAAAGGCTTTTTAAGTGAGTCACAAATGGCTCTTATCAAAACTGGCAACCATGTTGAGGAACTCTTACGCACCTTGGTGCAAGATGCTGGGTTTAGTCCGCAATCGATTGCCAAGGGGCTTTAATAAGTTTCAGCTTTTTTTATATAGCAGCAGCATCTTGCTCGCCGGTACGAATTCGAACTACCCGTTCAACCGAGGTAATAAAAATCTTCCCATCTCCTATTTTTCCAGTATGAGCCGCACGAATAATGGCATCTACACAAGCTTCTACATCAGTTGAACTCACTACCACCTCCACTTTCACTTTTGGTAGAAAGTCAACAACATATTCTGCACCACGGTATAACTCGGTGTGCCCTTTTTGGCGTCCAAAGCCTTTGACTTCTGTAACTGTTAATCCGGTTACACCACAAGCTGCTAGGGCTTCACGAACTTCTTCGAGCTTGAATGGTTTGATAACTGCTGTAATTTGTTTCATGTTGCTATCCTTGTTTAAGCACGAAATTTATTAGTTATAGGATAACGCCAATCTTTGCCGAAACTACGATGGGTCACGCGAATTCCAACAGGTGATTGACGTCGTTTGTATTCATTAAGACGAATCAAACGGGTAACTTGTGCCACAGCATCTGCGGGCATTCCTGAGGCTATTATTTCTTCAGGACTTTGGTCGTTCTCCATAAAACGCGACACGATCTCGTCCAAAACTTCATAAGGCGGCAAAGAGTCTTGGTCTTTTTGATCGGGGCGCAGTTCGGCGCTGGGTGGGCGGGTAATGATTCGCTCTGGAATAGGTTGCGCACAGGTGCCGTAAGGGTCGTTGCGATTGCGCCAACGCGCCAACTGGAAGACCAAGGTTTTGGCAACGTCCTTGATGACCGCAAATCCACCCGCCATATCTCCATACAAAGTGCAATAGCCCGTAGCCATTTCGCTCTTATTACCCGTAGTCAGCACAATAGATCCAAATTTATTTGAAAGAGCCATCAGAATCGTCCCGCGAATACGGGCTTGGATATTTTCTTCTGTGGTATCCAACGCAGTACCTTCGAAATCAGTCTTGAGTGAAGCCAAAAATGCCTCAAACTCAGGGACTATGGACACCTCCTCATAGCGCACTTGCATACGCTTTGCCATCGCTCGCGCATCAACCCAGCTTATTTCAGCGGTGTAGGGTGATGGCATCATCACCGCGCGAACCTTGTCGGCGCCCAAAGCGTCAACGGCAATGGCTAGGACCAAGGCTGAATCAATGCCGCCTGAGAGGCCAAGTAAAACCCCAGGAAACCCGTTTTTACCAATGTAGTCACGCACACCCAAGACCAAGGCCTGCCATAAATCGCCCTCTAAGGAGCCTTCATCGGCAACTTCTGCTTCAAATTTAAGTGTTTGAGCAGTGGCTTGCACAAAAACTACGAATGCCTGCGTTTCGAAACTCTTTGCGCGACCAACTAAAGCACCCTGAGAATTTAGTGCGAATGAACGACCTTCAAACACCACTTCGTCTTGTCCACCCACTAAATGGGCATAAATCAAAGGTAAACCAGTGTGCTGCACGCGAGCGCGCATGGCTTGTTCACGCTCATCACCTTTACCGACGTGAAAAGGTGATGCGTTAATCACGGCAAGCAGTTGTGCACCATTAGCTTTGCAGTCCATGGCAGGAGTTTCAAACCACGCATCCTCACAAATAAGCAACCCGATGCGAACTCCTTCCACTTCAAAAACACAGGGTTCTACACCAGGGGTGAAATAACGTCGCTCATCAAACACTTGGTAATTGGGTAACTCGCGTTTTGCGTATTGCGCCACCACTTGTCCTTCAGACAGCACGGAGGCCATGTTGAAGCGACGTTGTATAGCCACCGATTTGGTGCGTTCGTCGTTACCAACGGGGTGTCCAACCACCACATGCAAGCCATTTAACCCGATCAATGCTTGGGCTACTGTTTTCAGGGCATCATCACAGGCTTTGATGAATGAGTTACGCAAAAACAAATCTTCTGCAGCGTAGCCACAAATCGACAATTCAGGTGTGAGCACCAATCTGACACCATCTGCGTAAGCTTTTTGCGCACAATCGATGATTTTTTGTGCATTTCCTTGCATGTCACCAACGACAAAATTCAATTGAGCAATACAGATTTTTAAAGTCATGGCAACAGTGAAAACAAAAGTGGATTATGTCACCCGCATCTTCCAAGACCCCTGCGAAATCCCTACACAAGCGTGGGATGGTTTGTGCGCGCAACAAGATACGCCAACTCCCTTCATGTCGCATGCTTACTTGGCTGCCTTGCATGCAAGCGGCAGCGCCTCGCCTAAAACTGGCTGGAAACCCCATTTCATGACGCTTTGGAAAAATGATCAGTTGGTTGCAGCATGTGCTCTGTATTTGAAAAGCCATTCTTATGGCGAATATGTCTTTGACTGGGCCTGGGCCAATGCCTACGCAGAGCACGGCCTTGCCTATTACCCGAAGGGCTTGGTAGCTGTTCCCTTTACACCGGTGCCAGGCGATCGCTTGCTAGCCGTAGATGCAGATAGCCGTACTTATTTACTCAAATCAGTATTGGATCTTTGTAAAGAGCAAGGACTTTCGTCTCTACATCTGCTTTTTACTAGCTCGCAAGACCGTATCGCTTGCAATGCACTAGGTTTGATGCAAAGACAAACTGTGCAATTTCATTGGCATAACGCCCAGTTCACCAATTTCGATCATTTTTTGAGCTCTCTTTCTCAAGAAAAACGTAAAAAGATAAAACAAGAACGTCGACGCGTTCAAGAGGCTGGTGTAAGCTTCGAAGCCCGCATCGGCCCAGAAATTTCCACACAAGAATGGGGCTTTTTTTATAAATGCTACGAACGCACCTACCTTGAGCACGGTAACGCCCCCTATCTAAGCCGTAGTTTTTTCCAATCTATGCAAAACCACATGGCGCACAACTGGGTCTTGTTCATTGCACAGCGGCAGGGTCAGCCTATTGCATGCAGTTTGATTGCAGTGCATGATTTAGGAAGCGATAAAGCTGTGGCCTATGGGCGCTATTGGGGCGCATTAGAACGCGTGGATTGCCTGCACTTCGAGGCCTGTTACTACCAACCATTAAATTGGTGTATTGACCATAAGGTGTCAACATTTGAGGGTGGTGCACAGGGCGAGCACAAAATGGCCAGAGCCTTGATGCCAGTTACCACCTACAGCGCACATTGGCTTGCGCATCCCGCCTTTGCAGATGCTGTAGAACGCTTTTTAGAACGGGAAAGTTCAGGCGTCAACCAATACCTTGAGCACTTAGCTGATCGTTCTCCCTTTAAACAAAGTGCCTGATTTATAGGTGCTCTTTTTGGTAATTGGCAATGCCATCCATGATTTCTCTCTTGGCTGACTCAGGGCCTTCCCAACCGATGATCTTGACCCATTTGCCTTCTTCCAAATCTTTGTAGTGCTCAAAAAAATGGGCGATGGTTTTTAAGCGTAAGGGGTTGAGGTCTTCTGGTTTTTGCCATTGTGTGTAAATGGATAAGATTTTGTCGATCGGCACTGCGAGCACCTTGCCATCTTCACCCGCTTCGTCTTGCATTTTCAAAATACCGATGGGCCGACATGGGACAACCACACCTGGAATCAAAGGCACTGGAGTAATAACCAAAACGTCAACTGGATCGCCATCACCACTGATAGTTTTGGGAACATAACCATAGTTCGTTGGGTAGTGCATAGACGTACTCATAAAGCGATCGACAAAAATAGCGCCTGTCGCCTTGTCGACTTCGTACTTAACTGGATCCGCATTCATGGGAATTTCAATGATGACATTGAATGAATCTGGGGCTTTACTTCCGGGGGTGACGTTATCAAGTGACATGGTTGTTTTTTGTTGGTATTTCAAAGACTAGGGAATAACCCGAATTTTACGTTGTTAAAACTTACACAAGCCTTTATATGACTTAAAGTCTGCAAGTTGGCCAATCTTGTGACAAGACCCTCTTGTGGCTCGAGGAAGCAATGCAGAGGTGGCATCAGGCAACCCGAGTGACGCCCAACCTTTAGAGATAGAACATCAAGGAGTTTTTATGTCAAGTAATACTGCGCTTATTTTTGCGCTGGCCTGTGGCCTTATTGCCGTTATTTACGGCTTTTGGGCACGATCTTCCATTTTGGCTTTGGATTCAGGTAATTCCCGTATGCAAGAAATTGCTGAGGCTATTCAACTTGGAGCTTCTGCCTATCTGGCACGCCAGTACCGAACCATAGCCATCGTTGGGGTGGTTCTTGCCGTTCTAATTGGCATATTTCTCAACACTACAACTGCTGTAGGCTTTGTTATTGGTGCAGTCTTATCTGGTGCTTGCGGCTTCATCGGCATGAACGTTTCTGTCAAAGCCAATGTTCGTACTGCGCAAGCCGCAACACACGGAATTGGTCCTGCATTGGACGTTGCTTTCAAGGGTGGTGCGATCACCGGCATGTTGGTGGTGGGACTTGGCCTCTTGGGGGTGGGGGGTTTTTATTGGTTCCTAGCCGGTAACGGCAACTACACGCCCGATAAAAACCTCGCACACTTGCTCAACCCTTTGATGGGATTGGCATTTGGTTCTTCTTTGATTTCTATTTTTGCCCGTTTGGGCGGTGGCATTTTCACCAAGGGCGCTGACGTCGGTGCAGATTTGGTTGGAAAAGTTGAAGCAGGTATTCCCGAAGACGATCCACGCAATCCTGCGGTAATCGCTGACAACGTGGGAGACAACGTAGGCGACTGTGCTGGTATGGCTGCTGACTTGTTTGAAACTTATGCAGTGACGCTTATCGCCACGATGGTTCTGGGCGCCTTGATGGTGGCGAGTGCTCCGACCCAAGCAGTTCTCTATCCATTGGTACTGGGTGGTGTATCCATCTTGGCCTCTATCGTCGGTTGCTTCTTTGTCAAAGCTTCTCCAGATATGAAAAATGTGATGCCTGCCCTCTACAAAGGCTTGGCTGTAGCTGGTGTCTTGTCGCTCATCGCCTTTTACTTTGTGACTGTTGCCGTCATGCCCAACGACGCATTGGGTGCTGGCACACACATTCGTTTGTGGGGCGCGTGTGCTGTTGGCTTATTGCTGACTGCTGCATTGGTTTGGATTACGGAGTACTACACCGGTACGCAATACCCACCTGTGCAACACATTGCACAAGCATCCACAACGGGTCACGGCACCAACATCATTGCTGGCTTAGGAGTTTCCATGCGTTCAACTGCATGGCCCGTGCTCATGGTGTGCGCAGGTATTTTGTCGGCATACCAACTCGGCGAGTTGTATGGCATTGCTATTGCCGCAACGGCAATGCTCAGCATGGCTGGCATCGTCGTAGCTTTGGATGCTTATGGTCCTATCACGGACAACGCAGGCGGTATTGCAGAAATGGCTGAATTACCAGCATCCGTCCGAGATGTGACTGACCCACTCGATGCTGTAGGTAACACTACAAAGGCCGTGACCAAGGGCTACGCCATTGGTTCTGCCGGACTAGCTGCTCTGGTTTTGTTTGCCGACTTCACCCATTCGCTAGAAGGACGTGGCCTGAGCGTAGCTTTTAGTTTGAGTGATCCGAAAGTCATTGTGGGCTTATTCATTGGTGGCCTGATACCTTACCTCTTTGGTGCAATGGCCATGGAGGCCGTGGGCCGCGCAGCTGGTTCTGTGGTGGTAGAAGTACGACGCCAGTTTCAAGATGGTCAAATCATGGCCGGACAACGCAAACCTGACTACAGCGCTGCTGTAGACATGCTGACCACTGCAGCAATCAAGGAAATGGTGGTTCCATCACTATTGCCAGTAGTTGTTCCCGTTTTGGTCGGACTGATACTCGGCGCGGCAGCCTTGGGCGGTTTATTAATGGGAACTATCGTTACTGGACTATTCGTTGCGATTTCTATGTGTACTGGTGGCGGCGCATGGGACAACGCCAAAAAATACATTGAAGATGGACACCATGGCGGCAAGGGTAGCGAAGCACACAAGTCAGCCGTTACCGGTGACACCGTGGGCGATCCGTACAAAGACACTGCTGGCCCAGCCGTGAATCCTTTAATCAAGATCATCAACATCGTGGCCTTGCTTATCGTTCCGCTTCTCTAGAAATTTTGTAATGTGGGCGTTTTAGCACTCCGGTATGAAGATAAAGTTAGTTGACCAACGCCTGAATTCCTTGCGTGCTGAAATTCCCCCACTAGATTGGTCTGGTGAATTACTCTCAGACCAACTCAAGCGCCCTTTGCATGATTTACGCATTAGCGTGACTGATCGTTGCAATTTTCGATGCAATTACTGCATGCCCAAAGAAGTATTCAACAAGGACTACAACTACCTGCCCCATGGAGATCTGCTTAGTTTTGAGGAAATCACCCGACTTGCCAAAGTTTTTGTATCGCTTGGGGTTCGGAAAATTCGCCTCACAGGTGGAGAACCATTGTTAAGAAAGAATTTAGAAATATTAGTAGCGCAGCTTTCTAAAATTACCACTCCTGATGGCGACAAATTAGACCTCACCCTAACTACCAACGGTTCTTTACTTTCCAAAAAAGCGCTGCTCCTAAAAGATGCAGGGCTCAACCGAATAACAGTTAGTCTCGATGGATTAGATGATGCAGTCTTCAAATCCATGAATGATGTAGATTTTCCAGTGCATGATGTGCTTGATGGAATTGCTGCTGCTCAAAGTGCAGGTATGGATGTCAAAGTCAATATGGTTGTTAAGCGTCAAACCAATACCAACCAAATCATTCCCATGGCCGAGCACTTTCGTGCAAGCGGTATTACTTTGCGTTTCATTGAGTACATGGATGTAGGCGTTACCAATGGATGGAGAATGGATGAAGTTGTTCCTTCTTCTGATGTTTTAGCTTTAATTCGAAGTAATTACCCTTTGGTTCCATTGACTGCAAGTGCTTTTGGTGAAACAGCACAACGCTGGGGCTATGCTGATTCTTTTGGTAACTGGGATCGATCCTTGGGTGAAATAGGACTGATCAGCAGCGTGACGCAAGCATTTTGTTCCACCTGCACCCGTGCACGCCTGTCCACTGAAGGCAAGTTATACCTGTGTTTATTTGCAAGCCTTGGCTTCGATTTGCGCGAGCTTATTCGCAACGATTGCGCTAGTGATAGGCAAATAGCTTCATCGATTGCCCATATTTGGGAAAACCGAGTTGACCGCTATTCTCAGTTGCGAACCAACATGTCTGGCGATGAAGGTAAAACCGCAAAGCGCGTTGAAATGAGCTACATCGGGGGCTGACAAGGATGTCCAACTCCATTTCAAGGCAGGACATCACAGGCGTTATCTTGGCCGGCGGACGGGCAAATCGCATGGGTGGAGTCGACAAAGGTTTACAAAACTTCAACGGTATGGCCTTAGCTTTGCATACCCTGATGCGACTTCAAACACAAGTGCATGATGTCTTGATCAATGCCAACCGAAACTTATCTGCCTATGAGTCGTTTGGTGCGCCCGTCTGGCCTGATTCAAATTCGGACTTTGCAGGACCTCTTTCTGGCTTTTTAGTTGGTTTGGAGCGTTGTGAAACACCTTACTTGCTCACAGTTCCATGTGACACCCCGCGCTTTCCTCTAGATCTAGCAATTCGACTGGCCGAGGCACTGGAATTGGATCATGCTGATATCGCGATGGCTGCTGGTTTTGAAACAGATAGCCAAGGCAATCGCGTCATCCGCACCCAACCCGTCTTTTGTCTCTTGCGATCGGAGTTACTAGAGAGCTTGGTGCAGTTCACGCACGGCGGTGGACGCAAGATTGACGCTTGGACAGCCTTACACAAAACATCCATCGTTAACTTTCATCAAGCCCATGACGACCCACACGCCTTTGCCAACGCCAACACCCTACAAGAATTGGTTGCACTAGAAGCACTACCGTTGTCATGAAAAGTTTGGATGAGATTGCTCTAGCGTTGCAAGGTTTTGATCCGCAAGCCTTGAGTGTTGAAAAAGCCCAAGAATTTATTAAACAACTGGTGCACCCCCCTGTTCCTGCGGCAACAGAAGAGCTAGCGCTTATGCAGGCTTTTGGCCGTGTAGTTGCAAAGGACATTGTTTCCCCCATTAACGTTCCTGCCCATGACAACTCTGCTATGGATGGTTTTGCTTTTGATGGAAAGCAGTTAAAACATGGGTCTTTGCAATTACGCGTAGTCGGTACTGCCTATGCAGGTAAAGCTTGGCAGGGACAGGTAGGTTCAGGGGAATGCATAAAGATCATGACTGGTGCTGTGATGCCAGATGGCCTAGACACCGTTATTCCGCAAGAACTTACCAAGGTCAGTAACACTCCAAATACGACGACTATAGAGATTCCTGCAAACATGCTCCAAGCGGGAGATAACAGACGCAAAGCGGGAGAAGACCTACAACTCGGACTGGCAGCTTTGCATGCTGGAATGACACTTACACCTGCTGCAATTGGCTTAGTTGCAAGCCTAGGCATCGAAAAGGTAGAGGTTTATCGCCAACTGCGTGTCGCTTATTTTTCGACGGGCGACGAAGTGCTTAGCCTAGGCGAAACAATGCGAGAGGGTGCGGTGTTTGACAGCAACCGCTACAGCGTCTTGGGTCTTTTAAACCGATTGGGTTGCACCGTGGTTGATATGGGCGTCGTGCGTGATGACCCTGTTTTGCTAGAGCGCGCATTCCAACAAGCCGCTGCAAAGGCAGATGTCATCATTACCAGTGGCGGCGTGAGTGTTGGCGAAGCAGACTTCACCAAATCCATGATGAAAAAACTCGGTGATGTCGCTTTTTGGAAAATTGCAATGCGTCCAGGTCGCCCCATGGCTGTTGGTCGTTTAGGTAAGGCTATTTTGTTTGGATTGCCAGGAAACCCAGTAGCAGTGATGGTTACGTTTCTAGCCTTTGTCAAACCTGCACTTCTTCAAATGATGGGAAGCAAAGGTAAGCCAGCGCCTTACTTGAGAGCGCAAAGTGCTGTGGAATTAAGAAAAAAACCTGGCAGAACCGAGTACCAAAGAGGTTTTGTTAGCACGCTGTCAGACGGAACACTTCAAGTGCGAGCTGCTACCAACCAGGGCTCTGGCGTACTTCGTTCCATGGTGGAAGCTAACGGTCTGATTGTTTTGCACCACCAGCAGGGTAACGTGGCTGCTGGAGAAGAGGTTGATGTGATGATGTTCGATGGAGTAATTTAGGCTCTAACACCAGCATCGTCATGGCGCGTCGTAATGGCACCTGGAATAGCTTTACGAGCAAACAAACTGTACATAGTTGGGACCACGAATATCGTGAGCAAAGTGCCAAGGCTCATACCACCCACAATCACCCATCCGATTTGTTTACGACTCTCTGCACCGGCTCCCGTAGCCAACGCTAGGGGAATGGCACCCAAGACCATGGCTCCAGTTGTCATCAAAATTGGGCGTAGACGCAAAGTAGCAGATTCTTTGACCGCCTCTATGACTTCCTTGCCCTCAGCGCGTAACTGATTAGCGAATTCAACAATCAAAATTCCGTGTTTAGTAATTAAACCGACCAAGGTAATTAATCCAATTTGGCTAAACACATTCAAAGTGCCTCCGCTCAATTGCAAAGCTATCAATGCGCCCACCATAGAGAGTGGGACTGATAACAAGATCACCAAGGGATCAATAAAACTCTCGAACTGAGCTGCTAAAACCAAGAAAATAAAAAATAGCGCCAAGACGAAAACAATGAGTAGCGAGCCGGAAGACTTAACAAATTCACGGGAAGTTCCATTGAGATCAGTGGAGTAACCAGGCTTGAGAACTTTGGAAGCAGTGGTGTTCATAAAACTAATTGCTTCTCCCAAAGAATAGTTGGGGGCGATATTGGCTGTAATCGTTGCACTTCTTCTTTGACCGAAGTGATTAAGTTCACGAGGAACCACAACCTCTTTGATACGCACCAAGGAGGACAAAGGAATCATGGCGTCATTTCGTCCGCGAACAAAAATATGTTCAATATCGTCTGGCGTATCCCTTGCAGAGGGAGAGGTTTGAACCATCACGTCGTATTGATCACCTTCACGTTTATAGCGGGTAACCAACCTTCCACCCATCATGGTCTCAACTGCACGCGCAATATTGTCAACAGGCACGCCCATATCAGCGGCGCGTTCACGATCAACATCCATACTGATTTCAGGTTTGTTCAACCTCAAATCTGTATCAACGCTGACGATGCCGGGGTTTTTGGCAATTTCATCCTGAAAGCTTCTTACAACTTGTGCAAGATTTTGGTAACTATCGGTGGTCAAAATAACGAAATTGAGGGGTCGCTCTCTGAAAGGCTGCCCCAACGAAGGTGGCGTTACAGGAAAGGCAGTAACGCCAGGTAAGCCGGAAATAGCGGGGGTCATTTCACGCGCAATTTCAAGCGTGCTTTTCTCTCGAAGCTCCCATGGTTTAGCTCGGTAAAAAACATTACCTTGCGCCACTGTGGGATTTCCCACTACCGTAAATATTCGGTCAAATTCGGTGTACTTGTTGGCCATGCGCTCAATAGTTTGTGCGTAACGTGTGGTGTAGTCCATGGTGGCGCCGTCTGGGCCATTGATCACTGTCAGAATCACTCCCCGATCTTCTAGAGGAGCCAACTCACTTTTGGTTGATTTAAGTAAGGTGTAGGAGGCAATACCAGCTACGACCATCACAGAAACAACCAACCAACGTCTTGATATTTGAAAACCAAGCAATCTACCTGAAGAGAGCGTCCAACCCAAAAATTGACCATATCGCAAGGAGAGATTTTGTAAAAATCTTTCAATTGTTCTCTCAAACCAAGTGGGCTTATCGTTGTGTTTCAACATCACAGAACACATCATGGGGGTGAGCGTCAATGCAACAAATCCAGAGACGATCACAGAGCCCGCCAAGGCCAAAGCGAATTCGGTAAAAAGCTTGCCCGTACGTCCCGGCGTAAACGCCAAAGGCGCGTAGACCGCAGCAAGAGTGAGGGTCATAGCAACTACGGCAAAACCGACTTCACGCGCACCACGAATAGCAGCGTGAAATGGCGCCATTCCATTTTCTATATGTCTGTAAATATTTTCAAGTACAACGATTGCATCGTCCACTACCAGCCCAATAGCCAAAACCAATGCCAGCATAGTGAGTGAATTGATCGTAAAGCCACATAGCGCCATCAAAGAAAAAGTACCAATCAGACAAACCGGAATGGTGACTAATGGAATGATTGAGGCGCGTAGGGTCCGTAAAAAGAAAAAGATCACCAACGCAACTAACACCATAGCTTCAAGAATAGTCTTGTAGACAGCTTGAATTGAACGATCAATAAAAACAGAATTGTCGTTAGCGATCTCTATCTCAATACCTGGAGGCAAGTTTTCTTTGATTTTGGGAATCATCTGCCGAACACCTGCGCTCAAATCGAGGGGGTTGGCAGTGGCATTGCGAATAACACCGAGTGTGATGGCATCTCTACCGTTGAGACGCGTTGAGGTTCGCTCAGAAAGAGGGCCTTGCTCTACACGGGCCACATCTCCGATGCGAATTGGCATGCCGTTGACTGACTTGATAACAACCTGTCTGAATTCAGCAGGTTTTTGAAGATC
>JAGWXI010000144.1 GCA_018969975.1 Burkholderiales bacterium
TCGCTTGCACCAAGAAATCGTCAAAATTGTGAATCAGCCCGACACCCGTGCAAAGCTCACTTCTATGGGCTTCGATATTGTTGGCAATACGCCTGATCAATTCACTTCCTATATCCAATCGGAAGTCAATCGTTGGGGCAAAGTGATCCGCGACGCCAAAATCAAGGTTGATTAATTTCGTAGCTGTCCTCACATTTCGCTATGCGTATCGTCGACATACGAGAGAGAGCCGTACCGCTCAATTCAACCCTCAGCAATTCGAGTTTTGATTTTTCAGAGATGACCACTTCGGTGGTTGCTGTGATCACCGACTGCGTGCGTGACGGCCAGCCTGTGGTGGGCTATGCCTTTAACTCCACAGGCCGCTACGCATGTGGTGCACAAATGCGGGATCGCTTTATTCCGCGCATCTTGCGCGCTGATCCTGCGAGCTTGTTAGACGCCACAGGTGAAAATCTAGACCCTTCAAAAATCGTGGCCTGCATGATGCAGCGAGAAAAAGCCGGTGGCCATAGCGAGCGCTCTATTGCCATCGGCACCATAGAGGTTGCCCTGTGGGATGCCGTAGCCAAAGTCGAACGCAAACCCTTGCACCGCGTTTTGGCAGAACGTTTCAATGGCGGAAAAATCGCCGATCGCGTGTTTTGTTATGTAGGCGGCGGTTGGTATTTCCCGGGTCAGACCATCAAAGACTTGCAAGACGAAATGCGTCGCCACCTTGATGCTGGTTACACCCTAGTGAAGATGAAGGTCGGTGGTTTGCCTTTGTCAGAAGATTTACGCCGCTTAGAAGCCGTGTTGCAAGTCGTAGGCTCTGGCGACCATTTGGCAGTGGACGCTAATTGCAAATTTGACCGTGAGAACGCCTTCGCTTACGCCAAGGCCTTAGCACCCTTCAAATTGCGTTGGTTCGAAGAACCCTGCGATCCCTTGGACTATGGACTGATGGCCGATATCGCCCAGATGTATGACAGCCCATTGGCCACTGGCGAAAACTTGTTCTCCACCCAAGACGTTGAAAACTTAGTGCGATTCGGTGGACTGCGTGGTGACCGCGATGTCATTCAAGTCGATCCACCCCAAGCCTATGGAATTGCCCAATATGCGCGCACCTTGTCCACCTTAGATGCCACGGGTTGGCAAAGAAGCGGACTGTTCCCCCATGGTGGCAACCAAATGTCTTTGCATATTGCCGCAGGTTTTGGTCTTGGTGGGGCTGAGTCGTACCCAGGCGTTTTTGGTGACTTCGGTGGCTTTGCTGACGATGCGCGGTTGACTGAAGGCAAGTTGAACTTACCCGAGCGACCCGGCATTGGGTTCGAAGGCCAAGCAAAGCTTTACCGCATCATGCGTGAGTTAGTGGCTTGATGAGCGCTAGTCCCTATGTGCCCGATGATCTAGCCGAGGGTGTACTGACTATTCGATTACAGGTGAACGCGATGAACAACCTCATGGCCCTGTTGTCATTCGCGCAGACCGATGAAGCCGTCAACGCCATCGTGCTGCGCGACGAAGGTGAGCAATTTGGCGCGTCCCTTGGTGCTGCAGCTGATACCGATCCGGAAGTTAGCCATCAGTTGGTGCAACGCTTGCGCGATTTACCCCAACCCATTGTGGCCATGGTGCCTGGGCAGATTCATGAGCAGGCGTTATCTTTATTACAAGCTTGCGACATCATTCTCGCCACGGGACAAGACGACTGGTCTACATTAAGTTTTCCCGCGTCAGAGTTAGAAGAGCAGACTTATAAATTAGCGCGTGAACTCGCATCCAAAGACCCGCTCATACTGCGCTTCACCAAAAAAACGGTGCAACAAGTGGCTTCTATCGCTTGGGACGACATATTGAGTTTCACGACTGCCCAGCAAGCGGAAATCAAGTCTCTGCAAGCGGGGCGTCCTTCTCCACGCGCCTTGGCGATTGAAAGTTTTCTGGCTGGCAAATCTAAGCCAGGCGCTGGCGCTTAAACAATGCTCAAGATAGAAGACACAGCTGACGGCATACGTTGCATCGGTCTAAACCGACCCGACAAACGCAACGCCATTGGCGTGGAGATGACGCTAGCACTAGAAGACGTGCTGCTTAAAACCAAAACCGATTCGACGGTGAAAGCTATCGTCTTCCATGGCCTAGGCGGTCATTTTTGTGCCGGCATGGACATGAAGGACTTTTTCGACAGCTCGACTCGCCCGCCCGATGTCTTGCAACGTGCGCGGGCAGCCACCGAGCATTGGCGCATTGAGCTGCTTCGCCAAATGCCGCAAAAAATCTTCACTGCTATCGAAGGCTACTGCTTGGGTGGGGGATTGCCCATCCTGGCCGCGTCCACTGCTGTGGTGGCGCAAAGCGATGCCAAGTTGGGTTTGCCCGAAATCAATTTCGGTTTTGTCGCTGGAGGGCAGATCCTCAAAGCAGTGGGTAAGGTGATGTCTCCACGCGGATTGGCGTATGCGACATTGACTGGGCGGCCCTTTAATGCTGAACAAGCCCAGCGATGGGGCTTGGTTACGCAAGTGGTGGAGAGTGATCCACTTCAACAAACATTAGCAATAGCCAAGTTGTCGTGTATCAAAGCCCCAGAGTAGAAGCAATGATGTTCTTTTGAATCTCAGAAGTGCCGCCGCCAATGGTGGCCAAGCGCGAGTCGCGGAAGAA
>JAGWXI010000004.1 GCA_018969975.1 Burkholderiales bacterium
TCGCTGGTACCCCCAGGTGGAAATGGAGCGATTAATTTAATGGGGCGGTTGGGATAAACCGATTGCGCCTGAACCACAGTGGCGAAAGCCAAACATGCCACTACGAGTAACCCAATAAGTGCACGACGCTGAGGCTTAGAGTGTTCAAAGATCATGGTATGTCCTCTAGATTTTTCTGAAGTTAAATGGGTCTAATGCTGTTGCTTTGTTGGCAAGCGAAGTCAGGATAATACAAAAGCAAGGAAATTGAATCCATGAAATCACTTTTTAATTTAAACAACACCTTACCCCATGATGCATCGCAAGCGCTACTGATTGGACGAGTTTGGGTAGAGGGCAGGGGCCCGGTTCTTGTCAAGGTTACACCTCAGGAGGTGCAAGATCTCTCACCTCTGGCATGGACTTGTAGTGAATTGCTGGAGATGGAAAACTTAGCTTCACGCGTTAGGGATTTCACCGGCGAGCGTCTTTGCGATACAGAAAAATTATTGCGCCATTCCGTGGAATCTCAGCGCCAAGCGGATACCCCTTGGTTGATGGCACCTTGCGATTTACAAGCTATCAAGGCTGCGGGTGTAACTTTTGTGGCCAGCATGCTAGAGCGCGTGATCGAGGAACAAGCGCGCGGGGATGCCAGTAAGGCGCTGGCCGTGCGTGCGGCAGTTGTTGCGGTGATTGGCGATAACCTATCAAAAGTAATACCTGGTTCACCTGAGGCAATGAAACTCAAAGAAGTTTTGATAGAACAAGGTATTTGGTCTCAATATCTTGAGGTAGGTATTGGCCCTGATGCGGAAATATTTACGAAATCACAGCCTATGAGTGCTGTTGGAACAGGTGCAAACATCGGCATTCATCCACTTAGCCAATGGAACAACCCGGAGCCTGAAATTGTGCTCGCCGTCAACAGTCGCGGGCAAACAGTAGGAGCTAGTCTAGGCAATGATGTGAACTTGCGAGATTTTGAAGGCCGAAGTGCGCTCCTTCTTGGTAAAGCTAAAGACAACAACGGTTCGTGCGCCATAGGTCCATTTATCCGCTTGTTTGATGCGCACTTTGGTATGGATGATGTGCGTCGTTGCGATTTATCTATGCAAGTCCACGGTGACGATGGTTTTGTCATGCAGGGCGAAAGCGCCTTGCGCATGATTAGCCGCGACCCACTCGATTTGGTTAACCAAGCTATTGGCCCCAACCACCAATACCCAGACGGTTTTATGCTTTTTTTAGGAACTATGTTTGCCCCAACGCAAGATCGCCCCATTCCAGGCAAGCCCCCAGGAGAAGGATTTACCCATTGCATTCATGATGTTGTCACTGTCTCCACGCCCCAATTAGGCCAATTGGTCAATCGGGTTCTTACAAGTGATAAGGTGGCTCCTTGGACTTATGGAACGCGAGCCCTTCTGCGTGACTTGGCTAAGCGCAGATAGAAAGCACCACAAAGCTAAGCAGGACAAATGCCTAGTTCAATAAAAGTCTGTCAGTAACTTACCTGCAAGGGGAGCCTCTTTCAGCAATCCATTGTGGTCGGCTACTTGATGACCGTTGACCCACACTGCTTTCACGCCAATTGCATCAGTGTGCAGTCTTGGGGCACCCCCTGGTAAATCAAATACACGCTGTTTGTTGCCGCGGTTGACGGTTTGGGGGTCAAAGAGTAGGAGGTCTGCAAAATAGCCTTTGCGTATATAGCCTCTGTTTTTTAAGCCAAGTATTTGCGCAGGAAGAGAAGTTAAGCGGCGAACAGCTTGTGTCAATGGCATCTTGCCTAACTCTCTGGACCAATAACCCATTAGGTGTAAGCCAAAACCTGCATCGTTGAAAAATGTTAGGTGCGCTCCAGCGTCGCTCAATGACACCAAGCTGTGGGGGTGGTTCAACATGGTGGCAACTGCATCGGTATCACTATTGAGTAAAAGTGCAGTAAAAACTGTTTTGAGATCTTCGGATATTGCTAGATCGAGCACAAAATCGAGCGGGTCCTTTTGAAACTCCTTAGCCAATTCAGCTACCGTGCGTTGTTCCAAACTGGCGTGATGAGGAAGCACGGTTTCAACGACATGCACCTTATCCCATTCGTTGTTAAACAATCTAAATGTTGAAGCAGTGGCTAACTCACTGCGAACTTGATCTCTGAAGTGGGTGTCAGCGAGCATTTTTAGCAATGCTGGGTGTTTCAAGCCGAGTGCAGGTTTCCAGCTTTGCAGCCCTTCGACTGGATAGGGTGACTGAAAGGTAAAGTCCATAGTGAGTGGACAACATGAGACTTGGCCAATGACCTGCCTTCCCCTTGAATTGGCTTGTGTGATGGCATCAAGGTCTTTGAATACTGCATCTGGATTGGTGCTGTTGTGCAGCAAAGCAGCAATCATGACGGGTCGCCCCGATTGCGCAGACATATCTTCTAAAAAAGAGACGGGCATCTGGCCGCCCTTAGTCACCATGTAAATACCTTTGCCTTTTTCGCCCATCGCTTTGATCAGGGCCATCATTTCTTCATCGCTGGCTAAGCGTGATGGCATAGGCAAGCCACCTTCTCCGTTGTGTGCAGGGCTGGTGCTGCTGGCAAAACCGATGGCACCATGCGCCATCGCTTCACGAACAATGGTGGCCATGCGGTCAATTTCTTCTGCACTAGCAACGCGTTTGTTAGCTTGGTCGCCTAAAACCCATGTGCGAACAGAGGAGTGTCCAATGTAAGCAGCAATGTTGACAGCGCTGCCTTTGCGTTGAAGTAATTGCAAGTACTGAGGAAAGGTCTCGAAGCCCCAGTCAATTCCTTGGCGCAATACATCCAAGGACATGCCCTCAACTTGCGTGAGATGGCGCATTGTCATTTCTCGGTCTGCTGGCTTACATGGAGCAATAGTAAAACCACAATTTCCAATAATGGCGGTAGTAACGCCTAAAGCAGGCGACGGATTGACGTAGGGATCCCAAGTAATTTGGGCATCGTAATGGGTGTGGCTATCAATGATGCCAGGCATGAGTGCCAAGCCATGGGCATCTATGGTTTGTTGCGCCTGAAGCTCCAGGCTGGGGCCGACCGCATAGATAAGTCCCTGGTGAATAGCAACATCTTGTAACTGAGGCTCGCTGCCGCTGCCATCAAAGATTTGTGCGTTTTGAATGAGTAGATCGATTGGGTGCATAGTGCGATGGTTTCTTAGGCAGATAGGTTGATTTCTACAGAGGCTCGTTTTTTAATCACAGACCAATCCCAAGCTATGCCAAGACCGGGGGCTTCTGGTGGATAAGCAAAACCATCTTTGACTTGGATGCGAGAGGTGGTGATGTCATCGAGTTGAGGAATGTATTCCACCCATGCCGCATTTGGAACTGCGGCGCAAAGGCTGACATGGAGTTCCATTAAAAAATGCGGACAAACTGGCACATCGAATGCCTCGGCAAGGTGGGCAACTTTGATCCAAGGCGTGATTCCACCGATGCGTGCTACATCGGGCTGTACGACGCTGCAAGCGCCTTGCTCTACATATTCTCGAAACTGTGACAGGTGGTACAGGGATTCACCAACAGCCACAGGAATAGAAGTTTGTTTGCGTAAATGCCTATGACCGCTAACGTCCTCCGCGGGCAAGGGCTCTTCTAGCCAAGCCAAATCTAGACCATCAAAAGCATGGGCACGACGCACAACTTCGGGCCGGTTAAAACCTTGATTGGCATCGGTCATTAGTTCAAAACTGTTACCTACAGCCAGACGGACAGCAGAGAGTCGGGCAACATCTTCACTGACGTGGGGTCGACCGATTTTTATTTTTGCACCTTTAAATCCTTGCGCTTGCGCTGCTAACGTTTGTTCAACTAGTTCTTGGGCTTCTAGGTGCAACCAACCACCTTCAGTGGTGTAGACGGGTAATTTGTCTTGAGCGCCACCGAGTAAACGCCATAGCGGAAGTTGTTGGCTTTGAGCGCGCCAGTCCCATAAAGCAGTATCAACGCATGCTAAGGCTAAGCTGGTGATGGCACCAACTGCTGTCGCATGGGTGAAGTAAAACAAATCTTTCCAAATTGCTTCGATCTCGAGGGGCGAGCGGCCTATCAAGCGTGGAGCAAGATGGTCTTTTAGCAAGGCAATCACGGATGAACCGCCAGTGCCAATGGTGTATGCGTAACCGGTGGCCTCTACACCATCACTGCAATGCAGGGTAAGTAAAACCGTCTCTTGCGTCACAAACGATTGAATGGCATCGGTACGAACTACTTTAGGCGGTAAGTTGACTTGCCTGAGGGTGATGTTTTTTATGAGAGTGCGTGGCATGGGGACTAGATGGTTAAGTGCTTGAGAGAGCGGGTGGTACGAGCGCTTTTATCCATTGACTTGCAGGCAGTGAGCAGCGTGCTTCAATGGCTAGAGCTCGCGCAGTAAGTTCATCTTGGCTGAGTATGTTTGGAGCGCCAAGCGCAATGATGATCGAGTTTCCAGCTGTTGTCGGTTTGAATTTCCAAACAGAACTATTGCCGAACACTTTCGCAATTTTGTTGGCGCTTTCGTGGATGTTGGATTGCAATCCAAATACGTTAACAGTCATCACGCCATTGGCTGTGAGTATTTGCTTGCAATTCCCATAAAACTGCTCTGTATCTAGCACAGGGCATTGCGCGTCTTGGTCGTACAGATCGACTTGGAGCACGTCAATTTTGCCAATCCACTCCTTGCGGAGAATAATTTCGGCGGCATCGCCCTGTATGACTTCTAAGCTGTGGTTGTCTTCTGGTAAGAAGAACCAACGTCTGCACATCTCTATCACCTGCAGATTCAATTCAACTGCAGTTGTTTGCATGCCAAGTGTCTGGTTACAAAATTTGGTGAGACTTCCCGCGCCAAGTCCGAGTTGCATTGCATGGAGTTGGTTGATTTTTGCTAGATCAGTAAAAAGTAGCCAGCCCATCATGCGTTGCTGGTATTCCAAATGAATGTCAAATGGTTTGCTAATCCGCATGGATCCTTGAACTGCTGGTGACCCACAATGTAAAAACCGCACATCACCATAGTCAAAAAAATTCACCTGTGAAGATTGTTGGTCTTGGGAACGGAATGCGCGCGCCTGTTTTTTTGCTAAGTACGCCCCAACAAAAACCGCTGCAATGCAAGCAATAAGACCTAAAAAAATATCCATTCAGTAAGGCATACGCAGTTTTTCAATTCATTCTGGCGATCCACAACGAGGCACCGTCTGGTCCGTATTTTTCCTGATGCGGCATATGTCTGGCGACTCTAAAGGTATCGCCTTGGTGAAGGTGCGTGGCTTTTCCATCTTGGGTAAGCCAAAACTCTCCTTTGACAATGAGTCCAAATGCTTCAAACGGATGTTCATGCAATGGAGTTTCATGGTTAGCACCCCATTCGCGCGTTAAAACTTCGTCGAATCCCTCTGCCATGGTGAGTGCTTTAAATTGTTCAAAGGTTTGCATAAGGCCTCCTCGCTAGATTGGAGGGATAAATGTACCCAAAGTCTCACAAGAAAGTAATTGATCTATGTCTAAAAATGACGCCTAAGTTACGCTTTGTTATGAGTCATAAGGGATTACTCTATTCATAGACATATTTTGTAGGGCTATTCTATGAACAGGGCAATTTAAAACGGCTACTAAGGAATTAAGGATGATCCCCACCAATGTAAGTGACCCCAATTATTTCCATAAAGTTGTAGATTGCCAGTGGGCTTGCCCAGCACACACACCAGTTCCAGAATACATCCGATTGATAGGACAAGGTCGTTACAGCGACGCTTATATGGTGAACTGGGTGTCCAATGTTTTTCCAGGCATTTTGGGTAGAACCTGTGACAGACCTTGTGAACCAGCATGCCGCCGATCGCGCGTGGAAGAAAACAATGGTGACAAACCTGAGCCCGTAGCCATATGCAGGCTCAAGCGTGTCGCCGCTGATCAAAAGGACGACATCCGCCATCGATTGCCAGAGATAGCTGGTCCGAATGGCAAAAAAATTGCATGCATTGGTGCAGGGCCTGCTTCATTGACGGTTGCTCGAGACTTGGCGCCACTGGGATATGACATCACCGTGTTTGACGCCGAGAGCAAAGCTGGGGGATTTATACGCTCGCAGATTCCAAGATTCCGTTTGCCAGAAGAAGTGATTGATGAAGAAACAGGTTACATCCTAGAGCTGGGTGTGAAGTTGGTGCCCAATCACCGTGTTACATCTATGAAGGATTTACTAGGACAAGACTTTGATGCCATTTTTGTTGGTACGGGTGCACCAAGGGGAAGAGACCTTGACATACCAGGAAGAAAAGAAGGCGCTGCAAATATTCATATTGGAATTGATTGGCTCTCCTCGGTTTCATTCGGGCATATTTCAAAAGTTGGTAAGCGCGTTATTGTTCTTGGCGGAGGAAACACTGCCATGGACTGCTGCCGTTCGTCCCTTCGATTGGGTAGCTCCGATGTCAAAGTGGTCGTGCGAAGTGGCTTTGATGAAATGAAAGCTTCCCCCTGGGAAAAAGAAGACGCTATCCATGAAGGTATTCCGATCTTAAATTTTCATGTGCCTAAGTCGTTTGAAATTCAAAATGGCAAATTAGTAGGGATGAAGTTTGAAAAAGTTCATGCCCAGTTCGATGCGAAAGGTAATCGGTCCTTGGTTCCAACTGGTGAGCCCGATGTGTTTTTGGAATGTGATGATGTATTGCTTGCGGTAGGACAAGAAAATGCATTTCCTTGGATAGAGAGAGACTGCGGTATTGAGTTTGATAAATGGGGATTGCCCGTTTTAGGCAAGCAGTCGATGCAGACCACATTACCGCGCGTTTTTTTTGGCGGAGATGCTGCCTTTGGACCCAAAAACATCATTACTGCAGTAGCGCATGGGCACGAGGCTGCTGTATCCATGGATATTTTCATCAATGGACTAGACGTGAATGCACGTCCGGCACCAACGACCAATTTGATGTCTCAAAAAATGGGTATTCATGAGTGGAGTTATCACAACGATGTCTCTGAAGACCATCGTTTCAAGGTGCCTTGGGCCAATGCGCAAAAGGCGCTTGCAAGCATACGGGTTGAGGTGGAGCTTGGTTTTGATGCGGCTACAGCATTTAAAGAGGCACATCGTTGTCTAAATTGTGATGTGCAAACGGTTTTCACCAAAGAGACCTGTATTGAGTGTGATGCCTGCGTAGACATCTGTCCGATGGATTGCCTAACGATTACTCAAAACGCTGACGAAACAGATTTGCGCCAATCCTTGCGTGCCCCCACTTCCCACGCAGACCAAGATTTGTATGTCTCTGGAGCGCTTAAGTCTTCGCGGGTGATGGTCAAGGACGAGGATGTCTGTTTGCATTGCGGCCTGTGCGCTGAGAGATGTCCAACAGGCGCTTGGGATATGCAAAAGTTTTTATTGAACACCGCAAAAGCCAGTCCCCACAGTTACGACAAGGCCAATGCCAACGCTACTCTTACATTGGATACCGCATGAAGCAGATAGAAGCTATCAATGATTTCGTTATCAAATTTGCCAACGTGAATGGGTCTGGATCTGCTTCTGCAAATGAGTTGTTTGCAAAAGCTATTTTGCGTATGGGTGTTCCAGTAAGCCCGCGCAATATTTTCCCCAGCAACATTCAGGGGTTACCCACTTGGTACGAGGTGCGGGTGACCGAGAAAGGTTATCTGGGGCGACGAGGTGGTATTGACATGATGGTTGCCATGAATCCGCAAACATGGGATGCGGATGTGGCGGAACTCGAACCGGGTGGTTATTTGTTTTATGACAGCACCAGGCCCATACCAGAGAGCAAGTTTAGAGGAGACATCCATATTCTTGGCGTTCCATTGACTGAGATCAGCAATACCAATTACGCTGATCCACGACAACGTCAATTGTTTAAAAATATTATTTATATTGGTGCGCTGTCGGTGTTGCTGGAAATCGAGACTGCTGTTTTCAAAAAATTATTTGAAGAACAGTACAAGGGAAAAGAATTACTACTCGAATCGAATATGAAAGCCCTCAATTTAGGGCGAGATTATGTTTTGAAAAACATGGCGTATCCGCTGGGTATTCGCGTCAAACGGTGTGACAACGTTGGCGACAGAATTTTCACGGATGGCAATAGTGCTGCAGCTTTAGGATGCCTTTACGGCGGGGCAACTGTTGCAGCTTGGTATCCCATCACGCCATCGTCTTCAGTACCGGAAGCCTTCCAAAAGTATTGCGACAAGTACCGTAACGACCCCTCTACGGGACAGCACCGGTTTGCCATTATTCAGGCTGAGGATGAACTAGCTTCTATCGGGATCGTAGTAGGAGCAGGATGGAATGGCGCAAGAGCATTTACCGCTACTTCTGGGCCTGGAGTTTCACTGATGACCGAGTTCATTGGTCTAGCTTATTTTGCAGAAATACCGGTCACCATTATCAATGTGCAACGAGGCGGACCTTCTACTGGCATGCCAACTAGAACCCAGCAGTCGGATATTTTGTTTTGTGCTTATGCGTCGCATGGCGATACCAAGCATGTGATGCTGCTTCCTGAAGATCCTTATGAATGTTTTGAACATTGCGCGAGGGCGCTTGACTTAGCGGACCGTTTACAAACGCCCGTGTTTGTCATGACTGATTTAGATATTGGTATGAATCAACGTTTGTCTCGCCCTTTTGAATGGGACGATAGCTTCAAGTTCGATCATGGAAAAGTGATGACTGCCCAAGAATTAGAGGCAGGTAAAGATTTTGGGCGTTACAAAGATGTAGACGGTGACGGTATTGCATGGCGAACCCTACCTGGCACACATCCAACCAAGGGCAGTTATTTCACACGCGGTACTACGCGTGACCCCTATGCACGCTATTCAGAGCGGGGTGTGGACTACATGTACAACATGGACAGACTACAAAAGAAATTTCAAACAGCTGCACAGATAGTTCCTGCACCTATTTATCGAGCTGCTATCCAACCCAGCAAGATAGGTGTCATTTATTACGGATCTACCAGTCCTTCGATGCAAGAGGCTTTTGAATTACTGGAAAAAGATGGCCTCTACCTCAATGGACTGAGACTCAGGGCATTTCCTTTTGCAGACTCTGTAGATGAATTTATCCGTGCTCAAGACCTGGTCTTCGTGGTAGAACAAAATCGCGATGCGCAGATGAGAACTTTACTCATCAATGAACTAGAAATTAACCCTGCGCATCTTGTCAAGGTTTTGCATTACGACGGCACACCCATCACTGCTCGATTTATCCATGCCGCTATTGGTGACCAACTTGGTCATCAAGAATCCGCTAAAAACACAACTACAAAATCTAAGGAATTTGCATGACCTACATTGCAAAGCCTCGGCTCCACCATCCTTCTTTAAAACCCAACAAAGTTGGCTACACCCGACGTGACTACGAAGGCAGAGTTTCAACTCTCTGTGCGGGCTGTGGGCATGATTCCATATCAGCAGCCATCATCCAAGCTTGTTGGGAGTTAAATATTGAGCCCCATCGCGTAGCAAAACTCTCGGGTATTGGTTGTAGTTCAAAAACACCGGATTATTTTTTAGGCGCGTCCCATGGCTTCAATACCGTTCATGGAAGGATGCCTTCGGTTTTAACGGGTGCTAATTTAGCCAATCGTGAGTTGTTGTATTTGGGCGTTTCTGGTGACGGCGATTCTGCTTCCATTGGGCTAGGACAATTTGCTAACGCCATGCGACGCGGTGTCAACATGGCATACATAGTTGAAAACAATGGGGTCTACGGACTTACCAAGGGTCAATTTTCGGCAACTGCAGATAGAGGGTCAAAAAGTAAAAAAGGAGTAACCAATACAGATTCACCCATTGACCTTGTTGGGTTAGCTTTGCAACTAGGTGCAACCTATGTCGCCAGAGCTTTTTCCGGCGACAAAGAGCAACTGGTGCCGCTTATCAAGGGCGCAATTGGCCACGGTGGTGCAGCATTCATTGATGTCATAAGCCCTTGTGTTGCATTCAATAACCACAATGGCAGCACCAAGAGCTATGACTACGTTCGGCAACATAACGAATCAGTGAGTCGTATTGATTTCATGACAGAGCGTTCAGAAATAACGGCTGAATATGCAAGTGGAGAAGTGATTGAAGTAGAGCAACATGACGGTACCTTCCTGCGGTTAAGAAAGGTCGATACATCCTATGACCCGAGTAAGCGTTATGACGCTCTTAGTTATATGAATGACCACCATGAAAGAGGAGAGATCGTTACTGGTTTGCTTTATTTGGATCCATTGGCGCTGGATTTGCACGCGTCGCTCAACACCAGCCATCTACCCCTCAATACGCTTTCAGAAAAAGAACTCTGTCCGGGCGCCAAAATACTCTCGAAAATTAATGACTCTTTGCGATAGTTTTTTTACAGGAGACGCTTATGTCTGAGAGACTGGTTTCTAAATCGATGTCTTCGAGGCAAATAGTTAGTTTGTTATTGGATGCCAGTATTTGGGATGCTGCGTGCATCATGACAAAGGCCAACTGTGGCAGCGTATTGATTTTTGATACCACCGGGCAAATGCGCGGCATTGTGACTGAACGTGACCTCATGACCAGGGTCTTGGCCAAAGCGCTTGATCCAAAGACCACATTGGTCTCACAAGTGATGACTGCAAACCCGCATTGCGTAGGACCTAACACAACCGTATCAGAAGCTATATTGATCATGATTGAGAGAGGATTTAGGCATTTGCCCATCCAATCCATCGATGGAAAAATTATTGGTATTTTTTCTGCAAGCGATGCGCTCCCTAAAGAAATTGATGCTGCGATGACGATGGCACAGTTCCACCAACAACTTCATGAGTAGAGGTGAAATCTTTGCTTTCACAAAAAATTGTGGTGCTTGGCACCGGCACCATGGCAGTAGGAATCGCTGCTGGTTTTATTGAGGCTGGGATGCCGTTGGTTGTACTCGGCCGGTCTGAAGAAAAGGCCCAATCTGCTTTGAGCGATGCGCTCAAACTAGCGCAGACTCTGAGTGCGCAGGCGCTACCAAGTGGTGTGTCGCAAGAAACCGGTTTAATGAGCGCGTGGGATAACTGGACTTCAGTCGCATGGGTCATTGAAACGGTTAGCGAAGACTTTGTTATCAAGCGCGCTCTGTTTGAAGAACTTGACCGTCGTGTGCCAGCACATATTCCGATTGGAACGAATAGCTCAGGTTTCCCCATTAGCCGATTAGCCGAGGGTTTAGCGACCCGATCACGCATGTTCAATGCGCATTACTTCATGCCTGCACATTTGGTACCACTTGTAGAAGTGGCCCTAGGTGCTGATTCTGATGCGCAATTGGGAGAAGCGGTATGCGAACTCTACCGTCGAGCCGGAAAAAAACCGGTATTGGTGCGTCAAGATATTCCGGGTCTACTTGCTAATCGAATTCAGCACGCATTGATGCGCGAGGCACTCGATTTAATTGATCGGGGTGTTGCATCTGCCCAAGATGTTGATACCGCAGTTCGGTACAGTTTTGGTTTTCGCTACGCAGCAGCTGGCCCTGTTTTGCAGAAAGAAATTTCTGGATGGGACAGCATGGCGCGTGCATCCGAAGAAATTTATCCAAGTCTCTCCAATACCCATCAACTTGCTCGCTGTGTGGCAGACAAAATTGCAGAGGGTAAAACTGGAATGAAAGCGGGAGCAGGTTTTTCTGAATGGTCTCGCGAACAAGCAACCAAGGTAAGAGAAAATTACGACCAAAGGCTCAAGGCTGCTTTTGATGTTTTAAAGATGAAATAACTTGTAGGAACGATGTATGGGCATGATTGATTTGAATGTAAAAAAAATAACGGGACCTGTGATCCGGTTACACCCCAACGACAACGTAGTAGTTGCACGAACTGATGTGGCTATTGGCATGGAAATTCCATCCGAGGGTATTACTAGTCGAAGCCAAGTACCCTCTGGGCACAAGATAGCAGCTCGCGATATCCAATCGGGCGAACCCATTCTCAAGTACAACGTGTGTATCGGTTTTGCTGCAGCCAATATTTCCGCGGGTACCTATGTGCATTCACACAACGTGACATTTAGAGAGTTTGACCGCGACTACGCCTACGGAAAAGACTACGTACCTACCGAAATTCTTCCCGCACATGAACAAGCTACTTTTGAAGGGTATGTGCGCGCCAATGGAGATGTAGGAACGCGAAACTTCATTGGTATCTTGTCAACGGTAAATTGCTCTGCAACCGTGGTTCACAAGGTTGCTGAAGCTTTCAAGGGAGACCGATTGGCTAACTTTGCGCATATAGATGGCGTCGTGGGGCTTAGCCACGGTCTAGGTTGCGGTATGGAGATGAGTGGTGAGCCCATGCAGTTGTTGCGCCGCACGATCGGTGGTTTTGCCCGCAACCCTAACTTTGCCGCTGTGTTGATCATTGGGCTCGGTTGTGAGCGTAATCAAATGCAGGGTTTGATGGAACAAGAGGGATTGAGCCAAGGCCCTAAGTTGTATACCTTTGTGATGCAAGAAGAGGGCGGAACGCGTAAGACCGTTGAGGCTGCGGTAGCCGCGGTAGAGGCGATGTTGCCTGAAGCGAATGAGGCACGTCGCTCTAGAGTTCCTGTGAGTCATTTGAAAATTGGTTTGCAATGCGGCGGCTCAGATGGGTTTTCCTCCATCACAGCCAATCCTGCGTTAGGTGCTGCAATGGATATATTGGTGCGCAATGGAGGTACGGCTATTTTGTCGGAAACACCTGAAATTTATGGCGTAGAACACACCCTAACGCGGCGCGCGCGGAGCAAGGCGGTGGGCGAGAAACTTATAGAACGTATTCGTTGGTGGAAAGAAGAGTATTCACCAGGTCGTGACGTCCAAATCAATGGTGCGGTAAGCCCAGGTAACCAAATGGGCGGCTTGGCCAATATCTTTGAAAAATCGCTAGGCTCCTCCATGAAGGGGGGAACTACAGGTTTGATGGAGGTTTACCGCTACGCAGAGCCGGTTAACGCAAAAGGATTCGTATTTATGGATACACCAGGATTTGACCCCTGCTCGGCAACTGGTCAGATTGCAGGTGGTGCGAATATGATTTTGTTTACAACAGGTCGAGGCTCTATGTTTGGTGCTAAGCCAGTTCCTTCTATCAAACTTGCCACCAACACACCCATGTATAACCGTTTGACTGAAGATATGGATTTCAATTGCGGTGTATTGCTCGACGGCACTGCCACCATGCCAGAAGTTGCGCAGGGCATTTTTGATTTGATACGTGACGTAGCTTCCGGCAAACCCTCTAAGAGCGAAGAGTTAGGCCTTGGTGACCACGAGTTCGTACCTTGGAATATCGGTGTGGTGAGTTAGAGCAAGGCTCCTCTTGCGCTAATGGGCCAAATGGCCTCAACGCGGTTGTTGCGAATACAGACCAATTCATCGTATAGGTTCACGGTTGGATCGCAATGGCCGGGAATCAAGGTTAAATAGTCGCCTAAGTGGATGCGCTCTGGATTGCTTACTTCAATAACACCGTGTTCATCTGAAGCCTTGGTGAGTTGGAGGTCGGGTCGTTGCCAAACTGCTGGCATGCCACTGTCAACACTAAATGCTTTCAAGCCTGCATCTACTACAGCCCTGTTTGACTGGGGAAAACTCATTACGCTGGTTTGAATAAATAGGGCATTTTCAAAACGTAGATCGTTGGGGCCGGCTTCGTTTTCACCGTAATCGCGGTCCATGAAGATGTAAGAGCCAGCTTGAACCTCATCAAAAATTCCCGAGTCGCACTCGTGTAGAAAAGTGCCAGTGCCTGCTCCTGAAATTCGCTGACAAAAAATGCCTTGGGCTTGTAATGCATTGCGCACTTCATTGGCAAGCTTACTGGCTTGCTCAATCGCAGTTTTACGTTCTGCGGGGTTTCGTAGGTGTTGGGCTGCGCCGTGGTAGCAATGTAAGCCTGCAAATCGTAATGGAGCTGACTGCGTAACAAGGTTTGACAAAGTTACAGCGTCCTGGGGAGAAACGCCGCAACGATTGCTTCCGACATTCACCTCGACATAGACATCCATTGCACATCCTGTGAGTAATGCTTCAGCACGCAAGACCTCTACTTGTTGAGGGGCATCCACCAAAATTCCAATGGTGGCAGTACGGGCTAAGGCAAAGAGCTTTTTTGCTTTTAACGGGGAAATGATTTGGTTGGTGACCAAAACATCTTGGATTCCTGCAGCAACAAATACGGCTGCTTCGCTGACTTTTTGGCAGCAAATGCCAACAGCACCGTGGGCAATTTGGATTTTTGCAATCTCTGGGCACTTATGACTTTTGGCATGTGCACGCAACCGGATGCCCTTTGCCTTTAGTGTGTTGGCCATCAATGCAATATTGCGTTCGAAGGCGTCCAAATCGAGGATAAGGGCAGGGGTATCTATGGCGGTGGCGGCGTCACCGACTTTTGCTGCGGGCCAAGGTGTCATAAGTTCAAAATGTAATGCATCGACATGTGAGGCAAGTATATGAATCCTTTATTGGTGTGAATATCAATTTGGCTTACAGTTCAGTGGCTTAAAGAAATGGAGTAAATCATGCCGGCCTATTGGATTTCACGTTGCGTTATCAATGACCCAGTTAGTTATAAAAATTACACGGACCAGGTTCCTGGCATCATCGCCCAATATGGCGCAAAAGTTCTAGCGCGAGGCGGCAAGTATCAGATCATGGAAGGTCCTGAGGTATTCAAACGATTCGTAGTTCTGGAGTTTCCAACTTTTGAATCTGCCGTCAATTGCTTTGAATCCCCAGAATACAAAGCAGCAGCTACGCATCGTAGAAATGGGGCGGGTATTGTTGAGAATGTGATTGTGGATGGTGGTGAATTCACCAAATAACTCTATGCATGCTCTAAAAGCACCTGTCATGGATGAACAGGCTATTGATGGCACTTGCTAATTCTGAGAGTTTGCAGCATAAGATTTCATCAGAAAATATCGCCAACTTGCCAAGGGCGATTGGTGTGTATTTTTTTTATGGGGAGGGTGTACTGCCCTTGTACATAGGAAAAAGCATTGACATCCGTGCGCGTGTGATGAGCCACCTCAGAGCGCCAGATGAGGCAAATATGATCGCTCAGACGCGCACAATCGACTATATAGAAACAGCTGGCGAGATAGGCGCCTTACTCCTCGAGTCACGGTTGATCAAAGAAAAATCACCTATCTTTAACCAAAGGTTAAGGCGAATAAGAGCTTTATGCGCAATACGCCTAGACACGACTGAAAGGGGATTGGTCCCTACTATAGTGACTAGCAAGTCATTTGATTTTGCGACCACTTTGGGTCTCTATGGTTTATTTGGTTCTGCCCACTCTGCGAACCAATATCTTCAAAAACTTGCGCAGCAACACATGCTTTGCCTGTCAACGCTAGGTTTGGAAAAAACTACAAAGCGCGGTTGTTTTGGGCTACAAATTAAAACTTGCTTAGGCGTTTGTGTTGGTAAAGAGGATAGGGCGACACACGATAGTCGACTAAGTCATGCACTAACCGATATGCAATTAGAGGTGTGGCCTTTTAAGGGTGCAGTGGATGTGGTCGAAGAACAGCGAGGATGGATACAAAAGCATCGTATTTACAACTGGTGCTATCTGGGGACGCAATGCTCTAAAAATAATCAAAGGCCTACTTATATAACGGCGACCCCATTTGATTTTGATATAGATAGTTACAAAATATTGGTCAAACCTATCATGACGAACAAAGCAAGAATTGAGCATGTAGAGACGAATCTAAGCTTGGCTTGTTAAGTGTCTTACTTAACGGGAAAGGCGATCGGTTTAGCGCCTTCAAACCAAATTTTGTAGCGCTGCATCACCATACCGAAATCACTGGAATTTTCAAATTGGGTTAACCAATTATGAAGTGCTGTCCACGGTTGCGCATCAAACCAAGTTCTATCTGTTCGCGCAAACTGCCTTACGAATGGGGCAATAGCTGCATCCGCCCAACACCACTTTTCTCCCATTAGAAAATGCGTTTGCAGGAGTTTTGAATTAAGTTGATCCAAGTAAAAAGAGCCTTTTTCTCGGTCGTCTAAGCCATGACGTAATTGGTAACGATCTGGGTATTTATAACGGTCTAGGCAGGGTTTAAATTCATCGTCGATAGTTTGAACCCATGCATGCGCCTCTTGATCAATGGCTAGACCTGCAGTGGACCAGCCTTGGGGATCATTTTGATGCAAAGCCCAATGCATGATGTCCAAGCTTTCATCGAGTACGCGGTCCTTCAGCACCAATACAGGTACCGTACCTTTTGGGGATGCTTGCAACATCTGATCGGGTTTATGGGCGAGGGTAATCTCGCGCATTTCACAGCGTACGCCGCTGACCAACAGAGCTAGGCGCGCGCGCATAGCGTAGGGGCAACGCCTGAATGAATAAAGAATCGGTGCATCTTGCGGCAGTAATGCTTTCATCTTTCCTTGTCTTTGCGCGATGCCGATGTGATCACTTTGCCGCGATTTAGCAATCTCCCACTGTTTTTGTCTTTCACGTGCGCTATTTTTTTGAACCTCCGTAGTGTGGTCGTGACAACGTGGACAGCTAACGCCTAGTTCAAAAAAAGGAGAAGATTTAGCACCAACTGGTAATGGTTCACGGCAACAACGACAGAGTTCTTGGTTGCCTTGTTGAAGCCCGTGTTGAACCGAAACACGCTCATCAAATACAAAGCATTCACCTTCCCATAAGCTTTTATCTTCAGGAATAGTTTCAAGGTATTTCAAGATACCGCCCTGCAAGTGGTAGACATCTTCAAAACCGTGTGAACGCATGAGGGCAGTGGATTTTTCACACCGAATGCCACCAGTACAGAACATCGCTACGCGTGGTTTTTTACCATGGCGCTCTTGAAGCGATTTAGCAGTCTTGATCCATTCAGGCAACTGAGAAAAGCTTTGAATTTGCGGGTCGACAGCACCCTTGAAAGTTCCAATAGCTACTTCGTAGTGGTTGCGTGTATCAATGACAACAACATCAGGATCAGATATCAATGCATTCCAATCTTGCGGCCGAACATAGGTGCCAGCCATGCGGGTAGGGCTGATGCCCTCAACACCCATGGTCACGATTTCTTTCTTTAATCGCACCTTCATTCGGTGAAAAGGAGGTTTATTGGCTAGCGACTCTTTGTGTTCCAGGTTGGCAAAGCGAGCGTCTTGGCGTAAATAATTCAAAACAGCATGAACATCAGGGACTGCACCTGCAATGGTGCCGTTGATTCCTTCATTGGCTAAAAGAATCGATCCCTTCACGTTATGCGCCTCGCAAAAAGCTAATAAGGCGGGCCTACGTTCTGCATAATTTGGAAAATCTACAAATTGGTAGAAGGCTGCAGTTAGGTAAACAGGGTTATCTTGCGTTTGAATTGTCATGGCAGCATGGGGCAGTTAGTATCAGAAACTGCTATTGTCTTTAGGCGGTAAAACTAATTATGCAACTATTCATCCACAGATTTTTCATCGCGATTGTTTTTTTGCAATTGTGCTGCGTCAATGCCTTTGCCCAAGCCCCAAAGCCTGCGAGTCAAGTAACGCAACATACTGCAGGCGGGATATCTAGTTTCACGCTGTCAAACGGATTCAAACTTATCTTGATTCCTTTTCCCACGGCAAGTAATGTGCGTGTGGAATTACTTGTCAAGACCGGTAGCAAGCTAGAGGGATATGGCGAGACGGGCATGGCCCATTTGCTCGAGCACATGCTCTTTAAAGGCGCAGGCAATCGAAAAAATATAAAAGATGATTTAACCGCCATGGGTGCGAATTGGAACGGTACAACCACAGCTGATAGAACTAATTATTTTGAAACGATTTCCTCTGATCCTGAAAAATTAGACGAGGTGATTCGCCTCGAGGCGGATCGCTTTATTCGGTCTAAATTTAGCAAAGCGGACTTGGATAGCGAAATGACGGTTGTTCGTAATGAACTTGAAAACTCTGAACGTAACCCATCACGTTTGGTATTTGACGCTCTTGGACGCAATAGTTTTATTTGGCATGGCTACTCTCGCTCAACGATTGGCGCACGGACAGACATTGAAAATACCAGCTATGAGGCGTTACGTGCTTTTCATTACAAACACTATCGACCCGACAATGCGGCGCTCATAGTGTCTGGGAATTTTGACTTCCAACGGGTTTTAGCGCTTGCCAGCCAATTATTCTCAGTTGCAAAGAATCCATCCACTAGCAAACAAATCAATTGGACATTCGACAGCCCGCAAGCATTGACGCAACGCAGTGAGCTATTCGCCTCGGTAGGGACAACCATAGCTGCAAGTTCTTGGAAATTACCGGGCGTAACCGATCGTGACGCGCATGCACTTGATCTGGCTGCAACGGCTATTTGCGATGCTGACTGGGGTAGTTTGCGAAAAGATTTAGTAACTAACCGCGCAGTTGCAGTCTCTGCATATTGCTATACGTCTGCTGATGCTGATTACAGTCGTTTTGTAGCAATTGCCAAAGCGGGGCAAGATGCCGATGCTGAGTTGATCTCTAAGCATTTAATCCAACATATTCAAGACGCAGCCCGCAATGGCGTAACGCAGGCGCAATTAGAGCGCGCACGCCAATCGGAGCTAAACCAAATTGAACGGGCATTGGATACCCATGAATCGATTGCATCCATAGTTTCACGTTATGAAGTAGCGGGTGACTGGAGGCTGATGTTTTGGGTGCGCGATGTAGTGCAGTCTTTAAGTCTTGAGGAGGCAAATGCAGCGCTAAAGAAGTGGCTCGTAGCTACGAACCGAGGAGACGTTTTACTGCGGCATTTAGAAAGCACACCGCCATTACTTATCGCGCAACCTGCATCCGCAGCAAGCAGAGTGGAAGGCAAATCGTGGGGAAGTATTTTTTCTGTTGCTGATCCAGCGCCCAAATCTTTATTGGAGTTGTCGAATTCCACAAAAACTTTTGATCTTGGTAGCCATCAATTCAGAGCAAGTTTGATCACGCGTCAAACGCAGGGTGACAAAGTGTGGATGGTGATACAAAACGATTACGGAACCCCACAATCTTTGCGCAACAGAAAATACGCCTGTACTGCAGCCAGTTATTTAATGGGCTTTGGTGGCGGGGGATTTAATCGCGATGCGTTAAGCCGTCAAATGGAAGAACTCAAGGCTACTTGGAACCTACGTCTCTCAGGTATCTCATTAGAAGTTCCAAGAAAAAATTTAGAGAAGACGCTAGAAATATTATTTTCAGTATGGCGCGAACCATCCTTGCCTTTGAAGGAGTTTGACAGCTACAAACTGGGCCTGCTGGCCTCTATGGATGCACAGCTTAAAAATCCTGTTGCATTGGCAGATAACGCTACGCGCATCAGGTTTGATAACTTTCCTGAGGGCCATTGGAGTAAGCCCCAAGTTTTTGAAGAGCAAATCGACAATATCAAAAAATTGTCGTTGGAGGATGTTCAGCGTTGTGCCGGGGAATTTACCAAGTTGTCGCAAGCAAGAATTGGCATAGTTGGTAATTTGCAAGAGCAAGATGTTCGAAATCTTTGGGCAAAGCTAGGTTTGACTAAAGGTCCAGAAGCGGGCTATGAACGTATTTCTGAACCTGCGGCCCCTTCTCAAGTCGACACATCATTTATACGAATAGTCAAGCCCGATACAACCAACGCTAAGGTGATGGGTGTTGCAGTATTGGCTTTAAGCCGCAAGTCCGTTGATTACCCTGCATTACAACTTGCCGTAGAGGTTTTGGGTGGAAATGCGAGCAGCTTAATTTGGAGAGAGCTACGCGAGAAGGACGGCTTAGCCTATTCAACTGGAATGCAAATCAGTGCCTCCATGCTCGACGAACGCACCACTGTTCAATTACATGCAACCTCTGCAAGTAGCCAAGCGGATAGAGCGATGGAAAAACTCAAGCAGGTATTACAAGATGTATTTGACAGGGGCTTTACGGCAGCAGACATCGCGCGTGCTAAAAAAACATGGCTGGAGCGAAGAAAGTCTTACTTAGGCAAAGAGAGTAACTTTGCTTCAACCTTAGCGGATGCTTTGTACGATGGCTATGATTTTTTAGCGAGACAAAGACTAGATGAAGCTATAGAACAAGTAACCGCAAAACAAGCCTCTGACGTGGTGCGCAACTATTTACAAAAAAGCCCTATGGTCTGGTCTATCGGGCAGGGTAAGTAGTTAGGTGGTTTTGGCCGTCAATTTCAATGGGAGGCACATTAAACACATAGGGTTGAAGTTAGCAATAAGGCTATCTTGAATTTTGAGATCAAGATAAAAACTTTCAGTTAATAGACGAATTTCAAAGCTGATCGTCAACGCTGTCGATAAATTTTCTTAAGTGTTGGTTAAAGGCATGCGGTTGCTCAATATTGGATAGATGCGCTGCATTTTCTAAGACAACCATTTGCGAGCCTTCAATCATTCGATTTAAAACAATGGATTGCTCCACAGTACAAGCGGGGTCTTGCCGTCCTGTCATTACCAAAGTGGGAGCATGAATTTTTAGCAACATAGTGGTTTGTGCCATGTCTCGAATTCCGCTGGCACAAGCAATATAGCCCTCGGCTTTTGTTCCTAAGATGAATTTGCGTACTTTTTCAATATCTTCAGGCGCTCTGGCAATGAATTCAGGAGTAAACCAGCGTTTGATGGTGCCGTCAACAAGGCCAGAAATTCCTTGTTCGGTAGCAATTTCAATCCGCTCGGCCCACATGTTTCTTGGTGGCATTTCACTGGCCGTATCGCATAGGCCTAATGAGAGAACTTGATGCGGAAATTTAGCACCCATTTGTTGGGCAATCATGCCGCCCATGGAAAGTCCAACGATGTGTGCTTTGGAAATTTTTAGGGCGTCCAGTAGAGCCGATAAGTCTTGGGCTAAGAGATCAACGCTGTAGGGTCCAGCAGGAGTGCTGGATCGACCGTGGCCGCGGGTGTCGTAGCGCAATACGCGGTAACGATCAGATAGAGCAGGTACGGTCCAGTCCCACATGTCGTAGTTGGACATGAGGCTGTTGCTGAGTACAACTACACGGCCCGTATCTGGACCATCAAATCGGTACGCTGTTGAAAATCCATTGATGGTTACAAATGAGGCAGTCATAAATTAAAAAAAAGTTTTGAGAAACCTATGCTAACCAGCAAACAGCAAGCTGTAACCATGCTCCTGATGAAAACCCTAGGTAAAAACATTAACCCTCTTCAAATATTTCAGGCCAAGTTTAGTGCTCATATCAAGAATCAGCATTACTACCTATTCGGTTGTCGGTTATTGAAGTTCACAATAGAAACAGTTGCAGAAAACTTTCTATGTTTATAGTGCGAAAATTTATTCAAGTTAATAAGGAAATATTATGAAATCAAGCATCATTAAAAATTTTCATCTGCTTTCTTTAGCGACTTTATTGTGTTTGACCGCCACAATAAACGTTAGTTCTTTTGCTGCACAACTTAAATGGGCTGCTCAAAATGATATTTTGACTTTAGACCCACATGCTCAAAATCATGCTACTACCAATAATATTGTTGGCCACGCCTACGAGCCCTTGGTTCGTTTTGATAAAAACTATCAAATAGAACCAGCCCTAGCAACTAGTTGGAAGAATATAAATGCAACTACCGTAAGATTTAATTTGCGGAAAAATGTGAAGTTCCATGACGGCAAACCTTTTACTGCGGATGATGTTTTGTTTTCATTTGACCGTATTAGACAACCACAAGGGACAATGCAAATTTATGTCAGTGGCGTAAAAGAAATTAAAAAAATCGATAGTCATACTGTTGATGTGATATCGGAGAAGCCCAACCCCACCATGCTAAATAATTTCACAACTTTTCTCATTATGAGTAAGGCTTGGTGCATTGAAAATAACTCTCCCAAAATCCAAGATTACAAAGCCAAAGAGATTACATTCGCCTCTACTAGAACAAATGGTACGGGACCCTATATCATCAAAGAGTGGCAACCAGACCAAAAGGTAGTGCTTACAGCCAATAAAAATTGGTGGCGCAAATTAGAGGGTAACGTAACAGACATCATTTACACACCTATTAAATCAGATCCGACCCGCATTGCCGCCTTGTTATCGGGAAACGTTGATGCAGTTACTGATCTGCCAACCCAGGATGTTGCACGCCTTCGTAATACACAATCACTAAAGGTACTAGATGGACCTGAAGTTCGCACCATTTTTTTAGCTATGGATCAAGGTAGTGAAGAGTTGAAATATGGACAGCCTGGGAAAAATATTTTCAAAGACGTACGGGTAAGAAAAGCCCTAAGCATGTCAATTGACCGAGTTGCTATTCAAAAAAGTATCATGCGCGATTTATCTTTACCTGCAGCCCTCTTGGTTGCGCCTGGGGTAAACGGTTACTCATCAGATTTAGATAAGGTTATGCCAGCTGATATCGAAGGAGCAAAAAAACTACTATCTGATGCTGGTTATCCCAATGGCGTCGAATTTACACTTGACTGCCCAAATAACCGTTACGTAAATGATGAAGAAGTATGCCAAGCAGTTGTCAATATGTGGGCAAAGGCTGGTATTAAAGCAAAGCTCAATGCTATGAATTTCGGACCTTTCATAGCAAAGATACAAAATTTCGATTCCAGCGTTTATATGCTGGGCTGGGGCGTTGCTAACTATGACGCCCAGTACACCCTTCAATCACTAGTCATGACACGGACCCAAGGTGCAGATGGCAGCTTTAACTTTTCTAAAACTAGTAATCCAAAAGCTGATGCATTGATTGAGGCAATGAAGGCTGAGGTTGATAAAACAAAACGCAACAAGATCATTAACGAAGCTTTGGCTTTAACACGCGATGAAGTTTTTTATATTCCCTTACACCACCAAATGCGACCATGGGCGATGAAGCAAAACGTTACCATGTCTCATAATTCTAATGATGCACCAAAAATGTATTACGTCACTGTGAAGTAATTACTAGCGGCCTTCCTCTACGGCATGGCATGCGACTAAAACATTTTTAAAATTCTGTAGGTAAGGCCTCTCTGTCTCGCATCTTTTGTTAGCCAAGGGACAGCGTGGATGAAAACTGCAACCTGAGGGGGGAGTAATTGGATTCGGTATCTCACCTTGGACGGGAGTTCGTGCTCGTCCTGTATCCTTTAACTTTGGAATTGCATCTAGTAGCATTCGAGTGTATGGGTGCTGTGGGTTACTAAATAAGGCATTTTTGTCAGCTAACTCCACCATTTGCCCCAAGTACATAACGCCAACCTTATCGCTTACATGGCGCACGACTGCTAAATTATGAGAGATGAAAAGGTAGGTAAGGCCACGCTGTCGCTGTAGTTCCTTCATGATGTTCAAAACTTGGGCTTGAACGCTAACATCTAAAGCAGAAGTTGGTTCATCGCAAACTAGAAATTCAGGTGATGTAGCTAAAGCTCGGGCAATCGATATGCGCTGTCTTTGCCCACCTGAGAATTGGTGCGGATACTTAAACATATCTTGATCTGAGAGTCCAACTGATTCCAATAGCCCTGTAACTTTAAATTTAAGCTCTGCATCATCTCGAAAAAGTTTGTGCTCACGCAAGGGTTCGCCAACTATTGCTTCAACTCTCCAGCGGGGATTTAAGCTTGCATAGGGATCCTGAAAAATCATCTGTATGCGGCGACGGATAGCCTTGGCATTTTTAGATTTAAATTCTGAATATGCATCCTGCCCATCAAAGCTAAATTTCCCACGTGTTGGCTCATATAAACCAACAAGTAATTTCGCAACTGTGCTTTTACCGCAACCTGATTCACCCACCAAGGCCAAGGTTGTCCCTTTTTCAATTTGAAAGCTAATTCCATCCACTGCTTTAAGTATTTGTCTGGGTCTTTGTTCCAAAAATCGGGTGAGCCATGGGGAGGACACATCAAAAGTTTTAGCTAAATCATTAGTTACTACTAAAGCTCCACTAGGAGAAGTATTGGGTAGCATAGACTGATTCATAGACAGACTCCAGACTGATCTTCTTGGAGCCAGCAAGCTGATTTAGTTTCAGAGAAATTTTTAACTTCTTTTAGTTCAGGCTTTAATTGTTGACATTTTGATATTGCCGCAGGGCATCTGGGATTAAATGCACAGCCAATAGGTATGGAATTTAAACGCGGCATGGAACCATCTATTTGATTGAGTCGCGGTCGGTCGGTTTCAATATCAGGAATCGAAGCCATCAGACCTGCAGTGTAGGGGTGTTGTGGTTGATGTATTACTTGATTGACCGGCCCTATCTCAACGATACGCCCTGCGTACATAACCGCCACACGATCACATGTCTCAGCAATTACACCCATATCATGGGTGATCAACATCACAGCAGCATTGTATTTTTTACAAACAGTTTTAAGCAAATTAATAATTTGAGCTTGAATTGATACATCTAACGCGGTAGTTGGTTCATCGGCAACAATAAGTTGTGGCTCTGCTGCTAGCGCAAGCGCAATCACCACCCTTTGTCGCATTCCTCCAGAAAACTGGTGCGGATAATGATCTATTCGTTCAGATGCAGCAGCAATGCCAGTATCTTGCAACAGAGCGATTGCTCGTTCGCGAGCCTCATCATTAGATATGGGCAAATGGGCTTGAATAGTTTCAGTTATTTGCTTGCCGATAGAGTAGAGAGGATTAAGAGATGTCAAGGGGTCTTGAAAAATAGCTCCAATCTTGCGACCGCGAATATGACGCATTTGGGCATTAGGTAGATTATCGATTTGTCGCCCTTGAAGAATGATCTCTCCATGGGTTATGCGCCCAGGTGGCTCTAATAGGCCAATTATTGATGCGCCTGTGAGGGATTTTCCAGCACCAGACTCTCCAACAACGCCCAAAATTTCTCCAGGTGCTATTGAGAAGGAAATACCGTCGAGCGCACGAATTATTCCGTTTCGATTGGGAAATTCCACAACTAAATTTTTGACATCTAGTAAATTCATTTATCAGTAATTGCTAGTTGTTATCGGAGGTGATATCAGTGCAAACGAGGATTTAATGCATCGCGTAACCAATCACCCAACAAATTAACCGATAAGGCAATAAGAACCAATGTTATTCCCGGAAAGATTGTGATCCACCACTCGCCAGAAAATAAAAAATCATTTCCAATACGAATCAATGTTCCCAGTGAAGGCGAAGTGGGTGGTACTCCTACGCCCAAGAACGACAAAGTAGCTTCAGTAATGATGGCAGTAGCCACTTGGATGGTAGCCAAGACCAAGACCGGCCCCATCACATTTGGCAATACATGGCTAACCATAATTCTTAATGGAGAAACACCTGTAACGCGCGCAGCTTGTACATATTCTTTATTTCTTTCAATTAGTGTTGTGCCGCGAACTGTTCTTGCATACTGCACCCAGCCAGTCAATGAAATAGAGAAAATCAAAACACCAAAAGCCAATGATTCGTTGGCTTGAGGTAGCAATGCACGACCTACACCTGCAATAAGAAGTGCCACCAAAATTGCAGGAAATGAAAGCATTACATCGCATATTCGCATAAGAAGTGTGTCGAGCCAGCCCCCCCTGTAACCTGCAATTAGACCCAGACTAACACCCAAGCACATAGATAGTCCAACAGAGGCCAAACCAACTACTAACGAAATGCGTGCACCATATATTAAGGCAGACAAAATATCACGACCTTGGTCATCTGTTCCCAATAAATATTGCATTCGCCCCTCATTTATCCAGGCAGGCGGTAAACGGGCATCCATTAAATCTAAGCTTGCTGGGTCAAAAGGATTGGTAGGAGCTATCGATTGCGCAAATAGTGAACAAAATATAAAAATGATGGCGAATAAAGCAGCAGCCATCGCGGTTTTAGATGATCTAAAGCTAAAACCGATGTCACTGCGAAGCCATCGATGAATAGTTTGCAACATGATTAAAGATTTCCAATCTTAGTGACACGTAGCCTAGGATCAATTACAAAATACAGTAAATCTACAATCAAATTGATCGCAACAAATATAAAAGCAATGCAGCACAAATAAGCAGCCATGACTGGCACATCCGCAAATGTAACGGCCTGTATGAATAACAAACCCATACCAGGCCATTGAAACACTGTCTCTGTAATGATTGCAAAGGCAATTAATCCGCCAAGTTGGAGGCCTGTAATAGTAATTACCGGAATCAGTGTATTTTTGAGTGCATGGCTGAAGTGGATAACATTATTTGATAGCCCCCGCGCACGGGCAAATTTAATATAGTCAGTTCGTAAGACTTCCAACATTTCTGCTCTTACTAGCCGCATGATTAAGGTCAATTGAAAAATAGCTAACGTCAACGCTGGAAGAGCAATGTGGTGCCAACCCTGAGCGCTGAGTAGTCCAGTGCTCCACCACCCTATACGGGTCACTTCGCCACGTCCAAAACTTGGAAACCATCCAAGCAAAACTGAAAAGAAAAGAATCAGCAATATGCCAATTAAAAAAGTGGGCAAAGATACGCCAAGCAATGAGAGGGTCATGAGTAATTGACTCAGCCATGTATTTCGATTGAGTGCTGCATATACGCCCATGGGAATTCCAGCTAAGAGGGCTAAACTTGCGGCAACAAAGGCTAACTCAATGGTTGCAGGTAATCGCTCAGCAATTAAATGAGAAACCTTAGCCCCTTGCCTCAAGCTAATTCCAAACTCCCCTCGAGTCGCGTTGGTCAGAAAATTCCAAAACTGGATAATAAAAGTTTGGTCTAGTCCAAGATCCTTTCTTAAAGCAACAATTTGCTCTGCAGTTGCATCTTGTCCCAACATAAACAAGACTGGATCGCCTACATATCGAAAAAGTAAAAAAGCAACAAAGCCAACACAAACCATTACTAAGATGGCTTGTATGAGTCTTTGCAATATGAAAGCCAGCATCTGAGTTCCTTTTTAAAACTAGACGTAGTCGTAGTGGTTTAAATGTAAACGATGCGAAATCCGTGTTTTCGGGTGGTAAATAAGTGATTTATCACCATAAAAACCCTAGTGCGAGAAGAGACGCCTTGCGCTTATGCTTGTCATTGGTAACAAATCTTTACAAGGGGAAGACGATGAAATTATTGAAATCGCTATGCAAGGTTCTGGTTGTTTTGAGTATCTCTGGAGCAGCCTTTGCACAACAAGTTGTCACTCTGCATGGCGCCTCGCAGTTTGGCGATGACCATGCATTTACAAAGGCTATGGTCCGCTTTGAAGAATTAGTCAAAAAGTACTATGGCAAGCCAGTTAATTTTGTCATTCATAAAAACAGCGAACTAGGCTTAGAGAAAGATTACTTTGCTTACATGAACCAAGGCAAGGCAGTCGATTTTGCAATTGTTTCGCCAGCCCATATGTCGACTTTTTCGAAGGCCGCACCTTTTATTGATGCCCCGTTTTTATTCTCTGATCTTGCACACTGGAACAAAGTGTTAGACCAAGATTTGCTCAAACCTATTGCAGACGAAGTTGCTCAAAAAGCGGAGGTGATGTTGATAGGTTACGCAGGTGGTGGAGTACGTAATATCTTTTCAAATAAGTCAGCTACCAATTTAGCGGAACTCAAGAACCTCAAAGTACGTGTTCAAGGCGCACCGATCTGGAGCAGAACTTTCAATGCGATTGGCATGGCCCCTACTGTGATTGCCTACAACGAGGTGTACAACGCAATCCAAAACAACGTGATCAATGCTGGTGAAAACGAAGCTGCTGGCGTAGAGGCGATGAAATTTTACGAAGTAGGCCCCAATATTTTGATGACGCGTCATGCCATCACGATTCGCCCCTTGTGCTTTTCTGTAAAGACATTGAACAAATTACCCAAAGACTTGCAAGACGCCATTGTCAAAGCTGGCAAGGAAGCGGGTGCTTATGGTCGTCAAATCGAATCTTCAGAAGACCAAGCCAAATTGGATAAATATGCCAAAGAGGGTAAATTGAAAATGGTTACGTTTACAGAGCGTGCACAAATGCAAAAGCTGGTTGAACCTGTGATGGCAGCTTATGCGAAGGAAGTGGGTGCTGAGGCTATCTTCAACAAGATCAACGCACTCAAGTAACCTATGCAAAAAATACTAGATAACGTAAGCCGGTTCTTGATCTGGATACTGGCGTGCACAGTGATATTGCTTTTAGTGCCCGTCAGTATGCAAATTTTTTCACGTTTTACCGAGTTGATTCCTCGCTATATGTGGACAGAGGAGATGAGCAGGTTTATGTTTATCTGGATGGTCATGATAGGTGCGACTGTAGGTGTACGAGAGGGTTTGCATTTCGACCTTGACGTTTGGCCTAATTTGTCTCCCCAAGCATCTATCAAGCTCAAAATGGTGAGTAACTTTCTCATTGTTATGTTTGCAGGTGTGGTTTTGTATTGGGGTATTGAATTCACCCAATTTGGTTGGAATCAAACCTCTGAATTAGCCGATATGCCAATGTGGTGGATATTTATTGCGTGGCCACTGGCTGGTTTCTTTTGGATTGCTTTTTTGGTAGAGAGCACCCTGCGTGATCTCAAGCACCTATCCGAAATTTCTTAAAAAATTAGAAAGTATTTATGAGTTCTGCAGTTTTGTCGCCGGGCATGGCCGCGTGGGTGTTATTTGGTAGTTTCTTTGTCTTATTGATTTTGCGCGTTCCAGTTGCGTTTGCTCTAGGCTTATCTGCATTGCCAGTGCTAATCATTGAACCCCGTTTGTCTCCGATGGTGTTATTCAATGAGATGTTCAAGTCTTACAACTCTTTCATTTTGTTAGCGGTGCCCTTCTTTTTATTGACTGCAAACTTGATGAACGTCGGAGGAATTACCGACCGTTTGATGCGGCTCTCGCGTGCTTTGGTAGGACACTTTCCTGGGGGGCTCGCACAAATAAACGTTTTACTCTCCGTTTTCTTTGCGGGAATCTCGGGTTCATCCACTGCTGACGCTGCAAGCCAAAGTAAATTGTTTATTGAAGCGCAAGTGAAAGAGGGCTATGGCCTGTCTTTTTCCATAGCTATAACTGCTGTTTCTGCAGTTTTGGCGGTCATTATTCCGCCCTCTATTTTGATGGTGGTGTGGGGCGGTGTGATATCAACATCCATAGGTGCCATGTATTTGGCAGGAATTGTTCCTGGCTTGTTAATTGGTGGCGCGCAAATGCTGACCGTTCATGCTTATTCAAAGAAATTTAATTACCCTGTTTATCCCAAAGCCAAGTTCTCGGAAGTCGTTGATTCAGCCGCTATTTCCATACCTGCGCTTATGACGCCAGTAATTATTGTGGGTGGTATTTTGTTGGGTTGGTTTACCGCTACAGAATCAGCAGCTGTTGCTGTGATTTATGCAGCTGTGCTCTCGCTGTTTTTCTATCGCGAATTAACGCCTTCTCAGCTATGGGGAGCAATTGTAGATACAGGCAGACTCTCGGCTGTAGCCTTGTTTTGTGTGGGCACCGCCTCTGTTTTTGGCTGGTTATTGGCCTACTACCAAATTCCGAAAGCTTTGTTGTCGAACGTGCAAGCGTGGGGCTTAGGCGTCATTGGTGTGGGTATGCTGATTGCTGGTGCTTTTTTGGTCGTAGGGTGTTTTTTGGATGCAATTCCGGCCATCATTATTGTTGGCACCACCCTGCAACCTCTGGCTGAATCCGTAGGTATGCATCCTGTGCATTTTGCAATCGTGGGCATTGTCTCCTTGGCATTTGGACTGATCACGCCACCCTACGGAATGTGCTTGATGATTTCATGCGCAGTAGCAAAAGTGCCGCTCAGATTTGCACTAAAAGATACGATGATCATGCTCATACCCATGTTGGTGGTGCTGTGCGGTGTGATTGTGTTTCCTGAGCTTGCGCTTTTCATGCCCCGCACGTTTGCGCCTGACATGTTGAAATAATTCTGATAGTCATTTTTTAAAGGAGACAATCATGAAATCACGTCGTCAATTTATTGGCCATTCGGCAGCTGCTGCATCTGCCTTAGCATTTCCTTTGGTTGGAGGTGCGCAACCCAAGACAGTAAAAATTGGTGTTCTACATCCTGTAACCGGTGCCCTTGCATATTCAGGTCAGCAGTGCCGTGAAGGCGTCATGATGGCTATTGAGGATATCAACAAGTCAGGTGGATTAAAGTCGCTAGGCGGTGCAAAAATAGAAGCACTATTGGGTGATGCGCAATCCACACCCCAAGCAGGTGCTGCAGAAGTTGAAAAGATGAATGAAGCCGGAGTCCATGCCATAGTTGGCGCTTTTGCTTCGGCTATTTGTTTGGCTACTACACAAGCTGCCGCGAAATATAACTTGCCGCATATCGTTGATGTGGGTGTTGCGGATCAAATTGTTGAACGGGGTTTGAAAAATACTTTTCGATTTGGTCCCGGTTATAAAAAATGTGCAGAAGTTGCAGTTTCAAATTTACATGTGCTCAATACGGCCGCTGGTAAACCTGCGCGTTCAGTCATGATCATTCATGAGGAGTCTCTCTTTGGTACAGGCACTGCTAATTTATTGTCTCGCGAACTTCCTGGCTATGGATATGACGTAAAAGAAGTTATCAAACATGCAAATCCCACGCGCGACTTCAATAATATTGTGCTGCGAATGAAGCAGATAAATCCTGATATTGTTATTCCGGCTAATTATTACAACGAGTACGCTTTGTTGGTACGTACTATGCAACAACAAAAAGTAACTCCGAAAGCAATCTACTCGGTTCTTGGCGGTGCTGCGTCAAGTTATAAATTCGTTAAAGAATTTCCTGATGCAGCTAATGGAATTATTGACTGCAACCACTGGTTCAATCCACGTGATAAGCGTTCGCAAGAACTAAAGAAGCGAGTGGAAGCTAAAAACTTGTATTTCAGCTATGAGGTATTCATGGCTTATACAGCTATGCGTTTATTGGCAGATGCAATTGATCGCGCTAAATCAACAGAGCGCGCAGCGATCATCGATGCCTTGAATAAGAGCACATTTTCAGACCACATCATGCCCTATGGCACTACGCAATTTGTGAACGGCCAAAACATCGGAGCCCAGCCGTTGATGACCCAAGTAGTAAAGGGTGACATCAAAGTTATTATTCCGCGCGACTACCGAGAAGCAGAGCCCATATTCCCACTGAATGCATAAGCCCATAAGGGTTTAGAAGTGTTTGATCTATCGATCCTTTTTGCCTCACTACTGAATGGCATTACGACAGGATCGATATATGCATTGATCGCTTTGGGTTTGACATTGATTTATGGTGTCTTGCACATCATTAACTTTGCTCATGGCGCATTACTGATGGCGTCTTTGTATGGGGTTTATTACTTAAAAGATAGTTTGGGTATAGACCCATATTGGGCCTTACCCATTGTTGTACCTGTAATGTTTATGTTTGGGTACCTATTGCAACGCGGCATCATCAATCGGGCCAGCCATGGCAAAGATGAAAATATTTTATTGGTGACATTAGGCCTCTCGATCATTCTTGAAAACTTGGCTTTGTTATTCTTCAAGTCAGATACGCGAAACATTGAAACTCCATACACATTAGCTACAGTAAGTATTGGTCCGGCCATGATTGCGTTTCCAAAAGTCGTTGCTTTTTTGGGGGCACTTGTAGTTTCTGTCGCTTTGTTGTTAGTTATACATTTCACTTTTCTTGGTCGCGCCATTCGCGCAGTAGCCAAAGAAAAGCATGGTGCACGCTTAATGGGTATCGACGTGGAACACGTCTATGCAATGTGTTTCGGTATTGGATCTGCTTGCTTAGGGGCTGCCGCATGTTTTTTGTTGCCAGCCTATTATGTAAATCCAATGGTGGGTAGTGGTTTTGTATTGGTCGCCTTCACCGTTGTTGTTTTAGGTGGAATGGGAAGTTTTTTGGGGGCACTGCTTGGAGGACTGCTAATTGGTGTTGTCGAATCAATTGGCGGCCTGTATTTAGGGGAGTCACTGGGGCAGGTTGGAATTTTCATTATTTTCATTGGAGTGCTTCTTTTTCGTCCGCAAGGATTTTTTGGTGCGCGCTCATGAAGGATATTTTGACCATTATTGTTTTTGTCTTTTCGGTTGGATGTATTCCTTTCATGACCGATTCAGGGGTCTTACTTAATTTTGTGATGATGGCTTTGTATGCCTGTTTATTAGCGCAGGCATGGAACATTCTTGGCGGTTTCGGTGGTCAATTTTCATTTGGACATGCAGTTTTTTTTGGTACAGGTGCTTATCTACAAGTGATGGTGCAAACTTATTTTGAATGGAATCCCTGGCTTGCCTTGATATCTTCTATGGGTATAAGTGCTTGTGTCGGATTGATTGTGGGCATTTTGTCTTTCCGCTATGGTTTAAAGGGCTCATACTTTGCTCTTGTCACTTTGGCTTTTGCTGAAGTGTTTCGAATCATTGCCTTGTCTGTCCCATTTACAGGTGCTGGCGTGGGACTGATGCTGCCTTTAAGTGAGTCTGTTGCCAACATGCAGTTCACAACAAAGGCGGGCTACATTTGGCTTGTCTTAGCATTGGTTTTTATTTCTTTGTGCATCACTGCATGGTTGCGGCATTCTCGATTCGGTTCTTACCTTCAAGCAATAAGAGATAACGAAGACGCTGCAAGAGCGATTGGTGTAAATCCTTTTACAGTCAAACTTTGGGCAACCGTTATATCTGCTGCTTTAATGGGTTCGGCTGGAGCGTTTTATGTTCAGGTATTTCAATACATTGATCCAACCCTTGCCTTTGGACCGCATACTTCAGTGGAGGCTTTAGTTGGAGCTATTGTTGGCGGAATGGGGAGTTTATGGGGGCCCGTGGTTGGAGCTTTGACTCTGCACGCTCTTGCAGACCTCACACGTAATATGTTTGGTCAATTGCCAGGTATCAATATGGTGGTTTATGGTTTTGTTTTAGTTTTAATTGTTATGTTCATGCCTAGAGGGATTGTTGGATTCGCATCGAATTTTTTAAAAATCCTGTTCAAGAGTGCCAATTCAGGCAAGGAGAGTGCATGAATTTATTGCAAGTCGTTGGTGTATCGCGTGCATTTGGAGGATTACGCGCTGTTGAGAATGTGAGTTTGGATGTGCCCGCTGGAAGCTTGACTGCTTTGATAGGTCCGAATGGGGCTGGAAAGACCACGTTATTTGCATTGATGTCCGGTTTCTTGACGCCTGACTCTGGGCAAATTTTTTTTAATGGAACTGATATCACAGGCTCTGCGCCGCACCTCAATACCAAACTTGGGCTAACCCGAACTTTTCAAATTGTGCAGCCCTTTGCCTCTCAAACGGTTCGTGAAAATATCGCCGTTGGTGCCCACCTTAAGTGCGTACGCCGTGAAGATGCGCTAGACCTCGCAGAAGTTGTTGCTAATCGTGTGGGCTTGTTTATACAACTGGATAAGCCAGCGTCCGAATTAACTGTAGCGGGTCGCAAACGTTTAGAGTTAGCGCGAGCCTTAGCTACTCAACCTAGGATGTTGCTATTGGATGAAGTCCTAGCAGGATTAAATCCACATGAAATTCAAGATATGTTGCCAGTGGTGAGAGGATTAGTTGACAGTGGCATTACTATTTTGATGATTGAGCATGTAATGCAAGCGGTCATGAATTTAGCCCAACATGTATGGGTACTGGCACAGGGTCAATTGATCGCGCAAGGTACACCCATGCAAGTTACACAAAACTCCCAAGTGGTAGAGGCCTATTTAGGGCATGGTACTTCTGCACGATTGTTGAAATCACAGCAGGTAATGCATGGCTGACCTACTTTCAATTGAAAAATTGAGAACTGGATACGGCGCGGTTGAAGTCTTGCGTGGTGTTGATATTCGCATAGAACACGGTGAGTTGGTTGCTTTACTAGGCAGTAATGGTGCTGGTAAATCAACGCTGAATGCTGCCTTGTCTGGTTTGATACCTTTTTGGGATGGGAAACTACTTTTTGATAGCAAAGATCTCACTGGTATTCACTATCAACAAATAGTACAGGCAGGTTTGATACAAGTACCTGAAGGACGGAAAGTTTTTCCAAATCTCACTGTTTTGGAAAATTTAGAATTAGGGGCTTATACCCGTGCGCGGGGGAGAATATCTGAAAATCTGACCCGCGTATTTGACACTTTTCCTCGACTGCGCGAGAGAATAACGCAGCTTGCTGGAACCATGAGCGGAGGCGAGCAACAAATGCTGGCTATTGGTCGCGGTCTGATGGCTGAACCTAGGTTGCTCATTTTGGATGAGCCCTCCCTTGGTTTATCACCCTTATTGGTAGAGGAAATGTTCACACTCATTGCCAAACTATGTACTGATGGACTATCCATATTATTAGTCGAGCAAAATGTCGGACAGTCACTGGAAATTGCCAATCGTGCTTATGTTCTTGAAAATGGAACGATTCGATTTACTGGAACTTGCGCTGAATTGTTATCCAGTGATACTTTGCGAAAATCTTATTTAGGGGTTTAAATAAAGTATGGCTCAAACCCTTGCACAAAAATTGATCGCTCGTGCTGCAGGGAAAAAACAAGTTGCTGTTGGCGAGCTTGTAACTTGCCAAATTGATTTGGCTATGTTTCACGATTCTTCTGGCCCACGGCGTTTAAAGCCTATGTTGGATGAACTAGGCGCCAAGATTTGGGATCCATCAAAAGTAGTTTTGGTTATAGACCACTATGTTCCTGAACAAGATACAGATGCAAAGCGGATTGTTCAAATTGCGCGTGATGCATCTAAAGCTTGGAAGTTGCCGCATGTTATTGATTCAGAGGGAATTTGTCATGTTGTTTTGCCAGAGCGCGGACATTTACATCCCGGAATGATGTGCGTTGGAGGAGACTCCCATTCCCCTACAGGAGGAGCTTTTGGTGCCTACATGTTTGGAATCGGTGCTACTGAAATGCTTGGTGTAGTGGTAACGGGTGAGATCTGGTTACAGGTGCCTAAAACGCTTCGAATGGTATGGACTGGACGACTGAATAAGGGAGTCTTTGCTAAGGACATGATGTTGCACATGATCGGACGCTTTGGAATGAATGGGGGTCAATACCAAGCAGTGGAATTTGCAGGCGAGGCCATTGCAAATCTTGGTATGCAAGAGCGTATGACACTGTCAAATATGAGTGCAGAGCTAGGCGCTCAGGTTGGATTAATAGCTGCTGACGATGTAACTTATGCATACTTGCGCAGTGTTGGAGTCCATGCTAAAGATTTGGAGGAATTAAATAATTGGCATGGTGACCCGGATGCCGAACAAGAAGATTTTTACTTCAATGCCTCTAAATTAAGCCCGCAAGTTGCTGCACCGCACAGCCCGGCCAATGTAAAGCCCGTCGAAGAATTCAAGAACTTATCCATTGATGTTGCCTATATTGGAGCGTGTACAGGTGCGAAATTAGAGGATTTACGAGCTGCTGCGCAAGTTTTGCATGGGAAAAAAATTGCAAAAAATATTCGTTTATTCGTTGCACCTGCTAGTGCCAGAGATCAACGCCAAGCTGAGCACGAAGGGATCATGCAGATTTTGCGTGATGCTGGTGCACTCGTGCTTGCAAATAGTTGTGGTGCCTGTGCTGGTTATGGTGCAACTTTTGAAGAACATTCCACCATAATTTCAAGTACAGCACGAAACTTTAAAGGTCGTATGGGTCCACCTAGCGTGCAAGTGTATCTAGCATCCCCTGCGACAGTAGCAGCATCGGCTGTTGAAGGACGCATTAGTGATGTAAGAGAAATGTTATGACTACGTATAAGTCGCGTGTATGGAAATTAGGGTCGGATGTTGATACCGATTCGCTTGCCCCTGGTGCGTATATGAAGTACGGTGTTGATGTCATTGCGCAATATTGTTTAGAAGCGATTCGTCCTGATTTTGCTAAAAATGTTCGAGCTGGTGATGTTTTAGTTGCTGGTCCCAATTTTGGCATTGGTTCTTCTAGAGAACAGGCCGTTGAAGTTTTAATGCATTTAGGTTTGAGAGCGGTAATTGCGCCAACGTTTGGCGGATTATTTTTCCGTAACGCCTTCAATCTAGGTTTACTTTTGATAACTTGCCCTGAGGCTGAAAAAATACTTCAAGACGAAACTATTACCTTGCTGGAAACTGGAGAAATAGAACGAGAAAATGGAACGGTGCTGATGTGCAACAAAACCCCAGATTTCTTGATGAATATGATTCATGTCGGAGGTTTAATGAATGTTTTGAAATTACGAAGTCAGGGAAATCTCGATGCATGATCCAAATGAGCGACAGTCTATTGACCCTGTAACTCTCGCAGTACTGAAGGGCCGTCTAGAGCAAATTGCTGACGAAATGGATGCCACCCTTTACCGAAGCGCTTTCAACCCCATCATTGCAGAGGCACATGACGCTTGTCATGGACTCTATGACGCGCTAACTGGTGACACTTTGATACAGGGTAAGTCAGGTCTGCCGGTCTTTGTAGGCGCCATGGCTTTTGCGGTACGCACTGCTGCTCGAACCGCCCAAGAGCGCGGTGGTATGTTAGATGGGGATACATGGCTTTTTAATGATCCTTACGAAGGTGGAACGCATGCAAATGACTTTAAGTTAGTGCGTCCCTTTTTTCGAGATGGACGTTTGTTTTGCTACCTTGCTTCTGCAGCACATTGGCACGACGTCGGTGGTGCAGTTCCAGGTAATTACAACCCCGCGGCGACCGAATGTTGGCAAGAGGCCGTTCAAATTCCACCGGTTCGAATTGTTCGGCAAGATCTATTGGAACAAGATGTGCTTGCGATATTACGTGCCAATACCCGACTTCCTGACAGTCTCTGGGGAGATTTAAATGGTCAACTTGCGGCCTTGGAATTGGGTGTAAAGCGGTTGCACGATTTACTTGATGAATACAGCGATAGTCGAGTCTTGGAAGCAATGGAAGAATTACGAAAACGTGCATTGACGTTAATGCGTACGCACATCAACACCTTGCCTGATGGTGTTTATAGTTTTGAAGATGTACTGGATAACGATGGCGTAAAAGATGAGTTGCTAACTATTGCCCTGGATATGACGGTCAAAGGCGACCGAATGACGCTTGATTTTTCCCGCACCTCTGATCAGTGTGCAGGTCCAGTCAATATTTCTAGGGCCACTGCTGTTGCAGCTTGTTATGTGGCCCTCAAGCATGTCTTTCCAGATGTGCCTGCCAACGCTGGTGTCTTAGATGCTGTGGATTTTCTGATGCCTGATCGGTTAGTAATTACTGCTGAGCGACCTAGACCTGTGGGGGGGTATACCGAAACTATTTTGCGAATGATTGATGTCATTTTTAGTGCTTTTGCCTTGGCAGATCCACACAGAGCAGTCGCTCACGCGTACGGAACCATTAATGCCCTTTCCATTGCAGGCCACCGAAGCGATAGTGGGCGTAAAGGACAACGTTGGGTGATGTTTAGTTTCTTTGGCGGAGGTCACGGCGGGCATAGCGATGGCGATGGTTTAAGCCATGGAAATGCTCCCATTTCAACTGCAACGATTCCACCATTGGAAATTTTGGAGGCCGCATACCCTGTACGATTCACGCAGTGGTCTCTTCGGCAAGACTCTGGTGGCAAGGGTAAGCATCGCGGTGGTTTAGGTGCGGTATATGAAATCGAATTATTGGAAGAAAACGCAGAGGTTTTTATTTTTGGAGAGCGTGGTAGAGCTCCGCCTAAAGGCATAGCGGGTGGTGGCGATGCCTTACCCAATATTTTTTCATATCAACATCAAGGCAAGTGGTGCAGGCCTCCTATGGTCTCCAAGATGCTTGGTATTGAACTCAAGAGAGGGGAACGGGTTCGGCTGGAAACACCGGGAGGGGGCGGTTGGGGTAACCCATCTGAAAGAGATGTCACATTGCAAAAAATAGATGAAGATTTCGCTTACATAACGAACTCAAAAAATCTTCGTTAATATTTAATTTATGCCTACTTTAAAAAATCAATCGCCTCACTTAATAGTAGGGGTCGATGTCGGTGGAACTTTTACTGACTTGTTCGTTTTAGACGAGCACGATGGAACAGCACACATCATAAAAGTGCCTTCTACCCGAGGTGAGGAAGCTCGAGGTTTTATGAATGGGCTAACCTGTATGAGTGAGGATCGATCAAAGGGAGTAGCTTCTTCTGTTTCAACAATCGTCCACGGTACTACTGTAGGAACTAATGCGTTGCTAGAGCGTAAGGTAGCGCGAACTGGCATTCTTACTACGCGTGGTTTTCGTGACGTTTTAGAAATGCGCAGGCGGGATCGTCCGCAGACCTGGGGCTTGCGGGGAAGCTTTCAACCTATAGTTCAACGTAATTTACGATTAGAGGTCGATGAGCGTGTGTTGGCAGATGGAAGCTTGCACACTGCTGTTGATCTTTTGCAGGTTCGTTCACAAGCACAACTACTGATTGACGCTGGTTGTGAGGCAATATGTATTTTCTTTATCAATGCGTATGCTAATCCCATCAATGAACAACTAGCGGTCGCTGTCGTTAGAGAGATGTGGCCTAACCCTTTTGTGACAGCTGCAAGTGAAGTTTTGCCTGAGATACGAGAATTTGAGCGATGCTCTACCGCCACCCTCAATGCGGCATTACAACCCGTTGTAGGTAGTTATTTGTCAAACCTAGATGATGATTTACGAAGCGAAGGATTTGCCGGTGAATTATTAATTGTGCAAAGTAACGGTGGGGTGATGTCTAGTAAGACGGCATGCGATGTACCCGTGCGAACGGCGCTATCGGGACCTGCTGCAGGAGTGATTGCTTGTGCTTCGGTTGCACGTGCTTCAGGTTTTCTCAATGTAATTACTGGAGACATGGGTGGAACTTCATTTGATGTATCACTTGTTGCTAATGGAGAAGCTGCACTGACAGCGCAGACCTCTATAGAGTTTGGTTTAGTCGTTCGCTCCCCAATGATCCAGATTGAAACGATTGGTGCAGGGGGTGGCTCAATCGCCAGCGTAGATGCAAGTGGGATGTTACGCGTAGGACCTGAGTCGGCAGGTAGTAATCCTGGTCCAGTTTGTTATGGAAAAGGCAATACGCTTCCTACCGTAACTGATGCAAATGTTGTACTGGGCAGAATTGCAGCGGATCGTCCGTTAGGCGGAGGTTCGCTAAATGCGTTAGATAAAAAATCTGCGGAACAAGCTATTGAAGATACTATTGCTAAACCATTAGGTTTGGATACGCTTGCTGCGGCAGAGGCAATATTGACAGTTGCAAATGCGAAGATGGCTGGAGCGATTAGGGTTGTTTCGATTGAGCGGGGACATGATCCCCGCCAGTTTGCCTATATGCCTTTTGGCGGAGGTGGCGCTCTCCACGTATGCGCCATGATGCGAGAGGTTGGTGTAATCACTGGAATCGTGCCACGTTATCCTGGTGTTACGTCTGCATTGGGATGCGTGATGGCAGATATGCGTCATGATGCAGTCCAAACTCTCAATAAATCTTTAGCAGACTTGGATTTAGTACATCTCAAAACTCTTTTAAACCAATTGGCTGTTACTTGTCAGAAACGACTTGATTCTGCGGGCGTTAAATTTGAGCGCATTGACGAAGTTATTGCGCTTGATATGCTTTATATGGGACAAACCCATACATTAGCAGTTCTAATAGATCAGGGTAATTTGACGCATGAAACAATTAAATCTGCTTTTGAAAAAACATATCTTGCATCTTTTGGTCGAGTACTCAGCGGTATAACCATCCGTGTGATGAATTTGCGTTACGCGAGAATAGGCGTACGACCTAAATTTGATTTAACCATTTTGGCGCCAAAAGCATTAGGTGTTTGGGAATCTCTTGGAGTGCAAAAAGTTTTTCATAGTGGTCAATGGTGGGATGCCCAACGCTATGCTCGCCTTGAACTACCAGTTGGATCAAAGATTAAGGGTCCAGCTATTTTTGAGCAAGCAGATACAACTATCTGGTTGGAGCCAGGCTTCGCTGCAAGAGTAGATTCTCTTGGCAATTTATTGGTGGACAGGACCTCATAATGCGTTGCAAAATAAATGGTCTGGCATGTTTAATCATCGTAGATTTACAAAATGACTTTTTATCGCCAGAAGGTGCTTATGCCCGTGGTAAAACTATCAGCCATGAGGCGCTTCTCTTGCCTGAGCGTCTGGTCCCAATAGCTCAGGAAGTTAAAAAACATCATGGATTAGTGGTTGCAAGTCTTTTTACTTTATGGCCTGATGCAGCGGGTCAGCCTATGATTTCACCGCACTTACTGGAGCGGCGTCCTTTTTTAAAAAAAGGCGATTTTTCACCTGGTACTTGGGGGCAAGCTAATGTTCCTTCCATTGCGTCGGTGGTGGATGTGACTGTTTCCAAAGTGGCCTACTCAGCTTTCTTTAACACTCAACTTGATTGGGTACTAAGAAAGGCTGAAATCACTACGGTAGTTATTTGCGGAATCGTTACCAACGGTGGGGTGGCTAGTACTGTTAGAGATGCGCATATGCGTGATTACCAAACCGTGGTTCTAAGCGATGGATGTGCTACTTTTACGCAAACAGCCCACCAAGCTGCTTTAACTGATATGTCTTCAGTCGCGCAAGTGATGACGTGTGAACAATTTTTAGAAATCCTATGACAACAAGTGTGCATCGCATTCAAAGCTTGGATGCGCCAGCACACACTGCTGTAGTTATTGTGGGTGCTGGGGCTTGTGGCTTGACGGCTGCTTTAACTCTTGCACATCTGGGAAAAGAGTGCGTTATTTTGGAGCGTGATGCGATGCCTGCAGGTTCAACGGCATTGTCGTCTGGGTTTGTTCCAGCCGCAGTTACACAAGCGCAAAAAACACAAGGCATTCATGATTCTGCAGACTTGTTTGCTAATGATATTCAATTGAAGGCAAGGGGTAATGCATCTTCGTTATTGGTTAAGGCATATACCGAAGCTATTGGTCCGGCGATGGATGCCTTATCTATCCACCATGGAATACCGTGGCAAGTGATTGATACATTTTTATACCCCGGTCACTCGGTTCACCGTATGCACGCAGTACCAGAAAAAACTGGTGCTGGCTTGATGATGCGATTACAAAATGCAGCTGAGTCTGCGGGTGTAGTTATCTTGACGCAAGCAAGAGCGACTGATCTCTATGTCAATCATGCAGATAAAGCGCTTGGGATTGGGTTTATTCGTCCAGATGGGCGGTTGGAGAAACTGAGTTGCGAAAAAGTCTTATTTGCCTGTAACGGATTTGGAGGTGATGCTGATCTAGTTAGTGACTATTTGCCACAAATGCGTGATGCGTTGTATGCAGGACATATTGGAAACGATGGCAGTGCAATCAAATGGGGACGACAACTAGGTGCGCAACTATCAGACCTTGGAGGGTACCAAGGACACGGTTCTTGGGCTATTCCTCAAGGTGCTTTGATAACTTGGGCGTTGATGATGGAAGGTGCAGTTCAAATTAATGCGAACGGGGAACGGTTTCATGATGAATCACAGGGCTATTCGGAGGCGGCAGTACATGTATTGACCCAACCTTTTGGTATGGTTTGGAATATTTTTGATGATCAACTTTTGAAGTTCGCGCAAGATTTTCCAGATTTTGTTGAGGCGCAAGCCGCTGGGGTTATTCGCAGTTTTAAAGATATTGAAGCTCTCGCAAAGTACATAGGCTGTGGTGCAAAAAAATTAGCAGATACGCTTAATCTAGTAAGAGAAGGCGAAGATCAGCAGACCGGTCGTATTTTTAAACGTAATCTCTCACTGCCGCTTCATGCAATTCGCGTGACTGGTGCTTTATTTCATACCCAGGGTGGTTTAGATATTAATGCGCATTGTCAAGTAATGCGTCCAGACGCAAGCATATTTCCAAACTTACTCGCTGCAGGAGGTGCAGCACGTGGTGTTTCTGGAAATGACGTTTGGGGATATTTGTCTGGTAATGGACTGTTAAGCGCCATAGCAGGTGGATACATAGCCGCGCACACCGCTGCTGAGTGATAAGGGATGAATTTATGGAATTAAAAAATCGATTAGTAAAAACTGAGGTTCTTTTAGTGCCGGGAGTTTATGACGCCCTGAGTGCGTTGATCGCAGAGCAGGCTGGATTCGAAGCTTTGTATTTGTCTGGTGCTTCTATTGCCTATACGTTGCTTGGGAGATCTGATGTAGGACTAACTACTGCAAGTGAGGTTGTCAATACTCTGGCGCACATTACGGATCGTGTAAAAATTCCAGTCATCGTCGATGCTGATACTGGATTTGGAAATGCATTGAATACACAGCGTACTGTGCGTGATTTCGAACGTGCTGGAGCAAGCATGATTCAATTAGAGGATCAAACTTTTCCTAAACGTTGTGGGCATCTAGACGGTAAATCTGTTATTTCAGTCGTAGAGATGGAAGGAAAGTTGCAAGCCGCTTTAGATGCTAGGCATACTTCCAATACGTTGATATTAGCCAGAACAGACGCACTGGCAGTTGAAGGACTAGATGCCGCAATTGACCGAGCTGAGCGCTATTTAGCCTGTGGTGTAGATGCTATTTTTATCGAGGCTGTTCGAACTGCAGATCAAATGCATACCGTTTGTCAAAGGTTTGCATCACGGATTCCAATGCTCGCAAATATGGTGGAGGGAGGTAAAACCCCTGTTCAAAGTGCCAAAGAGTTGGGTGAAAGCGGCTACAAAATTGTTATCTTTCCGGGTGGGACTGCTCGCGCTGTATCACACACACTACAGGGGTATTTTTCTAGTTTGATGCAGCACCAAACTACCCAGCCTTGGCAAAATCAAATGCTGGATTTCGATGGATTGAATACGCTGATAGGCACATCAGATCTAATTAGCTTGGGTAAAAAATACGAATCTAATTAAAAACTGCTAAAGCAAAACCTTCACCGCATCAAAAATTAACCTGCAAGAGATGAGAAATAATCCAATTTGAATAAGCCGAAAGAATAAGTAGTCAGCTATTTTTTTGGTGAGATAAGCACCTGCAAAAGCGCCTGCAATAGCAAAGGGTATGAGATAGGCTGCTGCCATCAGATCGTCGTCGGAGTAAGGCCTGAGGTTTTGGTAAGGGACTATCTTTGCAAAGTTAATGATGGCGAAAAGAATAGTTGCCGTTCCTGCAAATTGCGCTTTTGAAAGTTTTTGTGGCAAAACATAAATTTGAAAAGGCGGTGCACCTGCATGCGAGATGAAACTTGTGAATCCAGAGAGGGCGCCCCAAAAAACTCCTTTTTTGACATTGGCTTCTTGGGGTGGATGATCAGAGGTTTTTCGCAACCAGGTGTTGAGGCAAAAACCGATTCCTAGAAAACCTAATGCAAATTTGATTGCCGTATCCGAGGTAACTGCAGCGGTTAACCAACCGATGAATACACCCAGCAGGGAGGCAGGAATTAATATTTTCAGATTGCTTGCGCTGAAGTCTTTTCGGTAGAGCCACACTCCAAAAACATCTGAAATGACATAGATGGGGAGCAACAAAATAGCCGCCTTCACGGGTGACATCACCAGAGAAAGAATGGGCACAGCTAGCATGCCAATCGAAGGCAAACCGCCTTTTGACATGCCTATCAATATCGCGCCAGTTGCCGATAAGAAAAAACCAGTATCAAGTGCCAACAAAATAATTCGCCATTTGGTAGAAAACAAAACTCACACACCACGCCAAACATAAAGGCCAAGCCACTGCTAGCGCAGTGAACCAGAGGCTTTTTGTTTCACTGCGTATTGTGGCAATGGTAGATAAGCAAGGGGTATAAATGAGCACAAACAACATAAAACTGTAAGCTTGGATCCAATTTAGGCTGTGCGTGATGGCATTGACCAACTGTTGTCCTTCTTGAGCGTAAATTACAGCAAGTGAACCAATCACAATCTCTTTAGCAACGAAGCCAAAAATCAAAGCGATTGTTAATTCAGCATGGATGCCCAAGGGGCTGATGACAGGAGCCATGAATTGGCCCATTTGACCGGCCCAAGAATCCAAGCTGCCACTCACAGCACCAACAGGAAAGTTAGTCAAAGCCCACACCAAGATCACACCCAGCACAATAAATTTAGTAGCTCGGTTTAAAAAATGCCTGACTTCTTGCCAACCTCGCAAAACAATTTGTCGCGTTGTTGGGAAACGGTAGGGGGGCATTTCTAGGATGAATGCGTCGTTGTTGACATAGTGGTTTTTAAATACAACCGAAGTCAGCATAGCCATTAAAAGACTCATCCAATAAAGCGAAAACAGAACCCAAGGCGCCTGTGTAGTTGTAAATAGTGCAGCTATGAAAAAAACAAATACCTGCAAACGGGCTGAGCAAAGTGAAAAGGGGATGGTCAACATCGTTAAGTACCGCAGACCCCTTGAACGAATGACACGGGTGCCCATCAGGGCGGGGACATTGCAGCCAAAACCCATGAGGAGCATCACAAAACTTCGTCCATCGAGACCAAAGCGTGCCATGAGGGCATCCATCAAATAGGCCGCACGTGACAAATAGCCAGTGTCTTCTACGATGCCCATAAATAGGAAGAACAAAATAATCAGCGGAATAAAACTCGCCACCGTACCCAGACCGTTATAGAGTCCGTCCAACAAGAGACCCTGCAACCACAGTGGCCACGACACTATCAAGGGCTCGAGAAATTCAGCGCGACATTGCGTCAATACCCAAGCTGTAGCGTCTTGCAAGGGTTTACCAATTGCAAAAACTCCTTGAAAAACCAGCAACATGACTGTAAAAAAAATGGGCAATCCTAACCACGGGTGTAATAGCAATTGATCCAGAGATTCAGTCAGTGCATGGGAAGCTCTTGCTGGGCTGCTGATGCATTGGGAAAATATTTTTTCAATCTGTTTGTTATCGAGCGTATGGGCGGGTAGTGGCTCTTTTGCCAAAAGCGCTTTCTGCATTGCAGGCAGTAACTGCTCCATGCCTTGTCCGTATTTTGCAGAGAGCAAACAAACAGGAACTCCGAGCTGTTGGCTGAGACTTTGCGCGTCGGCATCCATACCTAGTTTGCGCGCTTCGTCCACCATATTCATCACCAGCAATACAGGTATTTGTAATTGCATGATGTGATGCACGAAACTGAGTTGACGTTCAATTTGTGGCGTGTTGAGTACGACCACCAAAAGGTCCGTAGTTTGCGTCTCTAAAAATGCTGTGACAACCTTCTCGTCGTCTGAAAAGCCATGCAAATCGTAAATACCAGGCAGATCGACGATTTGCACCATTTGATTGCCAACTAATAATTTGGCGCTGAGCAGTTCTACCGTGAGTCCGGGCCAATTACCCACCTTTGCATGGGCCCCTGTTAAACGATTAAATAAGGTGGACTTGCCGGTATTGGGCATTCCCAACAGGGCAACGCGCTTCATGGTGCAACAGCGATGCAGCGCGCTTCATGGCGCCGCAAAATGATTTCTGTGGTTCCTACCCGCAGGTGAATCGGCCCGCCCCAGCTTGCGCGCCTGAGCACTTGCACCCATTTGCCGGGACGCAGTCCCAAAGCAGCAAAACGCTTGCGGAGTTCGAGTTCAACGTTTATTGAATCTATGCATGCGCTCACACCAGTATTCAATTTTTCCAAGGTCCTAAGTGCTTGCATTGGAAGAGGGGGGTTCATTAGAAATACACCAAAAAGCGCAAATAGGAATGATTTGCATTAGCTAAAATTCTATCCCATCTGGCATGATGCGACCGAATGCAAATTAGCAAAGTTTGCGGCAAGTCAAATAACTCGAGGTTAAAAACATGGATACGCAAGCGAATGCAGCGCTTTTAAAAATGAAGGGTTTAAAAATCACCACCCCTCGGTTGGCTGTTTTAGAAATTTTTCAAAAAAGCAAAGACCGCCATTTGAGTGCGGAAGATGTTTATAGAGAAGCCTTGGCCAAGGACGGTGACTTGGGTTTAGCAACGGTCTATCGTGTACTTACCCAACTCTCAGATGTTGGCTTATTGGCGTCCACCAACTTTGAAACGGGTAAAACCACATTTGAATTAAATGAAGGCGGCCACCATGACCATTTAGTCTGCTTGAGTTGTGGTTCAGTGGTGGAGTTCAATGACGAGGAAATAGAAAACCGTCAGGAACTTATTGCAGCGCAACACGGATTTCGCTTAGTGAACCATTCCATGGCGTTGTATGGTGTTTGCTCAAAACCAGCATGCTCTAAAGTTAGCTAGTCATTTTTAACCAACCTAGCCCTGCGCTTGTTCCACCGGGCTGCCCACCCCCTCGAGGCTTGTATTCACATCCCACCCAGCCTTGCCAGTTGCAGGTCTTTGAAACTTCGTCGATCACATTAAATAAATACGGGTAGTTGATCTCGCCGATATTGGGTTCGTGCCGCTCGGGTACACCCGCAATTTGAAAATGGCCTACGCGCCCAGTAGGCAGGTATTGACGTATTTTCATGGCCACATCGCCTTCGACGATTTGGCAATGGTAGAGGTCCATTTGCACTTGGAGGTTGGATGCGCCAACTTCTTCAATGATGCTATGCGCTTGGTCTTGGCGGTTTAAATAAAAGCCAGGAATATCTCGGGTGTTGATGGGCTCTATCAATACATGCAAGCCTTGCTTGGCGGCGAGCGATGCTGCCCAGCGTAGGTTGCTGACATAAGTGGGGCGGTTACTAGCATGGGTCTGATCAGAGCCCAACAAGCCTGCCATCACATGGATACGCGGGCATCCTAAGGCCTCGGCATAACGCAATGCCATTTCAACGCCTTGCTGAAATTCTTTCTCTCTACCGGGAATGCTGGCAGTTCCGCGCGTATTGCTGTTCCAAGCTTGGTCGATGCTGTTGGGGTCGCTACCACCGGGCGGCGCATTAAACAACACTTGTTGCAGATGGTTGGCTTGAAGCCGTGCGGCTAATTCTTCTGGCGAATAGGCATAAGGAAACAAAAACTCTACAGCCGTAAATCCATCTTGGGCCGCGGCTTCAAAGCGGTCTAGAAAAGGCAACTCTGGGTACATCATCGTCAGATTGGCGGCGAATTGGGGCATGTATGTTCCTAAAAATTATTTTGATCAATGGGTTCAGGTGCAGGCACTACCACTTAGCGCCAAATGTTTCGCGTAACTCTTGAATTTGCTGAGAGTTCAGGGGCGAGATGGGCCTTGTCGCTTGGACCATCAATTGGGCAGTTTCTTCTAGCTCTTCCAAAACTGCCATGGTGGATGCAGGTGCGTGGTGCCACACATTGGGCCCGAGTCGCGACAACATGACAGCGCGAATAGGTGTGCCTTGCTCTCCATATTTCGTGATGGTGCGTGCTACTGCTTCAGCGGCCTCAGCTGCACCCGGACGGTGGTAATCGATCACAGGCACATGGCCAACTTTCATCACAAAGTAGGGAGTGATGGGGGGCAACAACTCTTGGGTTATCGCAAAACTGCTGCGGGTTTGAACTGAATCGTGGTCTTTCAAAGTCAAAGCAACACAGTGCGTGCTATGCGTGTGTATGACGCAACGCGTAGAGGGATCAAATGCAACAGATGCACCGTAAATACGCCGGTGCAGAGCAATGGTTTTGCTGGGGCTGTCTCCGCTGATAGGGTGTCCTTCTGCATCTAGTAGTGACAACTTAGCAGGATCTAAAAAACCTAAACAGACATCGGTCGGTGTAATTAAAAAACCATGGTCTAAACGCACACTGATATTGCCAGCCGTAGCGTGTACATAGCCACGCTCGAAAAGACTTTTACCGACGCGACAAATTTCTTCTCGCGCGCGTGACTCGCTCAGTGCAGCAGAAGTGGTCAATGCAGTCATGGTTGTTGCGACAAAGTAGTAAAAGCTTTGGTGAAAAAATCATCGGTACCAAAGTTGCCTGATTTCAAAGTGATATGCAAACCACCACTTGGAGTATGCGCATGGCACCAAGGCACACCTGGGTCAATTTGTGGTCCGATTTGCAGTTGATCAACACCGAGTGCTTGCACACATGCGCCAGATGTCTCGCCACCTGCAACTACCAGTTGGGCAACACCAAGTTGAACCAAGCCAGCTGCAATGGCGGCCAGGGCTTGTTCTACTTGATGTCCAGCTGCTTCTACGCCCAATTGCGATTGCACGGCATGCACCGACTCTGGCGTAGCGGTGGAATACACCAATACAGGACCAGACGCCAAATGGCCTTGGGCCCAGGCAAGTGCATCTTGCACCAAGTCTTGCCAACTGCCTTTCAATTGCAAAGGGTTTATTAAAAAAGCAGGACGACCAGAGTCTTTGAATTGCGCAACCTGTCTATTAGTGGCTTGCGAGCAACTGCCCGAAATAATGGCTTGTAGACCAGAGGCTGTAGGCAATACGCTGGCTTGCGGTGTGGGCAGGAGTCCAAAGTTTTGAGGCAAACCAATCGCTACACCAGAGCCCGCAGTCACAAGCGGCATACCTTTGAGCGCGGGCCCTAAACGCATCAAGTCGTCATTAGAAACAGCGTCAACTACTGCAATGCGAACGCCTTGTTGTTTCAGATTAGTTATTTCTTGTTGGATGGCTAAAGCACCTTGCGCAATAGTTTTGTGGCCAAGCAAGCCGACCTTGCTTTTGCACTGCGCTTGCATCACACGTACCAAATTGGCGTCGGTCATGGGTGTAAGCGGATGGTGTTGCATGCCGGATTCGTTGAGCAACACATCGCCCACAAACAAATAGCCTTTGAAAACGGTACGACCGTTATCTGGAAATGCAGGGGTAGCAATGGTGAAGTCGGTTTCAAGCGCTTGCATCAGCGCTTCGCTGACAGGGCCTATGTTGCCTTGCGCTGTGCTGTCAAAGGTAGAGCAGTATTTGAAATAAATTTGTTGCGCACCCTGAGATTGCAACCACTCCAAGGCTTGTAACGATTGAGCGACAGCTTCTTGAGGTGCAATAGTGCGCGACTTCAAGGCAACTACAACAGCGTCTACTTCCGCCGAGAGCGGTGCGTTGGGGACGCCAATCGTTTGGACCACCCGCATGCCTGCGCGGACCAAATTGTTGGCCAAGTCAGTGGCACCTGTGAAGTCGTCGGCGATACAGCCTAATAGAAGTGGTTTGGGCATAAGAGCGGGTGCTGGGTTGTTTTACTTTTTTGCGTGTGGCAATTCGATGCCAGGAAATATTTTGATCACAGCGCTGTCGTCTTCTTTGGCAAACCCCGCAGTCGAAGCTTGCATAAACATTTGGTGCGCGGTGCTCGACAAGGGCAGTGGAAACTTGCTAGCACGGGCCAAGTCCAAGACTAAGCCGAGATCTTTCACAAAAATATCGACAGCTGACAAAGGCGTGTAATCGGCAGCCAGCACATGGGCCATGCGGTTTTCAAACATCCAACTGTTACCAGCGCTGTGGGTGATGACCTCGTACAACGCCTCTGGATTGACACCTTCGCGTAAACCCAAGGCCATCGCTTCAGCCGCCGCAGCGATATGCACGCCCGCTAACAATTGGTTGATGATCTTGACTTTGCTCCCAGCCCCCGCATGGTCGCCCAATTTGTAGACCTTGCCCGCCATCGCATCCAATATGGCTTCACATTTGGCGTATGCATCCGGTTTAGCGGCAGTCATCATGGTCATTTCGCCACTGGCGGCTTTGGCTGCGCCGCCAGAGATGGGTGCATCCACATACAGCAGACCCAGCTTTTCTAATCGGGCCTCTAGCGCGACTGACCAATTGGGGTCGACGGTGGAGCACATCACAAAAACACTACCCGCGCGCATGGTATCGGCGCATCCTGTGCCGTCGCCACGGGGTCCAAACAAGACGTCTTCAGTTTGTGCGGCATTGACCACTACGCTCACCACTACGTCACACAGAGCGCCAAGCTCAGCGACGCTGCTACAGGCATATCCGCCTTCTTTGGAGAATTTTTCAGCGACTTCGCGTCGCACATCGAAGACATACACCTCAAAGCCTGCGCGGCGCAAGGATGCGGCCATGCCAGAGCCCATGGCGCCTAATCCGATCAGGCCAACTTTGGAGGAAACTGAGGGCGTCATGCTTTAAGCCTTGGTCAGTGCAACAAGAGCTTGCACATTCGCCGCTTGTCCCAAGCCCCAACACGCTTGCAAAAGTGCGTTGGTTTTGTCTGCACCAATCACAGCGTCACTCATGCCGTGGAATTTAGCTTCCAAGGCGGCATCGGTCATGGGGCGTTGCACCGAGCCGATCGCGTGCTCCACGAATACATGGATTTTGCGACCGTCTTTCAAAAAAGCAGTGAGGTCAGTGCTTTCTTCGCGGATGTTGTTGTCTACCGTGGCATGCACTTTACGGCGAAGAGTAACTACGTCTTCACGGTTGACGATGTGGTCATCAAATTCTTCTTCCGCTGCACGGCCAAAGATCAAGCCTGCCGCGCAGCCGTGGTAGACGCTGAATTTGCCTTGCAAGCCGTCGGTAGGTTCTTTTTTGCCAGTGAGTTCGAGCACCAAGGAGTGCACGCGCAATTCGATGCGCTCTACATCCTCTGCCTTGACACCTTGGTCGCGCAATTGCACGCATGCATCAATACTGGGATGGATCACGATGCCGCACGCAAATGGTTTGTATGTGTTGGAGCTGATTTCAAAGCGTTTGCCTAGTTCGTCGGTAACTTCGTTCCAGTCGTATTTGGTCGAGACTACTTGCGCCCATCCACGCGGTGCTTCCAGGGCTTTACCGCTTGCTGTGAAGCCATGTTTGGCCATCAACGCAGACATCAAACCTGCGCGCGCAGCACCTCCTGGATGGAAGGGCTTGGTCATAGTGCCAAATTGCTCGCGCAGGCCAATCGGCTGCGATGCCGCGATACCCAAAGCCATTGCAGTTTGTTGGGTGTTGAGTTGGAGCAATCGCGCGCAAGCTGCAGCAGAACCCAACATGCCGGTCGTACCGGTGATGTGCCAACCGCGGTCGTAATGCTCGGGATAGACGGTATTGCCCAAGCGGCAGGCTACGTCGATGCCAAGTACTAATGCATCTATCACCGCACGGCCTGATGCACCCAAATGCTCTGCTAGTGGCAATAAAGCGGAAGCAACAGGACCCGCAGGGTGAATGATGGTTCTGAGATGGGTGTCGTCAAAGTCAAAGGTGTGGGAAGTGATGCCATGGATCAATGCGGCGCTTGCCATGTCGACACGCTCACTGCGACCGGCGATGCTGGCTTGCGGAGCAGGCTGCAGCATATGGACGGCAGACAGCGCAGCGCGCGCTGCTGCGTGGTCACTTGCGCCAATGGCGCATCCGAGCCAATTGAGAAAAGTACGATGCGCTTCGTGCTCTACCGCATCCGACCATCCTTTCGAAGGATGGGTGGCGACAAATTCAGCCAAGATCTGGGTGATGGCGGGTGCGTGGTGGTCTGCGACGGTGTTGGTATTGGTAGCCATAGGGGTGAATCAATTGAGAAGGTGAAATGGGAAACGAGAAGCAGCGAAAAATTTTAGGAGTCCAGCGTGATTCCCCGTTCTTTGGCCAATGCCGTCCAGCGCGCAATATCGGCTTTCATATAAGCGGCAAAAGCTTCTGGGGTCATAGGAAGCAGTTCGACAGCCTCCGCTGAGAGTTTTTCTTTGAAGTCGGGTTGCGCTAAGACTTTGCCCAGCGCTTCGTTGATTTGTTTAACGATGGGGGAAGGCATATTGGCTGGCCCAACAATGCCATACCACTGTTGCGCATCAAAGCCCTTGAGGCCGACTTCTTCTAGGGTGGGGACGTCTTTGAGTTGAGAGTGGCGGTGGGTGCCTGTTACAGCTAAGGCGCGAATGCGACCACCACGAATATGCGCAAGAGCCGCTGCCAAGCCAGGAAACATGGCCTGGGTTTGTCCGGCAATCAGATCGGTTGTGGCAGGTGCAATACCGCGGTAAGGAATATGCACCATGAAGGTTGCAGTTTGGAGTTTGAAGAGTTCTGCCGTGAGATGGGTGAGCGAGCCGGCCCCCGCCGAGCCATAAGACACCTTGCCAGGATTTTTGCGTATGTAATCCAAAAAACCTTTGACATCTTGAACGGGTAGAGCCGCATTGACGCACAGCACATTCGGCGTGCTGCCGATCATGCCAATAGGCGTGAAATCTTTGATCGCGTCATAAGGGAGTTTGCGCGTGGCGGGTGCTGTGCCGTGGGTGGCCACATAGCCTTGCATCAAGGTGTAACCGTCTGCTGGCGCGCGCGCGGTGGTTTGGGAAGCGATAACTCCACCGCCGCCGCCAAGATTGTCGACCACGATGGTTTGTCCCAGCACACGCCCTAGGCGCTCACAGACGGTGCGACCCACCATATCAGAGCCCCCACCAGCTGAGACGGGAACGATGTAGCGAATGGTTTTGCTGGGGTAAGGGGTCTGAGCCATCGATGTACGGGACAAGCCCCAACCCAAAGGGGCCGCCAAAAGCAGGGATCGACGTTGCATGAGAAAAATCCTTCAAGTAAGACTTTGCAATAAGATGCTGGGGAACGTGGCGTACTAGAAGGGCACGCTCCCCACTAACAGTTTAAAGTACTGCCCTTCCAACCTAACCAAAAGCCATCCCTTTTCTTTCCCCTTGGAGACTCCTAGATGAAAAAACGCTCGCTTATCGTGTCCGCAATCGCCACGGCCTTTCTATTTTCAGCAACAGGCGCTATGGCACAAGACAAATTCAAGATAGGTTTGATCTTGCCTATGACCGGCCCTTTTGCCTCCACAGGCAAGCAAATTGAAGCCGCTGCGCGCCTCTACATGGCCCAAAACGGCGACACCGTCGGCGGCAAAAAAGTGGAACTGATCGTCAAGGACGACACCAGTGCACCTGACGTGACCAAGCGCATCGCACAAGAATTGGTCGTTAATGACAAAGTTAATGTGTTAGCTGGCTTTGGTTTGACGCCCTTGGCTTTGGCCACTGCGCCCATCGCCACCCAAAGTAAAACACCACTGGTCGTGATGGCAGCTGCCACATCGAGCATCACCGAGGCTTCGCCTTTTATCATCCGCACCAGCTTTACCCTGCCACAAGCTTCGGTCAGCATGGCGGACTGGGCGCCCAACAATGGCATCAAAAAAGTAGTCACCATGGTGTCTGATTACGGCCCTGGTATCGACGCTGAAAAATATTTCAAAGACCGCTTCTTGTTCAATGGCGGCCAAGTGGTCGACACTTTGCGCATACCTATGCGTAATCCCGACTTTGCGCCTTTCCTGCAAAAAGTACGTGACTTGAAGCCCGACGCCATGTTTGTATTTGTCCCCTCTGGTGCGGGCGCAGCGCTCATGAAGCAATACGCCGAGCGTGGCATGGACAAAGCAGGTATCAAATTGATCGGCACGGGTGATATCACGGATGACGATATCTTGAACGGCATGGGCGAAGTGGCAGTCGGCGTGGTGACATCGCACCACTATTCCACCTCCCACAATTCTGCAGTCAACAAGAAGTTTGTCGCCGCTTTTGAGAAAGCCAACGCGGGATTGCGTCCTAACTTCATGGCTGTGGGCGGTTACGACGGCATGCGCGTCATTTATGAAGCAGCCAAGGCCACCAAAGGCGGTAGCGGCGAAGCCTTGTTGGCGGCTATGAAAGGGCAGATTTTTGAGAGCCCGCGCGGCCCGATGTTCATCGACGCGCAAACCCGTGATGTGGTGCACAACATCTACATCCGCAAGGTGGAAAAAGTCAACGGTCAACTCTATAACCAAGAGTTTGAAACCCTCAAAGACGTCAAAGACCCCGGTAAGAAAAAATAAGAACCTGTGACGATTCTGTTTGACGGCATCGCCTATGGCATGCTGCTTTTCATTCTGGCTGTAGGCTTATCGGTGACGATGGGGTTGATGAATTTCATCAACCTCGCCCACGGTGCATTTGCTATGGTGGGGGGCTACCTCACGGTCGTGCTGATGCAGCGCTTTGACGTGCCTTTCCTCGTGTGTTTGCCCCTAGCCTTTGCGGGCTCGGCGTTGCTTGGTGCTTGTTTAGAGCGTACTTTGTACCGACCGATGTACCGCAAACCACATTTGGACCAGGTGTTGTTTTCGATCGGGCTGGCTTTTATGGCGGTGGCCTCGGTCGATTACTTCGTGGGCTCCCAGCAGCAAATCATGCAATTGCCTGATTGGCTCAAAGGCCGAACCGAATGGGGTACCGGCACGCCTTGGGAATTGGGCATGGGGCACTACCGTTTGTTCATCATCGCAGTGTGTGCGGCACTGACGGTTGGCTTGCAATATGTGTTGTCGGCCACCCGTTTTGGCAGCCGCTTGCGTGCGAGTGTGGACGACCCGCGCGTTGCAGCGGGCATGGGTATTAACGTGAATGTGGTGTTCGCCATGACTTTTGCGGTCGGCTCGGGCCTGGCAGGATTAGGCGGGGCACTCGGCGCCGAGGTGCTGGGGCTTGACCCGACTTTTCCGCTCAAGTTCATGGTGTATTTTTTGATTGTGGTGGCAGTCGGGGGTACCTCGTCGATCACGGGGCCCTTGCTCGCGGCTTTGCTCTTGGGGGTGGCCGATGTGGCGGGTAAATATTACGTGCCTAAATTAGGCGCTTTCATTGTCTATTCCCTGATGCTGGCAATTTTGATGTGGCGTCCGCAAGGTTTGTTTGTGCGACAGGGGGGGAAGTGATGCAACAAGCACTGCTTAAATCCTCTGGCATCAAATGGTGGGAACCTGTAGTGTGGTTGTTGGCATTCACTGCACCTTGGCTTTTCCCGCAATACGCCTTGATCATCAACGAAATTGCCATCGTGGCGCTCTTTGCGGTATCGCTGGATTTGGTGTTGGGTTACAGCGGCATCGTTTCCTTGGGACATGCTTCATTTTTGGGATTTGGAGCCTACACAGCGGCATTGTTCGCGAAGTGGATTCATCCTGACCCAGTGCTAGGTTTAGCAGTCGGTACCGTGACGGCTTGCCTATTGGGTGCGTTGTGTTCAACCACGATTTTGCGAGGCAGCGATTTAACGCGCTTGATGGTTACTTTAGGTATGGCACTCATCTTGTTTGAGTTGGCTAATAAATTTGACGGTTTGACGGGTGGTTCGGACGGACTGCAAGGCGTAGTGATGGGCCCCGTCTTGGGGCGCTTTGAATTTGACTTGATGGGCCAAGTCGCGGCGAGTTATTCCTTGGCGGTCTTGCTGGTGCTATTTTTCTTCGCACGCCGACTGGTGCATTCACCCTTAGGCGCTACCTTAATGGCTGTTCGTGATAACCGTTTGCGGGCGATGGCTATTGGTGTGCCTGTCTCTGCGCGGTTGGCCGTGGTCTACACCATAGCTGCTGGTGTTGCCGGTGCTGCTGGCGCGCTGATGGCCCAAACCACTGGCTTTGCGTCGCTCGATGTCTTTGCGCTGGAGCGTTCCGCTGATGTGATGCTGATCTTGGTAATCGGCGGTGTCGGCTGGTTGTATGGTGGTGTGATTGGTGCAGTGGTGTTCAAACTGATGCATGACGTGATTTCCAGCATCACTCCGCAGTACTGGACTTTCTGGATGGGCTTGTTTTTGGTAGTGCTTGTGATGGTCGGGCGCGAGCGCTTATTCAAGCCTTGGACGTGGAAGCGGCGCATATGACTTCTGGCAACGTAGTTTTGCAAACCCACGGCTTGGTCAAACGCTTTGGGGGGATTACTGCCACCGACCAAGTGAATTTGACAATCACCCAGGGTGCCCGCCATGCCCTGATAGGCCCCAATGGTGCGGGCAAGACAACGTTGATCAACCTTATTACTGGTGTGCTACCTCAAAGCGCAGGGCGCATCACTTTGGAAGGCGCCGACATTACTGACTTGGCGCCCCACCAACGGGTGCGTCGCGGCTTGGTACGTACGTTTCAGATCAACCAGCTTTTTAGTGGTATGACGCCACTAGAGACTTTGACGATGGTGGTGTCGCAGCACCGAGGCTTGGGCGCTAAGTGGTGGCAAGCGCTGGGGCAAAACACATCGGTGGTCGAGCGTTGCGGCCAGTTGTTGGAGCAATTCCGTTTGACCGATGTGATGCACCAACGCACCGAGCAAATGCCTTACGGCAAGCGCCGATTGCTGGAGATGGCGATCGCTTTGGCCTGTGAACCGCGCGTGTTGCTGCTGGACGAACCGGTCGCGGGTGTGCCATCTGGCGAGCGCGAGGAGCTTTTGCACACGGTTTCCGCTTTGCCGGCAGAGGTGTCGGTGGTGCTTATTGAGCACGATATGGATTTGGTATTCGAATTTGCCAAGCGCATCACCGTGCTAGTCAATGGCGCGGTGTTGACAGAGGGCACGCCTGCAGAGATTGCAAAAGACCCGCAGGTCAAGGCTGTTTATTTAGGCCATGGAGAGGGAGCCCATGTCTGAGTTATTGCGTGTCGAACATGTGAGTGCGGGCTACGACGAAGCGGTGGTGTTAAATGACATCAACTTGACATTAGCCGAGGGTGAAACCTTGGCGCTTCTTGGCCGTAATGGCACCGGCAAAACCACCTTGATGGACACGCTTGCTGGAGCGACGCGTCAGCATGGCGGGCAGATATTTCTGGCGGGTAAGCCCCTGCACACCTTGTCTTCTTTCCAGCGCGCAGAGGCTGGTATCGGCTGGGTGCCGCAAGAACGGTGTATTTTTAAGTCGCTTACCGTGCACGAAAACCTGACTGCCGTGGCGCAAGCTCTGCGCGCAGACCGCAGTGCCCGCGCGGCATGGACGCCTGAGCGGGTCTACGAACTCTTTCCCCGCTTGGCCGAGCGCAAAACCAATTTGGGAACCCAGCTCTCTGGCGGGGAGCAACAAATGCTGGCGGTGGGTCGGGCATTGGTGCTCAATCCGCGTTTGCTTTTGTTGGATGAGCCGCTCGAAGGGCTGGCGCCCATCATCGTGCAGGAACTCTTGCGGGCGATTGCGCGCATCACCCGCGAAGAGGGCTTGTCGGCCATCATCGTGGAGCAACATCCGCAAGCAATATTGGCGATTAGCCACCAAGCGGTAGTGTTAGAGCAGGGAAGCGTAGTGCATCAAAGTTCTGCACAAGCTTTGGCGTCGCAGCCTGCCTTGCTAGACCAGTTGCTTGGGGTGGCGCGGGCTTAATTTTTGGAGAGGCAGTCATGTTTATAAAAAATGCTTGGTACGTGGCGTGCATGCCCGACGACATCCAAGACAAACCCTTGGGGCGCAAGATTTGTGGCGAAAGCATGGTGTTTTACCGAGGCGCGCAAGGCCAGGCGGTGGCCTTGGAAGATTTTTGCCCGCACCGTGGCGCACCGCTTTCGTTGGGGTTTGTGAAAGACGGCAACTTGGTTTGTGGCTACCACGGACTCGAGATGGGATGCGAGGGTAAAACCATCGCTATGCCCGGCCAGCGCGTGCGGGGCTTTCCGGCGATTCGCAGTTTTCCTGTGGTCGAGCGCTACGGTTTTGTTTGGGTGTGGCCAGGACAGGCCAACAAAGCGAGTGAAGACCTGATTCCTAAGTTTGAGTTCTTCGACAACCCTGCTTGGGCTTATGGCGGTGGTCTTTATCACATCGCCTGTGATTACCGCCTCATGGTCGACAACTTAATGGACCTGACGCACGAAACCTATGTGCACGCCAGCACGATTGGACAAAAGGAAATCGACGAAGTGCCTTGCGTCACCAAGACGGAAGGTGACCATGTCACCACCAGCCGTTTTATGGAAAACATCTCCGCGCCGCCTTTTTGGAAGATGGCTTTGCGTGGCAACAAGTTAGCCGATGACGTACCTGTCGACCGCTGGCAGATTTGCCATTTCACGCCTCCCAGCCACGTCATGATTGAGGTGGGCGTAGCGCATGCGGGCCACGGTGGTTACCACGCGCCCGACCACGTCAAGGCTTACAGCGTAGTAGTCGACTTCATTACTCCCGAGACCGAGACCTCGATTTGGTATTTTTGGGGCATGGCGCGCAAATTCCAGCCGCAAGACGCGGCGCTGACTGCCTCCATCCGAGAGGGGCAGGGCAAGATATTTTCTGAGGACTTGCAGATGCTGGAGTTGCAACAAAAGAACTTGCTGGCGCATCCCACGCGCGAGTTGCTCAAACTCAATATCGATGCCGGCGGCGTGCAATCGCGTCGCGTGATCGACAGATGGTTGGCGCAGGAGAAGGCCGACGCGCAGACAGCCTCGAACCTGGAGGCAGCCCATGGCTGATTCAGCTTTTACCGTCAAGTTGGCGCGCACGGGTCAAGAAATACCGGTTGCTGCCGATCAAACAGTCTTGGATGCTTTGCATGGTGCAGGGCTTGATGTCCCGGTTTCATGCGGACAAGGGATTTGTGGCACGTGTTTGACGCGGGTTGTGGAAGGGACTCCTGACCATCGCGACATGTACCTCACCCCTGAAGAGCAAGATGCCAATGACCAATTCACGCCCTGCTGCTCGCGCGCGAAGTCGGCCACCTTGGTTTTGGATTTGTAGTTCAAACGGTATTTTTTGGATTAGGAAGCACCTTCAGAAATTCATCTAAGTCTTTGCTTTGCAAAGATTTTTTTTAACATTTAAACAACAAAAAAATCAACAAATCGGCAATTTTGGTGCTTTGTTTGCTAAAATTTTCAGCAAGGAGTCCATATGTCTAACCAATCAGAATCACTTGAAAGCGTCGTTATTGGCGACGGTGTAGTTGTCAAAGGCACTTTTACCGTTCCATCCAAAGCCATCATCAATGGCGTGATTGAGGGCGATTTAACCGCAGAAGAGGTGCTGATTGGCCCCACCGGTCGTATCACTGGGCGCGTCTCAGCCAAGGTGATAGACGTCCGCGGACAGTTGCACAACACCATCATCAGCGAAAAGAGTTTGATCGTGCGCGCTACCGGCAAGATAGCCGGCAAGGTGCAATACGCTGAAATCGAAATTGAAAAAGGTGGAGAGATCGAAGGAACGCTTAGCCAAAGCCCCGACGGTCCTGTTATGCAAGTTACTTCCACCCCAGCGGTCTAATTTTCCTGTAGCTCATGCGCTTTAACCGAATTTTCCAGAGCATTGGACTGTTGCCCTCCTTAGTCGTTAAGGGTTGGACACGCCAATACGAAGACGCCCGAATCATTCTTGAACAAAACGGCGACCTGCACTACCTCAACATTAGCGCTCGGGTGCAAAGTTTCTTGGTCCGCGGTGGTATTTTGACAACCGGCGTCATGCTGATTTCTATCGCCTTACTTTTGGTCACCAGCATTGGTCTCATGGTCAGTCGCTCCAAGTTGGAACGCTCGCATGAAGAGGTTTATCGTGCTTTGCTGAGCAGTGTCTCGGACAACGACAACCCTGAGCGTTTGAGCATGTCAGAAGAGCAAATGGTGGCTCTCGCCCAAACCATTCGCGACCGTGACATGAGTATTCGCCGATTCGTCGATACCTCCATGGTGGCCGTGGCGCAAGAAAACATCACGATGAAGTCACAACTCGAGTCCTCCGGTTTGACCGAAAAAATCGTGAAAATCATTCAACAAAATTCCGCCAACGGTGGCTACGCGCTTGATGATGATGTCAAGGACAACCCGTTGCTGCGTGGCAGAGTGGCTGAGGAACTCTCTAACAACCGCGGAATGCGCGAGGTCATGTATTCCTTACCTATCGCCATGCCAATACCCAACTACAGTGTTTCCTCTGATTTTGGTATTCGCAGACATCCTATTTCTGGGCAAACCCATTTCCATACGGGCGTAGACATTCTTAGCCAAACTGGAGAGGAAAAAGTCCGCCCCGTTAAACCCGGTGTAGTGGTCTTGGCTGAATTTCAACCTCAGTTGGGCAATACTGTCGTTATTCGCCATACCAACGGGGTAGAGTCTCTTTATGCACACATGGCCAATCTGCAGGTAAAGCTGGGTGACAAAGTAACACTTGATTCTGTTTTGGGCAATATTGGTAACACGGGTTCTTCCTCTACAGGAAAACATCTACATTTAGAGATATTAATTGGCGGGTATCCTGTCAATCCGCAGAAAGTGATTCGGACGGCACAATATGTTCAACAAATCCAAAACCAGCAGCGCTAACAAGCCGACTGTAGAGCCCGTAACTAATCCTATCGAGGACGAAGAAATGGCGTCAGACACTCCTGAAAACCTAGCACCTACACCTACACAAGCACCCAATGCTCGAAATAGCATGATGGACATCATTAGTACGTCAGCCAGCAAGCCCTCCATTCTGAGCGAAGGCTTTTCGTTTCGTGGCGAAATAGCTGCCAAAGGTGCAATTCACGTCGAAGGCGCATTGAACGGTCAAATTCAAGTTGACGATCTCACCATCGGTGCACGTGGTCAAGTAGAAGGCGTCGTGACATGCAGTAGCCTTCACATCAAAGGAAAATTCTCTGGAACTGCCACCTGTAGCGAATTGATCGTTACCTCCTCGGCTTCAGTCGATGGCCATGTGGTTTACAAAACCTTGTCGGTCCAAAAAGGCGCATCCATTAAAGGCGAACTCCTACTGGTCAAATAATGGATAACCACACGCCTCAAATCAATGGCGCCTTGTTACGTATGCGCCGAGAAGAGTTGGGGTGGGCTCTGACAGATCTTGCCACCCGCGCTTGCTTATCCCATAAACAAGTCAAGCAAATTGAAGAAGGTGGAACCAGTTCTTTCTACAGCGAGACAGTCAAAGCAACTGCCGCAAAAAAAATAGGCGGTATCCTGGGATTGCCCGAACAGTCTGTGTTTGTAGTCAACGAGACAGAAATTACGGCTGAAGAATCCGTCGGACAAGATGTCACCCACCACGACCCCCTAGACACTGCGCCGTCAGAGCACTCAGAAACAGTAAGTCAACTACCGCTTGAAACATCGGTGATTCAAAAATCCACCAACTCAGCGTTAGACAGCGAAGAAAAGCCCAAGTCCAAAAACTCTTTTTGGTTCATCATTGCTTTGTTTGTGGCGGCTTTGGGCTTGGCTGCTGTCATGCAAAAACCTGCACCCGTTCCACCCGTAGAGCCTGCGCCCCCTCTGCAAGTGTTGCCACCAGAGCAACCCGAACCCGCAGCATCAGCGCCTGTTGCTGCTGCTTCAGCCGTTGTAACTGGCGCACCCGTGGTTGCTCCTGCCCCACCCGTGGTTGCTCCTGCCCCAGTGCCTTCTGCTAGCAAGCCACAGTAATAGTTGCTTTTTTAGACACCACCGCGAGATATTGCTTCACTTCGGCTATTTGCTAGTGCTTGGGTATCCGGCGCACCCAAGGGCCAACCTGCAAGGTGCATTGAAGCAATCGCGTGCATGGCCTCAATCCAAACTGGGTTGTCGTTGAGACATGGAATGTATTGAAACTCTTCGCCGCCAGCATGCATAAAGGCTTCTTGCGCTTCTTGTGCAATCTCTTCCAAGGTTTCTAGACAATCACTGGTAAAGCCGGGGCAGATCAAATCAAGCTTTTTCAAGCCCTGTTCTGCTAGGGAGATCAAGGTGGGTTCGGTGTAGGGCTCGAGCCATTTTGCTTTTCCAAAGCGCGATTGGAAGGTGACGATGTATTGCGATTTAGCTAGCCCTAAGGACTCGCCAAGCAAGCGCGCAGTTTTGTAGCACTCGCAGTGGTAAGGGTCGCCCAAATGCAAGGTGCGCTCAGGGACGCCATGAAAGCTCATCACCAAACGTTCGCCTTGACCGTGCTTTGCCCAATGCGCGCGCACTTGTTGCGCCAAAGCAGCTATGTAGGCGGGGTGGTCGTGGTAGTGGTTGATAAACCGAAACTCAGGCAACAAGCGGGTGCGTTGTCCCCATGTGTAGACCGCATCAAACACGCTGGCCGTGGTCGTGCCTGAATACTGCGGATAGGCAGGCATGACCAAGACGCGGGTAAAGCCCTCAGCCTTGAGGGCGTCGAGTTGTGAGGCCATCGACGGATTGCCGTAACGCATGGCATAGCGTACGCGGACCTGCTCTTGGCGCAGGGCAAAGGCTGCGTCAAGCGCTTGGGCTTGGCGTTCGGTCCAGACTTTGAGGGGTGAGCCTTCTGCCGTCCAAATACTGGCGTATTTCAGAGCCGATTTGGCTGGACGGATGCGCAAAATAATGCCGTGCAAGATCAGCATCCAGACCAAACGGGGGATTTCCACTACCCGGTGGTCGCTTAAAAACTCACCCAAATAGCGGCGCAAAGCGCTGGCAGTGGGGGCGTCTGGTGTTCCAAGATTGCAAAACAGCACAGCGGTGCGCGGGACTTGGCCGTGGCTAAAGGAGGGCTCTTGGGCGAAGGGAGATTGAAGCATGCGGTATTCTCGCTTAGACATGCCAACACTTTCTCCTATTCAAGCGATTACCTTAGACCTCGACAACACGCTGTGGCCCATCGCACCCACTATTGCCGGTGCCGAGCAAGATTTGCTGCGCTGGTTACTTGCCAATACCCCCAAAGCGGCCGAATTGACCCAGCAAGCTGATGTCAAACAAGCGATCCGCCAGCGCGTGGTCGCGCAACACGCTGCAAAAGCGCACGACTTGGGTTTTTTGCGGTGCGAGGTGATTCGTGAAACCCTACGCCAAGCGGGCGAAGACCCGCATCGCGCGGATGCGGCTTATGCCGTGTTCCATGCTGCAAGGCAGCGCGTCACGCTCTACGAGGGAGTGGAAAAAGCTTTGGCCCGCCTATCCGCCAAATTTCGTCTTGTTGCCATATCCAATGGCACAGCCGATGTGTTCGTAACACCAGCGGCGCCTTACTTTCATGCGGCATTCAAAGCGCACGAGGTAGGTGTTGCCAAGCCGGACGTCCAAATATTTCAATTAGCCACCGCGCATTTGGCGCTAGAGGCCGATCAGGTTTTGCATGTGGGCGATGACGCCCTTGCCGACGCGTGGGGTGCACGCGAAGCGGGATTACAAGCGGTGTGGGTCAATCCCGATGGCCATCCTTGGATGCACGACTCGCCCGAGCCTTGGACAGTGCGCCACCTAGCCGAGGTGGCGGACCACTTGCTGGCCTGAGCGAACAGCGCCTTCTAAGGTTGCCGGGTAAGGCCCGCGCACATAGTCACCGCAGGCCAAGATCTGTGGGGCAACCCCTGCATCTGGCCTGGCGCTGGCATGTTGGGGAGCTGCAAAGGTATTGGGCAAACACGCAAACGTGGCGCGTTTCTCAACAATGGTTTGGACAACGCTCAAGTGTTTGAGGCCTAGTTGTTCGGCCACTTGTTGTTGTACTTGCAGGGCAATGGGTTCGCGCTCACCTTCTGACGCACTGACTACCGCTGCGAGTAAGCCATGTTGTTGGCACAGCGCACTTCGGTCGAACGCAAATTGCGCTGGGGCTTGGGCGTGGGAGTGCAAGGCAACCATTGGCCTTGGCAAGCCGGTAAATCCCCCATCGTGGCACTGCAGATAGACCGTAGCAATAGCGGTATGCACAAGCGCTTGGGCCTTGGCAGACCAAACAGGCGCAATACTTTGCGTCAGGCGTGCAGCTTCCCAAGCAGGGCAGGCGAGTACCAAAGCGCGGTTTACGAACTTTGTGGATAGCCCTTCATCGGACTCTGTGAGCCAATGGGCTAAATCCTCCTGCGTAAATCGCTTTCCCAAATGCAGCTGTGCGCCTTGCAGGTGTAACCACTGCAAGCTGGCCTGTGGAAACAGCTTGCCCAAATCGGTCTTTGGAATAAGAAGGTCTGAAGAACCCGCTCCAGAGAACATTGCGTCATGCAGCACCCGCAAGAAAACTGCTGCACTCGCACATTGCAAAGACGTATTGAGCGCAGACAGGCAGAGCGGTTCGATCAGCTCACATACCACTTGGGGCGTGAGTTGTGACGCCGCACACAATTGGCTTACAGACCAAGTGGCATCACAAGTGAAGTTGGCAACTTGCCAGTGCCAGCAAGCACGCAACAAGCGCCATTTGTCTTGGGCGCTCCAGCCTTTGGCCAAGGCAACTCCCACCAAGAGCTTCCATGACGCCAACCCGCCCGCGGGCAACTTCAAGCCCAAGCCGTCAATAGTACGTAAATCCAAGGGCATGCGAAGCAAAACCTCATCTGGATTGATGCCTACCGTGCGCATCAACGCAAGGGTGTCTCGGTAAGCTCCCAACAAAATATGTTGTCCGTTGTCCAGTGGCACGCCAGCAAAAGTTTGATCCAAACTGCGGGCGCGTCCACCGGCCTCGTGTGCGGCTTCAAACAACTCCACTTGCCAACCGGCCTGCATGGCTGCCACCGCACAGGCTAAGCCCGACCATCCTGCGCCGATGATGGTTAACTTTTTCACAGAGGCTTAAAAACGCCCAAGCGCCTGCATCTTCCAAGCCAGCCAGAGCTTGCGTAACGGCGTGAGTGCCACGCGTTGCTGCAAAACAGGGAATTGCTGGGCTTCAATCTCACGCAGCAAGGTGCGGTAGATGCTAGACATCATCAATCCGGGCTTTTGAGCTTTGAATTCAGTGGCGGGCAGCAAATCCAAAGCCTTTTCATACAAGCCATGTGCTCGTTCTGCTTGGAACTGCATCAAAGCGACAAAGCGTTCCGACGGAATGCGGTTGAGCAGTTCATGCGCTTTCACATCGAACTGTTGCAACTCGGACACCGGCAAGTAAATGCGCCCGCGCAAAGCATCCTCGCCCACATCGCGAA
>JAGWXI010000064.1 GCA_018969975.1 Burkholderiales bacterium
ATGATCTTGACCAAGATTTCCCAACGGTTGGCGCCATCAATCAAAGCGCATTCTTCTAACTCCATAGGAATGGAGCGGAAGTAGCCCATCAGCAACCAGGTGCAAAACGGAATCAAGAAGGTGGGGTAGGTGAGGATGAGCGCCAATCGGGTGTCAAACAAGCCCAATTGAAACACTACAGAAGCTAATGGAATGAACAAAATAGAGGGCGGGACTAAGTACGCCAAGAAAATGCTAAGGCCTACATTTTTAGCACCCGAAAAACGTAATCTTTCGATGGCGTAAGCAGCAAATACAGAGGCGAGCAATGAAAAGAAAGTGGCTACCACGGATACCAATACGGTATTCCACATCCATTGGGGGTATTCAGTTTTAAATAGTAATTTTTCTATATGCGCCAAAGTCGGGGAAATTATCCAAAAGGGATTTCCATCTCGAGAGAGTAATTCGTTATCTGGCTTAAATGTGGTGATACCCATCCAGTAAAAAGGAAACAAAAGCACAAATAAAAAAACAAGTAGCGGCAAGTAAGTGGTGAAGAATTGGCGTGAATGGCTGTCCAAATAGGACATGCCCACGGTATCGCTTTGGTCTTGACTCATTTGTCATCACCTCCTTGTTGCCATGCGCGTCTTTGGAGGCCGAAGTAGCTAAACATGATGGCTGCGAGCAAGAACGGCACCATCGCAATCGAGATCGCCGCACCTTCTCCGAGCGCACCGCCGGAGATGGCGCGCTGGAAAGACAAGGTGGCCATCAAATGCGTGGCGTTCAATGGTCCGCCGCGTGTGATGACATAAATAAGTTGGAAGTCGGTAAAAGTGAACAACACCGAGAAGGTCATGACCACTGCAATGATGGGCGTGAGCAATGGCAATGTCACGTGGTAGAACTGTTGCCAAGGGGTGGCGCCATCAATTGCAGAGGCTTCGTAATACGAAGGCGATATGGTTTGCAAGCCGGCTAACAAAGTAATCGCGACAAAGGGCACTCCGCGCCATACGTTGGCTACGATCGTAGAAAACCTTGCATTCCAAGGCTCACCCAAGAAATCGATGTAGGTATCGATCAATCCCATCTTGACCAAGCCCCAACTGATGATGGAGAACTGCGAGTCAAAAATCCACCAAAACGCAATGGCAGACAAAGCGGTGGGAACGATATAGGGCAGCAAAATCACTGCTCTGAAAAATGATTTGAAACGAATATTTTTGTTCAATAACAAGGCTAACCAAAGCCCTAAGAAAAACTTGGCAGCACTCGCTATCGTGGTGTAGAACAAGGTGTTGAAAAGCGCTAGCTGGGTGACGCTGTCACCCGCTAGAAAGATATAGTTTTCAAACCCAATCCACTCACCAGGACGACCTACTTTGGCATCAGTAAATCCCAGCCAAACACCCAAGCCCAGAGGGTAAGTCAGAAACAGCAGCAACAGCACGGCAGCTGGCAGCATAAAGATTAAGCCCAGTACGTTGCGGCTGTTCTGAATTTTTTCGAGCATGGATCTCGTCTTTGTTACGTTAGTTTGTGGATTCGTTTTTAAACTTTGTAGTAACGCTCAGCACGTTTTTGCGCGCGCTCTGCAGCCTCTTTGGGAGTCTTCGCGCCACTTGCAGCCTCTGCCACCATATTGACGACGATGAAGTCAGCCCCAGCGCCAGCCGAGGCGTAGCCCAATTTGCCTGCGTAGCCCGCTGGACGCATGTTTTTGACGCAATCGCGGTAGGGCGTGTGCTTGGGGTCGGATGTCCAAATAGGCGTCTTTTCATAAGCTGCCAAAGGCTGTGCAATGTATCCACCTGCGCTGGTCAACCAAGGTTCAAACTGCTCTTTTTCCATCATGAAACGCAAGAACTCTTTAGCAGCTTGTGGGTACTTGGTGTACTTCATGATCAATTGGTTGAAGAAGAGATGAGATTCAGTAGCTACTCCCACAGGGCCAATCGGGTAATTGGCATGCTGGACGTCAGCTTGGAGTTCACGTACTTTAGGGTCAGGCGAGTTTTTGGTCGCGTAGTAAATTGAAATACCGTTATTGGTGACGCTGATTTGTCCATCCAAGAATGCTTTGTTGTTATTGGGGTCAAGCCAAGATAAAGTTCCGGGGATCATGTAGCCATACAACTCTTTCGCAAACTCCAAAGCCTTAATGGTTTCAGGGCTGTCAATAACAACTTTGTTATCTTTATCGACGAGCTTGCCGCCAAATGCCCAAATTAACCAGTTGCACCATAGGCCATCACCCGTTGCATTACCTAAGGCAAAACCGACAGGTGTGCCTTTCTCTTTGAGGGCTTTGGCCATACGCATAAAGCCATCGGTATCTTTAGGGAAGCTGTCAAATCCAGCCGCCTTGAGTTGGCTTTGGCGATAAACCATCATCGCACCGGCTGCGCCTAGTGGCACGCCAATCCATTTTTTTCCATCTGGCTTTAAGTAGGCATGTGTCGCTGGATAAAAACCACCATACTTTTTATTCAGGTACTCACAAAGATCTGTAACGTCTAGGAGTTTTTCTGGGTAAAGATTGGCATCGTCATTGGTTGACAAAATAATATCGGGGCCAGCACCTGTATTGGCTGCTACGGCTGCTTTGGGTCGAACATCTTCCCAGCCCTCGTTGTCTACTCGTACTTCAACACCAGTCGCTTCTGTGAATTTTTTCACGTTAGCCATGTAGGAATCAATGTCGCCTTGTACAAAACGGCTCCAGCGTAAGACGCGCAGTTTTGCACCTTTCTCAGGTTTGAAGCTCATGGACTGGGCATGCACTGCAGGCGCAAAACTCAGCGCACCGGCTCCAAGCGTGGAGGAGGCGGCAGCCACTGTAGCTGTGCTTCCTAGAAAATTCCGTCGGTTAAATTTAGTCATGAATAGTCTCCTTTGGATGAATTAAAACGGACTGACAACGGGGGAATCAATACTAGCGAAACTTCAATGGTGTGTACAACTATTGCTGTGACAGACGTGCACCGGTTTGTGTATCGAACAAATGTGCACGCGTGAGGTCGGGTACCAAATGGATAGTGCTTTCAATTGCGAAATCATGGCGCTCTCTGAAAACCGCAGACAGATCTGTAACCCCATTACGGCATGCCACAAAGGTGTCCATGCCAGTGGGCTCCATCACCACGACCTTAGCGGAAATACCGCCAGCATCAGCAAGTGTCAAGTGCTCAGGACGGGTCCCAAAGACCGCAGGTTGGCCATCAATTCCCCCTGAGCCCTGCGGTGCATCGAGCAAGGTTCCATCAGATAACTCGATGCGCGAGGTGCCAGCATTTCTGCGAACGGTGCAGGGTAGGAAATTCATGGCGGGTGAGCCGATAAAGCCAGCTACAAATTGATTTGCTGGCATGTCATATAAATCAAGCGGTGAGCCTGTTTGCTCAATACGACCATCCCGCATCACCACAATTTGGTCACCCATGGTCATCGCTTCGATTTGGTCGTGGGTAACGTAGATAGAGGTAGTTTTAAGGCGTTGATGCAGTTCTTTGATCTCGCTGCGCATAGCTACGCGTAGTTTCGCGTCCAAGTTGGAGAGCGGCTCGTCAAATAAGAAAACCTGCGGGTTGCGCACAATTGCACGTCCCATCGCTACGCGCTGGCGTTGGCCGCCAGAGAGTTGTCTTGGGTAGCGGTCTAGTAAAGGGTCGAGCGCCAAAATTTCAGCTGCGCGATTTACTTTTGCTGCGATGTTGTTTTTACTTTCTTTGGCTAGTTCCAGAGAAAAAGCCATGTTTTCGCGCACTGTCATGTGGGGGTAGAGCGCATAGTTTTGAAAAACCATGGCGATATCACGTTCCTTTGGCGGAAGATCGTTGACGCGTTTATCGCCGATACGTATCTCACCTGAACTAATTTGCTCCAAACCAGCGATCATTCGCAAAAGTGTGGATTTGCCACAACCTGAAGGGCCCACAAGGACGGTGAACGATCCATCTTGTATCTCTATATCAACTCCGTGGAGTATGGGTACCTGACCAAAATTCTTTTTTACGGATGCAATCGTGACGCCAGCCATGTATAGATTTCCTACAATCTGCTATTACTTTTATTAGTATCACACCTAGAAGGGCACATCAACACTATGTTTTACCCCCATTGAAGTCGCAGATGTAACTGTGTTTCGCGATGACCAAGGGTATAGTTATTGCTAGTCGCTTACCTTTTGATTCATGACGCAACTTCTTGGCGACAGTTCTAAGAACCGAAAAATCGGTATTGCACTCGTCACTCTCACAACTTTAATGTTTGCCGGCTTGGATACCAGCGCCAAGTGGCTGGTTTTGTCTTTGCCAGTTTTGCAAGTGGTGTGGATGCGATTTTTCACCCATGCTTTGTTGAGTATTGCAGTATTTGCCCCCACTATGGGATGGGGTATTTTTCGTGTTGTTAACCCAAAGCTTCAATTCCTTCGTGGGCTAATTTTGGCGCTCATGACAGCGCTTAATTTTTTGGCGTTGCAATATTTGCAATTGGCCGAAACCGGGGCCATCCAATTTTCAGTTCCTCTATTGATTGCAGTTTTATCCTCATGGTGGTTAAAAGAAAAACTCGATGCAGTGAGTTGGTTTGCTATTTGGTTAGGATTTGCTGGTGTATTGGTCATCATCCGTCCAGGAAGCCATGCTTTTGATCCTGCGATTTTCTTAAGCGTGATGAATGCTTTTCTTTATGCAGGATTCAATATGTTGACCCGTCGCCTTGCTGCTAGTGAAAACCCAGTTGCCATGCAATTGTTCTCAGCAACTGTTTGCGCCATTGTTTTGTTACCTTTTGCTTGGTTGCAATGGCAAACACCGCAAGGAATGTTGACATGGGTTCTGATTGCCTTGACTGGAATTTGCGGTGGTTTAGGGCATTTGTGCGTTGCGTCTGCGCACAGGTATGCGTCTGCGGCTTATTTAGGCCCCTTTTTGTACCAGCAAATTTTGTACATGACATTAGGTGGTTGGCTAGTTTTTGACCAAGTACCAGACCAACCTGTAGCTATTGGAGCTTGTATTGTTGTTGCCAGTGGCATGCTTTTACTTTGGCGCGAAATACGTACCAAGGTATCATCAGAAAAATGAAAATCGTTGTGATTGCAAACCCTAAAGGGGGTTCCGGTAAATCTACCCTATCCACTAATATTGCTGGCTACTTTGCCAGTTGTGGGCACCAAGTGATGCTTGGAGACGCAGATGTACAGCGGTCCTCCAAATTCTGGGTAACGCATCGCCCAGAATCATTGCCAAAAATCTCAACTTGGGATTACGAGGCAGACTTAATCTACACCGCTAAACCTTATAAAAATACCACCCACGTAGTTATAGATACGCCCGGAGGTTTATCTGGATGGCGCATGCAAGAAGTTATCGGTAGGGCTGACAAAATACTTGTCCCCATCATGCCAAGTATGTTTGACATGCAAGCAACCAATTCCTTTATTGTCAAATTACTTCAACTAAAGCGGGCCAATACTTCAAACATTGCGGTCATAGGAAATCGGGTAGATGCAAGAACGGTTGCCGCTGCCAACCTAAAAAATTTTATGGATACCTTGAATGTGCCCGTTTTAAGTTACCTCAGAGATACCCAGTATTACGTGCACATGGCTGCCCATGGCTTGTCAATTTTTGACATAACTCCCTCCAAAGTACAGCGTGATCTCGAGCAATGGAATCCTATATGTCAATGGCTTGACTCTAAATAGCTATCCACAATTCATCAAAAAACGCAGGAAACACAACTATGGTTGCAACTAGTCAACGGGCACAAAGTTTAGGCACTGAAAATGCATTTGTCGTATTGGCAGAGGTCAATCAATTGATTCGTGAAGGTCGCGACATCATCTCTTTTTGTATTGGCCAGCCAGACTTTCCAACACCCATGCATATTCAAGATGCGGGGGTAAAGGCAATTCGGGAAGGTAAGCACGGTTATACCGCGTCTGCTGGAATTCCTGAATTACGTGAGGCAGCAGCTGACTATTTAAATCGCACGCGAAGTGGCATACAAGTTGATGCCAATGACGTAGTGGTTGCAGCTGGTGCCAAGCCTTTCATTGGTTACTCCATTTTGTCGGTGACCGACTACGGAGTGGGAGACGAGGTGATTTATCCAGTGCCAGGTTTTCCTATATATGAGTCCCAAATCAAAGCTAATGGAGCCGTTGGTGTGCCTATCTTCTTACGTGAAGATCGTAATTTTGGATTTGATCCCCAAGAATTAGCTGACAAGATCACACCCCGTACCAAACTTTTGATCTTGAATTCGCCTCACAATCCAACTGGAGGCATCATTGCACAGAAAGATTTAGAGGCCATTGCAGAAATCTTACGAAAGCATCCACAAGTATGGATTTTTGCTGATGAAATTTATGGGCAATTGGTTTATGACGGTGCGTTTGCATCAATAGCCTCTTTGCCTGGCATGCAAGAGCGCACCATCATTTCGGACGGATGTTCAAAAACATGGGCTATGACGGGTTGGCGTTTGGGTTTTGCTGCGAATAAGAAACTTGCTCCGTTTTTTACTAACTGGATTACCAATACGGAGTCATGTGCATCGCACATCACGCAATGGGCAGCGGTGCAAGCACTAAATGGCACACAAGTCGAAGCCCAACGCATGCACAACATCTTTCACCAGCGTCGCGACTTGATTGTGGGTTTACTCAATAAAGTCCCAGGTATCAGTTGCAAGTCTCCCGGCGGCGCTTTTTACGCATGGCCCAACGTTACAGAAGCGTGCAAGATGACTAGGTCTGCTGATTCGGAAGAGTTTCGCAAGCGGTTGCTCAAGGAGGCAGGCGTTGCTGTCTTAGCAGATATTCACTTTGGGCCACGCGTGCCCAACGAAGGGCAGCATATTCGGTTTAGCTATGCGGCCTCAGATGAGGCTATCAAAGCGGGTATTGCGCGAGTTGCTGAATTTATTCGTGCTAACTCTTAAACGTCCATCACCAACTGTCATCGCCGCCCGACGAACTACCATCGTCCCAGGTATCTGAACCGCTACCAGCATCAAAACTACCTAGGTTTGGTTGAGCGGGGCTGTCAAAGGGTACGTAAGCTCCACCTTGTTGGGATGTATTGACGCTACTACTAGCGCTGTGATCACCTTCCATCGCTTTAGACAGCGCATACCCAGCTGCAACGCCAGCAAGGCCGCCAATGACAGCGCCGCCAATTCCTGAGCCAACACCACTGGCAGAAGGAGGGCCATAGGCTTGTTGCGCGCCAGGCGTGTATTGCTGACCAAAACCTCTTTGTGCAACTGCCGATCCATCAGAATTGGTTGGTGGATATGCTGGCGGTTGAATGGGAGCCGTTGGGGTGCTAGGGCGCAACAGTCGGATGATCAAAATAATACCGAGTAGTCCCATAACGCCATATAGAACATAACTCCAGTTGACACCGCTGTTAACGGTTTGTGGATTATTCAGGGCTGGTGTCGCACCTTTCTGTATTTGCTGGACAGGTGTAGCGAGATGCAGTTGGTTGACTTTATCGAAAACTGCATTGAATTTTTCAGGGCTACTTGCAAATTTCAGGCTGGGGTCTATTTCTTTGGACTTGACTAATTCTTCATGGGCTTGGCCATACTTTTCTTGGCGCGCTAAAACTTGACCTAACTCGTAATGTGCTTTAGCACTCTGTGGTTTTTGAGTAATAACTTCCCTGAGCATGGTTTCAGCTTTGGAGAGGTTTCCCACCTCAATCTCATTTTCAATATCTTTGGGGGAAGGTAGGGCTAGCGCAATGCAAGCTGTAAAAGCCATTAACCATGCAGTGAATATTTTGAAGAAAAGTGGACGAGTAAACATACTGATAAAACCTTCTTTAATTGGAAGCAAGAGGCGCAATACCTAATTCAAGTGCCAACCCATGGAGCTGTTGGGCTAATGCGTCTGGGATGGGAATGCCTTCTCGCATGTAGTCATTTCGCTTTTGGTGTGATTGTTCACCGGGTAACCAAATCCGATCGACCCCTGGCATGCGTTCACTGTTTCGCATTTCTTGTATCAGCGTGTCCATATTCTTTTTAAATTCATGAATATCGCCAAACGCGTCAGGATCAATCACCATGATGGCCTGTCCTGTGTTGGTGGGAGAGCTGCTGTCTTGGTTAAAGTCGACAACAGCATTTCCCATTGCAGCACCATTGAGTGTTCCTGCCAACATGCCAATGATCAATGCCAAGCCGTAGCCCTTATAGCCACCGATAGGAAGAAGCATGCCTTCATCGGCCTTGCTAGGGTCTAGTAAAGGCGTTCCATCCCGATGAATCATCCAGCCTTCGGGCATCATTTCGCCACGTTGGCGTTTTGCTTTTACTTTGCCGTAAGAAGTAACTGTGGTTGCCATGTCCAAAATGACGGGGGCTTCGTGGAGTGCTGGAATGGCGCAAGCAATCGGATTGGTCGAAAGCAACATGCTCAAGCCGCCCCAAGGGGGTAAATGGTTGGCGTTACCAACAGCAAAGTACAAACCAATCATGTCGTGCGCTAAGGGCATTCGGGCATAAAGAGAGGCTGGACCGGCATGGTTGGAATGGACAGAGCCAACCCAGGCGACACCAGCAACCTTGGCTTTTTGGATAGCCAGTTCAGTAGCCTTTTTCATTACCAAATGGCCCATACCGTTATCGCCATCAATTAGAGCCATGGCTGCTTTTTCTTTTACTACACGGATGTTGGGTTGGAGGTTGACGCCACCACCTTTGAAGCGGGTGATGTAGGGCACCATGCGGATCACTCCATGTCCATCAGAGCCTTGCAATTCGGCTTCTGCCATCAGCAATCCCATGGTTTGGGCGTCTGATTCAGGCAAGCCTGTTTTGAGAAAAGCTTCGTAAATGAATTTTTCAAGTCTTTTTTGGCTAACGCGAAGTGAGGCTGTCATTTGTTGTCTTTAAATAGTGTTTGAAGGGATAAAAAAGAAGAAAGGAATCTTGACATACTTTTAATATAGAACTACTCAGTAGTTTCTTTAAATTCGCAAAGTACATTTCAATGATAGCAATTACTTTTGGAGAATGAAATTCTATGAACTACCCATTGCCTTTAGCTTCACTGTCTAGCGCACCCATCGAACCCGATGCGATGCAACGTTTGGGTGAAATTATCAGCACACACATCCAAGATAAGCGCTATCCGGGCGCACAAATTGCTCTTGCTCATAAAGGTAGTTTGGTGTGGGAGCAAAGTTTTGGACAAGCACGTGTGGGACACGGTCACGAAGCTGATACAAAAGCCATGGCTGCTGATAAAGCATCTTTGTGGTTGTTGTACTCCAACACCAAAATCATCATGGCAACTTTGCTTTGGAGATTGCATGAGCAAGGCAAGTTGCGTTTCACAGATCGTGTTACACAATACCTGCCTGAGTTTGGAAAGAACGGAAAAGACGCGATCACGCTTTTTCAATTAATCACCCACCAAGGCGGATTTCCAGACGGTGATGTCCCCAGTGCTACTTGGAACGACCATGCAAAAGTGAGAGAAGCTGTGTGCAACTTCCATGTGCAGTGGGAGCCAGGTTCTCGCATCAGTTACCACGGACTCAGCGCCCATTGGGTACTGGCGATGGTGATAGAGGCAGTCACAGGCCAAGACTTCAGGAACGTTATTCGTTCGGAGGTGCTGGAACCTCTGGGCTTAGCTAAAGATTTGTTTGTTGGATTGCCCCAATCTGAAACGCCCCGTATGGCGTTTCTTTACGAGCCTGATGACAAGGCATCTAACGGTTTACGGTTACGCGATGAAAGCACTAGCAGGGTATGGCAAGAGGCTGGTGTTCCAGGAGGTGGTGCTTATGGCACTGCCAGAGGCATGGTTGCTTTGTACCAAATGATGTTGCAAGGCGGCATGCTCAATGGTGTGCGCTTGGTGTCGCCTAGAACATTGGCTTATGCCATTCAAAACTACACAGGGGATCGCGTGGATGCATTCATGGGTATACCCATGCACCGCGGCTTGGGACCGCATTTGCGTGGCACCACGATCGGTATGCGTGGCTTAGGTTCTTTGGCCAAGCCAGATACCTTTGGCCACGGCGGTGTGGGCACCAGTTATTGCTGGGCTGATCCGCAAAGTGGATTGTCATTTGCCTACATCACCAACGCACGCGTGCCAGATCCTTGGCATTCGATACGTTTGGACCAAGTCAGTAACTTGATCCATGCTTCTATTAAGCAGTAGGCGTATTTTTAAACATAGGTTCTGCCAAACCTTTCACGCCAGGTTGCAGGGCAAAAACTCTTCCAGCGTATGGGTCTTCTTTTTCACTTATGCCCGCGCGGCGCATTGAGGTCACGAACAAGGTGTCTAACTTATCTCCACCGAAAGCACACATAGCAGGTTTGGCGGTTGGCACTGCAAGCGATCGGTCTAATTTGCCTTGTGGTGTGAATCGCGAGACTAAGCCTGCATCCGTAGCGCATACCCAGTAGCAGCCATCCGCGTCTATTGCCGCCCCATCTGGACGGCCATGGTGCTGATGCATATCTACAAATACACGTTGGTTGTGCGGCGTTCCTGTATCGACGTCGTAATCAAACATCCAAATAGTTTGCCGGCTGGCATGCGTGTCTGCCAAATACATGGTGCGTCCATCTGGACTGAAAGCGAGTCCGTTAGGAACGATCAAATCACCTAACAAGCGCGTCAGTTGATGACCGATTTCAAATCGGTACAAAGCGCCCACGTTCTTGCCCGCCTTGGTATCGTTGAACATCGTGCTCGATAAAAATCTGCCCTGTCTGTCGCATCGCCCATCGTTGAAACGCATGGGTTGTGTTGGATGTGCGGTGTGGGCAAGTTTTGTAGGTGTGCAAACACCATGGATTTCGAGTTGTACCTGATAGATACCCGTCTCCATGGCGACTAACCATCCGCCAGAGCTACAACGCGCTATGCAACCCGCCATTTCAGGCATCTGCCATTGGCTCAATTGATTAGAAAAGGCGTGCCAACGGTAGATTTTCCCCAATGGAATATCTACCCAATACAAAGCGGATTCTTGTGCAAGCCAGACAGGGCTCTCACCTGTCTCACAACGGGCCTCAGAGATGAGTGTGTAATTGTTTGTCACGATGTGATGTTAATGCGTGTCAAAATCATTTGAGTAACTTAGAAGTAACGGAGCAACACCACTATGAGCGAACAAGCACCTAGAAAATATATTCGTCGTGTCGTCACAGGCCATGACGAACAAGGCAGATCGATCGTGACTGAGGACCAACTAGCACCATCAGTGCACAACAATCCTAAAAGAGTGGGGTACCACCTGACACAGTTGTGGATGACAGATCAAACACCTGCATTTGTTGGTAACGAGCCAGACCCCACCGCACGTCCTTTAAAACTTGAGCCCCCTAAAAATGGAACGGTGGTTCGCATTATTGAATTCGGACCCGAAGGTGAGTGGCTTGAAAAAATTAATACCCAAGACACCAAAATAGCCTGGGGTGCTTTGGGAACCGAAACCGCATCAACCAATAAAACAGGCGGTGCCAAACACCCCTTTATGCACCGCACTGAGTCGGTCGACTACGCCTTGGTATTGGAAGGCGAGATCACCATCGTGCTCGACAATGAAGAGGTCTTGCTGAAAACGGGTGACTTTTTAGTGGAACGGGGTACCAACCATGCGTGGGCCAACCGTTCAGGAAAGATTTGCCGCATGCTGTTTGTGTTGATTGATGGAGAATTCGATCCACAAATTTCCCAACACTTTGGACAATAGCAATCGACTAAATTAAGTGTCTACTTGACACGCAAATTAATGGGTTCAAAACCTGCAAGCTCAAACCGCAAGTGATCTCCCTTGCTTGGGAACTTAGACGTTACCAATGAACCAAGCATGGCGATATCACCCTCCTTCAAAAAAGTACCGCGGTCGTTCGCTTCATTGGCTAACCACGCTATGGCATTGAGAGGATGGCCCATTAAATCATGTGCGTAGCCTAGACCAACGGAAATGTTATTGATAAATGCTTCCCCTTTTAACGCGCCTAATGCATCGTTAGCGTGCGGTATTGCTAATGGGTTTGGATACACCTGAGAGAAGGGCAGCCACTCTCCTAACACGGCGCCCTCGTTCCAAGCATTGTCTGCCAAGAGTTGCAAGCCTTGGCCCGCTAAATTACTGTAATCGGCATGTCTGTCATCAGCCACTTCAAATGCGCAGGTGATGGCGCTTACAGATGAGGCAACAGATGGTCCTGTATGTCGGATACCTCTGGGTAAGAGATTGTTGCCGATGCGAATAGCAATTTCAAATTCAATTAGTAAATGGCCATAATTTTTGGCGGTGACGTCTGCAGGTGAATTAACAACTTGTTGACTGTGTAGCCGTCCTGCAATAGGTGCATCAAGCCCCACCATTTTTTGCATGACCGGTGTCGCTAAGGCTATTTTCCAGCCGATCACATCACCGCATTGTTGAGCTTTGATCTGGACAAATTCATTTTGTACCGCAACGGCTTGCTTGGCATTTGTCAAGGATAAATCTTGAGGCAATGGATTGAAATGGATTTTGTTAGCGTGTTGATGGACAAGCCACTTGGCAACCTTGGGGGCATTGAAATCTTGCATGGGAAGGCCTTGAATAGTTATGGGCAAATTTCTGACTGAGGCGGCAATTATCATGGGACGCCCTCAAATGAACCAAATTTAGCTTTTTCGAACTTTATTGATGTAAGACAAGTTGCTTGGTTCCACTTTGAGTCATATTGGGTGCAGTTTTTTGTATCTACATATGACACCATTTCACCAGTTGTTGCGAAGTTTTGACATCCCAGGACCGCGCTACACCTCTTACCCTACGGCTGATAGGTTTGTAGAAGCCTTTAGCGAAACGCAATTTCTGCAGGCTTTACAACTTCGAAGGCAAGGCGCGCACTCGCGGGCTTTCCCTTTATCTGTCTACGTACACATACCATTTTGTGAGTCCCTGTGCTACTACTGTGCGTGTAACAAAATTATTACGGGGAGATACGAGCGCGCTCAGCGGTATTTAAAAAGTCTGCAAACCGAAGTCCAGTTATTGCTTCCCCACTTAGGTAATGGCAACGTGGTTTCACAACTCCATTTAGGGGGCGGAACTCCTACTTTTTTACGTGACCCAGAATTGCGGTCCTTGATGCAGATGCTAGGCAAGGCATTTCAATGGAAACCAGATGGCGAATATTCTGTTGAGGTCGACCCACGTACAGTTGATGCGCAAAGATTGGTAACACTCAGAGAGCTAGGTTTCAATCGACTTTCGCTAGGCGTCCAAGATTTTGACAAACAAGTGCAAGTTGCTGTGCATCGCGAACAAACCGTAGAACAGGTGCAAGACCTGATGCTATCAGCGCGGGGCATGGGGTTTAAGTCCGTCAACCTTGACTTGATCTATGGCTTACCAAAGCAAACTGCGCGATCTTGGACGCAAACTTTGCAAAGCCTTGTGCAACTTCGACCCGAACGTATTGCCTTGTACGCTTATGCGCATTTGCCCGCCAGATTCAAACCCCAGCGCCACATTGATGCCAAGGAATTACCTTTGGCTGAGGCGAAAACAGCCATGCTATCGCAGGCCATTGATGTTTTACAGGCCAAAGGCTATGTGTACATTGGCATGGACCATTTCGCCCTGCCAGAAGACGCACTGGCCATCGCCAAACGCCAAGGGCGATTGCATCGTAATTTTCAGGGATACACCACCCAACCTGATTGCGATTTGATTGGGCTAGGTGTGTCTTCTATCGGTAATATTGGTCCCACCTACCAGCAAAACACCAAGTCACTAGACGAATACCAAGACATGCTTGCCCAGGGGCGTCTGCCGGTAGTACGCGGCGTGGCCTTGTCAAAAGATGACTTGCTGCGCCGAAGCATCATCATGGCTTTGATGTGTCAAGGCATTGTTGAGTTTGAAATCATCAACTCCACGCACTTGATAGATTTCAAACACTATTTTCAAAATGAACTGCGGCAACTTCAAGACATGCAAGCCCAAGGAATCGTGCATATCGACGACAAAGGGGTTGAGGTAACCGAGATGGGCTGGTTTGTCATCCGCGCCATCGCCATGGTTTTTGACCGCTATCTACAAGGTGACCAACAAAGAATGCGGTTTTCAAAAATACTGTGATGACCGTGGAGATTGCTCCTTAAGATTAATCGGCAGTGAGTTGGTTCTCAATGATGATGCGTGCATAGCGTTTTCGGTCATTGGCGATCAATTCTGCAAATTGAGTCGGCGTTGTACTCATGGGAACAGCGCCTTGCCCGATCAATTGCTGGCTAACCTCAGGCATAGCGACAACTTCTTTCACACCGGCCGCAATTTTGTCGATGATGTCTTTGGGCGTACCAGTGGGTGCGAGAAAGCCAATCCAAGAACCTGACTCAGCACCAGTGATACCAGCCTCGACCATAGTCGGAACATCTGGCATAGCTGGCGAACGTGACTTGCTAGTCACGGCTAAGCCTTTTAATTTGCCAGCTTTGACGTAGGCCGATGTCTCCAAAATAGACACCATCAACACTTGCACATTGCCTGACATCAAGTCGGTGATAGCAGCGCTACCGCCTTTGTAGGGTACGTGTTGAAGCTTGGCGCCAGTGGCAATTTTGAAGGTCTCCATAGACAAATGGGGAGAACCGCCGGCACCAGAGCTCGCGTAAGAAAGCAAGTTAGGTTGCGCTTTAGACAAGGCGACAAGATCTTGAGGCGTTTTAACGGGCAAAGTGGGCGTTACCACCATCGCAAAAGGTAATTCTGCAATCAAGCTGATCGGTGTGAAGGAGGTGTCAGGGTTGTAGTTGAGTTTTTTATACAGCGTAGGGTTAATTGACTGTGTGCCCACATTGCCAGTGAGCAAGGTGTATCCGTCAGGTTTTGCGCGAGAGACAGCTTCTAGTCCGACATTGCCGCCAGCGCCCGCACGGTTTTCAACCAATACGGGTTGCCCCCAGAGTTGTGACAAACGTTGCGCAACAACCCGTGTTCCTACATCCGTGCCGCCACCAGGAGTGAAGGGCACCACAATAGTGACGGCGCGCGTAGGCCATGTGGTTTGTGCAAATATGCTGGGAGTTGATAAGACTAAAGCACAAGTCAAAAGAGTTATATTCTTGTACAGACAAAAATTAGTTTTTATATCAAAACGATTCATCACTTTAGCCATTCTTTACTCCAAATATGAAAAAACATCTTAACCAACTCTCTCGTGCATGGGCATTAGGCCTGACACTATGTTTGGCAGGCACATCGATGGCACAAACATCGACCTTTCCCAGCAAGGCCCTCAAAATTGTGGTGCCCAACGCAGCTGGCGGTGCAGCTGACATCACGGCGCGCACCGTGGCGCAAAAGTTGTCAGATGCTCTAGGCCAATCGGTAGTGACTGAAAACAAGCCTAGCGCCGGCGGCATTGTGGCGGGTGAGCAAGTAGCCCGCTCAGAACCCGATGGACACACCCTGTTGTTAATTTCTAGCGGGACTGCAGTGAGTGCATCGCTATTTAAAACGCTTCCATTTGACACCGTGAAAGATTTCACACCAGTGTCCAAGTTAGCAACGTTTGATTTGGTGATCGCGGTTGCTGAAGGCGGGCGTTTTAAAACCTTTGCTGAGTTGATGGCCTATGCCAAGGCCAATCCTGGCAAACTCAATATTGGTACGCCACAAATCGGCACTACGCAAAATCTATCAGCCGAATACTTTCTAAGTGCCTCCGGCCTGCAAGCGCAAATCGTGCCTTTTAATGGCACGCCACCTGTTATCACTGCATTGCGCGGCGGCAGTTTGGATGCAATGGTCGAAATTTTGGGGCCTCTGATGCCGCAAATTAAATCTAACGCTGTGCGACCGCTCGCACTGTTAGGAGACAAACGGACTGACAGCTTACCTGGTGTGCCTACCGTGCAAGAGTCGGGTGGCAGTTTGGCTAAGTTTCAAGCGTCTTCTTGGAACGGTTTGGCGGTTCCAGCCCGCACACCGCGTGATGTGGTCATGCGTTTGAACCG
>JAGWXI010000145.1 GCA_018969975.1 Burkholderiales bacterium
CGAAACTTGCTTTCAATTCGACCAGCAGGCACGTCTACATTCGATCGCCGCAGGGCGTCTTCCACATCTTGCGTAGTCAGTCGGTAAGACGCCAATCGGTCGGGATCCAACCAAATTCGCATAGCAAATTTACGTTCACCAAAAATACGAACATCCGATGCCCCTGGGGCAGTTTGCAACATAGGCTTAGCGATTCGGTTGGCGTAATCACTCAGTTGCATCACACTTAAGTTGTCTGCACTGAAGGACAGCCAAATGACTGGAAATGCGTCAGCTTCGACCTTGGCAATTACAGGTTCATCAATGCCCTGAGGTAATCGTTGCCGCACGCGACTGACCTTATCGCGAACATCTGCAGCAGATGAATCTGCGTCTCGGGACAGGACAAAGTTAACAGTGATCTGGCTTTGCTCTTGGCGACTGATGGAGGTAATAACGTCCACTCCTTCAATGCCAGACAAGGAGTCCTCTAAAACCTTGGTTACCTGCGATTCAACAATAGCGCTTGAAGCCCCCAGATACTTTGTCTCCACAGTCACCACGGGGTTGTCGATTTTGGGGTACTCCCGCACGTTCAAGCGTGTGTAGGAAACAACCCCTAACAAAACTAAAAGAAGAGACAGTACGGTTGCAAAAACTGGTCGGCGAACTGATATTTCAGGTAATTGCATAGAGTTTTTGAAAAAGGTTAACGACTAGCGCTTGCGTTTGAAGCGGCATTGGCAGGACTGGAAGCCGCCCCCGATGCAGGCGAACTTGGTGGCTTGCCCAACTCAACAACCCGCAAAGGAGTGCCGTCTTTTTGTAAGCGTTGCTGACCAGCCATCACAACGGGCTCGCCTTCGACTAAGCCCTCTGTGATTTCAACTTGACCGCCGCGTCGTATTCCAAGTTTGACTTCGACGCGCTTGGAAACATATTGCGTACCAGGAGGAATCTCAGGAGCACTGGCGTTGGCACTGGCCGGCTGTGCAGGAAGTTCGGAAGGTGCAATGGCCTTGATCACAAACTGTCTTCCGCCTTGCGGGACGATCGCCTCTTCAGGAACTACTAGCGCATCTGGTTTTACGGCAAAAACAGCCGAAACCCGTGCAAACATGCCAGGACGAAGGGGCCCTGAAGTGTTGGAGCCCGCGAAAGCGCTACGAGTTCTATCAAATTGGTTAGGAGGACAGCCTAGGCTTTGCGGCGAGGCTAAGTTCGGCATTTCGCTCACTGGTCTGTTAACGCTATCGCTAGGTTTAGAAACTTTGCTTGCTGAAGAGTTTTTTGCGGTAGCCGTTTCTGGTTTCTTTTCTGCCGGAGCATCTGGTTTTTTGCCACCGGGGGGTGCTAGAGGCTCACCGGGTCCGTTGGCCAGCACAGCACGCATACCTATGGATCGGCCGTTGGGTTCGATCAAAGGATCGAGCGCTTCAACCTTCGCTTTGAATAAACGTCCAGGCAAGGCATCGATCTTGAGTTCTACAACCTGACCAGGTGCGAGCTTGGCTTGGTAGCGCTCGGGTAAACGGTAATCGACATACAACATGCCAATATCTTCAAGATTAATGAGGTCGGCACCATCCTTTACAAAATCGCCAACGTTGATATTACGGATACCCACTACGCCACTAAATGGTGCCACGATGCGCATCCGCTCTAGACGTGCACAGGACAAACCGACCTGCGCTTCAGCTACTTGCAAACTGGCTACGCTTTCTTCGAGCACTCTTTGCGCAACAAAATTTTGTGCAACCAATTCTTGGTTACGTTTCTGGTTTGCCTTGGCTATGGACAACTGTGCAAGAGATTGTTGAACTTCAGCCCTTTGCAAGGTGTCATCGAGTTGCACCAAAACTTGACCCGCATTCACGCGTGCACCATCGCCAAATCCTAAGGCCATGATGCGTCCGGCCACCTCAGGACGCATCATCACGTTTTGTCTTGAACGTAAGGTGCCGACAGCTTCTGCGTCATCGCGCAAGAGCATTTTTTTGACATTGACTAATTCCACCCCAATCGCTCTAGCCCCAGTGCCGCTAGGAACCGTAATACCCATGGGGGATTTGTTGGCGTTTTGATACCACCAAGCCACAACGGAAGCCGTCAAAATGCCAGCGACAGCAATAACGGAGTAGATTTTTTTAGAGGCCATTTTGGGAGTTCATGAGGAGCGAAAAACTAGGCAAATGTAACAGTGATAGGCGGTATTTGCTCTCGAGCTAAACCAAAGTAGAGCTTGTCACTTTTGAGACAGAACTTGATCAACCCCTTTATTGGCCAATGCATCCGCGCGCTCGTTATCAACATGCCCCGCATGCCCCTTTACCCAATGCCATTGGATTTGGTGATCGCTTTGTTGCACTAATGCGTCAAGCTTTTGCCAGAGATCTGCATTCTTGACAGGCTGCTTGGCAGCGGTGCGCCATCCTCGCGATTTCCAGTTATGTACCCATTCAGTTATGCCCTTACGGACATATTCGCTATCTAGATAAAGCGCTACCGCGCAAGGCAATTTCAGGGATTCGATCGCACGAATGACAGCTGTGAGTTCCATGCGGTTATTGGTTGTTTCGAGCTCTCCACCAAAG
>JAGWXI010000065.1 GCA_018969975.1 Burkholderiales bacterium
CTGCAAGACATTCTCTATTCACAAGGCTTTGGCACACGGCGTATTTGCGCTGGACTGGTGCAGCAAGGCTATGTACAAATCGACCAAGGCCAGGGTTTGGTGACGTGTGATGACGCCACACACGATGTGTCTGTGCAAGAGGGTATGCCATTTAGTGTGCAGGGTGTTTTGTGGCCTTACCACGCCAAAGCCTATGTGCTGTTACACAAGCCTGCGGGATATGAGTGCTCTCACAAGCCTTCGGCTTGGCCAAGCCTCTACACCTTGTTACCTGCGCCTTTGCGTCAGCGGCCACAAAAAAGTGCGGTGCAAGGGGTGCAAGCAGTGGGGCGACTAGACCAAGATACCACCGGCATGTTGGTGCTGACAGATGACGGCCCTTTGATTCACCGCATGAGTTCGCCACGTCACCATGTTCCTAAGGTGTACGAGGTAAGCACGGCTGAACCGATTAGCGATAAACAAGTGCTTCGATTGCTGGAAGGTGTAGTGCTCGATGATTCCCCCAAACCTGTCAAAGCCGCAGCCTGTTTAGCAGTCTCTCAAAAGCATATGCGTTTGACTCTGACAGAGGGCAAGTACCACCAAGTCAAGCGCATGTTGCTAGCGGTTGGAAATTCGGTCGCGGGTCTGCATCGTTCACAAATTGGCGCTATGGAGCTGCCGCATGATTTGATGCCTGGTCAATGGCGTTGGATAAGTCCGCACGAGCTTGAGGCTTTATCTGCCAATTATCTTTCTTCATAGTAAAGCTCAATTGGCAGCGTAAATCGGTTTTTTATCTGATTTTGCTTTGGAGAATTTTTATATTTTTTTAACATCAGCTCGTTACACTAGTGGCCAGATTTTTAGGATTTATTTTGTTGAAAACATTTATCAAACGCGCGCTTGTTTTTTTTATGCTTTTCATAGGATCGCTGTCGTATGCGGCCAATCCTATATTTGTTCTTAATTCGCAGGACGCTAATGTCAGCGTGATCGACCCCCTGACTTGGTCTGTGAAGCAAGTTATTCCCACCGGCAAAGAGCCGCACCATTTGTATCTGACGCCTGACGAAAAGTCAGTGATCGTCGCCAATGCGGGGGGTGATTCGCTGACCTTTATAGATCCGCGTACCGCCCTAGTCCAGCGAGTTGTCCGTAAAACCCTAGACCCTTATCAGTTACGTTTTTCGCCTGATATGAAGTGGTTTGTTACAGTTGCCAATCGCTTGAACCATATTGATATTTATCGATGGGATGGAAGCGAATTATCTTTGGCAAAGCGAATACCTTCTGGCAAAACACCCAGCCATATTTGGATTGACAGCAAGAGCACCATTGCCTATGCCACCATGCAAGACAGCAATGAATTGGTGGCAGTTGACTTGGCGACGCAAACTCTGAAGTGGCGCATTAAAACAGGCGAAATGCCAGCCGATGTTTTTGGGACTGCTGATGATAAATACCTTTTGGTAGGCTTGACCGGTTCCGATGGCGTTGAGGTATTTGACGTGTCTGGGCCTCAGCCCAAATCCATCAAAAAAATTCCTACAGGTGAGGGCGCCCATGCATTTCGAGCTCTGGGTGATGGTCGTCATGTTTTGGTGAGTAACCGTGTCGCAAACACCATTCATAAAATAGACTTAACCAGCTTGCAGTCGGTCGCTGAGTTCAAAGCTCCAGGTGGTCCTGACTGTATGGAAGTCACTGCCGACGGCAAGTTGCTGCTGGTCTCGTCACGGTGGATCAAAAAGATGAGTGTGATTGATCTAGCCACCGGCAAGTTGGTTCGCCAAGTCAAGGTAGGTAAATCACCGCACGGTATTTGGACCTTAGACCATGCCAAGCGTTTTTAAACGCTATCTAATAATTTTTTCTATTGCAGGTTTCTGCCTTGACGCATTTGCGCTTTGCGCCAAGCCTGTGTATTTAACTTTTGACACAGGCCATATGGGCGTTGCGCCATTGATTGCGGATGTATTGCGACGCCAACAAGTCAAAGTTACTTTTTTTGCAGCCAATGAACCTACGCAAGAAGGCGACGGGACCTTGGGTGAACATTGGGCGTCTTGGTGGCGTGCCCGTGCAGAGGAGGGGCATGCATTTGCATCCCATACCTTTGACCATGTTTACTGGCAAGCCGACTATGCGCCAGAGGGTTGGAAAATGAAGCCGAGCGCAGGCCCCAACAAAGGTATTTCTACCATTTGGACTGCCAAGCAATACTGTGCGGAAATTCAACGCGCCAATACCCGTTTGCAAGAGATTACTGGCAAAAAACCTTTGTCCTTGTTTCGTGCGCCTGGTGGTAAGACTTCTCCATCTTTACTAGCGGCAGCCAAGCAATGCGGTTTTGGCCATGTGGGTTGGGCGGATGCAGGTTTTTTGGGCGATGAACTCCCTAGTGAAAAATTCCCCAACAACCAGTTGTTGCATAACGCGCTTCGGAAAATTCAAGCAGGCGATATTTTGATGGCGCATCTTGGCATTTGGTCGCGCAAAGATCCTTGGGCACCAGCAGTGCTCGAACCCTTGATTGAAGGGCTGAAATCAAAAGGGTTTTGCTTTGCTACTTTAAAAGAACATCCACAATTAGTCGCATGGACGCACTGATCGATCTTTTTGCTGCCGCCCAAGAGGGTTTGTTTGAAAATGTTTTTCAGCCCTTGGCTTTTGCATGGGGTTTAGCTAACCGACTAGAGGACGTGTACAACGCAACTGGATGGTTGTTGATAGGCTTATTACAAATAGCTGTCATGTTGACGGTCATTGGTCCTCTAGAGCATTGGCGCCCTGTTGACTCCGTCACAGACCGCGCTGCTGTCCGTGTCGACGTTTTCTACACCTTGATTCACCGTTTGGGCTTGTTTCGCCTGTGTTTGTTTTTAGGTATCGATCCTCTGATGGACGAATTGCTTGGGCAATTTCGTACCGCTGGTTTTGGTACTTTTCATCTCGAAGACTTGTGGCCCGGAATGACTGATGGTCCTATCCTGAGTTTTGTGATGTATTTGGTGTTGTTTGATTTTGTCAATTACTGGCTCCACCGTGCACAACACCAATGGAACTGGTGGTGGGCTTTACATGCAGTCCACCATTCGCAGCGTCACATGACGCAGTGGAGCGATAACCGCAACCATCTGCTCGATGACTTATTACAAGCTGTTATTTGGGTTTTGGTGGCGCAGTTAGTTGGGATAGCACCTAGCCAATTTGTTGCTGTCGTCGCTCTGACGCAATTGAGCGAGAACTTTCAACACGCCAATTTACGTATGAGTTTTGGTCGAGTGGGTGAGTTTTTGTGGGTAAGTCCACGCTTTCATCGGTTACACCACGCAATTGGATTGGGGCATGAAAGTCTTGATTCCAAAGGCCAGACTGTGCTTGGTGGGCACAACTTTGGTGTACTTTTGCCGTGTTGGGACATATTTTTTAGAACTGCCAACTTGGAGACTAAATACGAGGCTACAGGGATTCGCGATCAAGTGACTGAAGGTCGTGATTACGGCAGAAGTTTTATAAGCCAGCAATTTTTAGGTATTAAAAGGCTCTTGTCCGCTCTAGGATGGACTAGCAACTCCTGACTTACTGGGGTATGCTTTTCTTTATGCGATTGTTTTTTGACTCACTCTGGCGTGCGATAGCCTATTGCTTCATGCCACGGATCATGGCTTTGGCCTTGTTGCCCCTTGCCATGTTGTTGGTCTTGACCTTGAGTTGGGGATATTTTTATTGGCAACCAACCCAAGATTGGGTGAGTGAATTTTTGTCCTCTTGGCAGGTCATGCAGAGCATGATGGACTGGATGCAATCGCATGGCGCGGGAGATTTGCAGGGAGTTCTTGTGCCGTTGGTAGTGATTTTTTCAGTTACCCCGATATTGGTGGTTATGTCGCTATTGGCTGTTTCCTTAATGATGGGACCAGCTCTGGTTAGCTTGGTAGTACAAAGGCGCTTTGCCCATTTGGCAATGAAACATGGTGGTTCCGTTGTCAACAGCATTGTTTGGACACTTGTTTCAACATTTGCTGCTATGGCGGCGATGGTTATCTCCTTGCCGTTATGGGTCGTACCCCCCTTGATGTTCATCGTGCCACCCATTATTTGGGGATGGTTGAGTTACCGCGTTATGGTTTTTGACGCCTTGGTCGCGCATGCAAGCCGAGATGAACGCATTGCTATCGGACAAAAGCACCGTTTGCCATTGCTACTGATTGGCGTCATAACTGGCTACCTCGGCGCCTTACCCAGTATGGTGTGGGCATCGGGCGCTTTATTCGCTGCAGCTTTTGTGGTGCTAGTGCCTGTAGCGATTTGGATTTATTCATTTGTATTTGCTTTCACGGCACTTTGGTTCACCCATTACAGTTTGGGCGCATTAGAGATCATGCGTGCGCAGGCCAACCCAGTAGTAGTTGGTGCATCCGTCCCCGTTCCTGCGCTAGCATTAGCAGATGACCCACGTAACCCACCCCCATCGACCTGAAATCGGCTTAATCATCGTTGGCGATGAAATTCTGTCAGGCAAACGCGCTGACAAACATCTTCCTAAAACTATCGAACTGCTTAGCGCACGTGGTTTGAGCCTTGATTGGGCGGAATATGTTGGCGATTCGCCCGAACGTATCACCCGCACCTTGAAGCGAGCATTTACCAGCAGTAGCGTTGTTTTTTCTTGCGGAGGAATTGGAGCCACACCGGATGATCACACGCGGCAATGTGCGGGGCGAGCCTTAGGTCTGGATTTAGTTCTGCATCAAGATGCTGAAGCTTTGATCCGTGAGCGAATGAAAGATATAGCCAAAGAACAGGGAGTGCCCTATGAGCCAGATCACCCTAACAACGTGCACCGGCTCAACATGGGCATGTTCCCAGTGGGTGCCGAGATCATTCCTAACGCTTACAACAAAATCCCTGGTTTTACCTGCCTAGGTCCTGGTGGGGGCGCTGTGCACTTTGTTCCCGGCTTTCCTGTAATGGCGTGGCCCATGATCGAGTGGGTGTTAGATACCCATTACCGCCACCTTTTTTTAGAAGCTGCGTGGATGGAAAAATCGATCATTATTTTTGGATCCATGGAGGCCATGCTTACGCCTCTCATGGAGCACATCGAGCAAGAGTTCGATGGCATCAAAGTCTTTAGTTTGCCAAGCGTGGACCACGCTGAATATGGACGTCACATCGAGCTTGGCGTTAAAGGAGAGCCTACTTTGGTGGAGCGTGCCTATCCTGCGCTCCTAATGGGTTTGAGAGAGTTTGATTTGAAATTCGGCCCTGAATTGGTGCGTCCATAAAATTCACTAAAATGGTGCAAAACTAAATTAATGCACAATAATAGTGCAAATTTGTTGTAACTTCTTTTTCGTAAGGCCCAGCGCCATCGCTAAGGCTTAGGCAAAGACAGTGCAAAATAGGGGTCGAGAAGTCATTGCAAGTAGCTTGTTTTTTTTATCGGCCACTGGCATAAATAATGCTTCGATCCACAACGTATTTTTTAGACAACCAACCTACCCTTGAAGGAGAGCCTAATGGCCAAAACCGTCGCAGACGTGATGAAGATGGTGAAAGACAACGACGTCAAGTTTGTTGATTTCCGTTTCACCGATACCAGAGGCAAAGAGCAGCACGTCAGCGTGCCAATTTCACATTTCGACGAAGACAAGTTCACCGACGGTCACGCGTTTGACGGTTCATCCATCGCTGGATGGAAAGGTATCGAAGCCTCTGACATGTTGCTGATGCCCGATGCAGTGTCTGCCTTCATCGACCCCTTCTTCCAAGAATCTACTTTGGTGTTGAGCTGCGACGTGCTCGAGCCAGGTGACGGCAAGTCATACGACCGTGACCCACGTTCAATCGCCAAGCGCGCAGAAGCCTATTTGAAGGCCTCCGGTTTGGGCGATACCGCTTACTTTGGACCAGAGCCAGAATTCTTCATCTTCGACGACGTGCGTTGGGCCAACGACATGTCTGGCGCTTTCTTCAAGATCGACGAATACGAAGCTCCTTGGAACTCTGACAAAGTGATGGAAGGCGGCAACAAAGGCCATCGTCCCACCGTCAAGGGCGGCTATTTCCCTGTTCCTCCCGTCGACAGCATGCAAGACATGCGCGCCGAAATGGCCTTGATTTTGGAAGAAATGGGTATTCCCGTTGAGGTGTTCCACCACGAGGTGGCGGGCGCAGGTCAAAACGAAATCGGTACCAAGTTCTCTACCTTGGTCGAGCGCGCTGACTGGACCCAAAAACTGAAATATGTAGTCTGGAATGTGGCCCATTCTTTTGGCAAAACTGCCACTTTCATGCCCAAGCCATTGGTTGGCGATAACGGATCCGGTATGCATGTCCACCAATCTGTTTGGAAAGACGGTAAAAACCTGTTTGCTGGAAAGGGCTATGCTGGTTTGAGCGATACCGCGCTCTATTACATCGGCGGCATTATCAAGCACGCTCGTGCATTGAATGCGATCACTAACCCCACAACCAATAGCTACAAGCGTTTGGTACCTGGCTTCGAAGCGCCAGTAAAGTTGGCTTACTCCAGTCGTAACCGCTCCGCTTCCATTCGTATACCCCATGTGGCGTCAGACAAAGCACGTCGCATTGAGGCACGTTTCCCAGATCCAATGGCCAACCCATACCTCTGCTTCTCAGCATTACTGATGGCTGGTTTGGACGGTATCGAAAACAAGATTCACCCCGGTGAAGCCGCTACCAAAGACCTCTACCACTTGCCACCCGAAGAGGATGCATTGGTGCCAACCGTGTGCCACAGCCTGGACCAAGCCTTGGAGTATTTGGACAAAGACCGTGCATTTTTGACCAAGGGCGGCGTGTTCACCGACAGCATGATCGATGCGTACATCGAACTCAAAATGCAAGAGGTCACACGTTTCCGTCAAGCTGTGCATCCCGTTGAATACGACATGTATTACTCTCTGTAATCGGTCGCAACGCTGTTGCATACAAGGGACGGCGCAAGCCGTCCTTTTTTTTACTCCACTTTTTAAATATGAGTACCCACAGCTACACCCAAGCCTTTGATTTACTGGCCACTTTGGTCGCGGTGGTCCAGGTGGATGGCAAAGTAGTTTTTGCAAATTCTGCGCTGGAGGATGTGCTGGGCGTGTCTAAGCGCCACATCGAGGGCGACTTGCTGTCGCAATACTTCGTGAAGCCCGCAGGTTTTGAAAGTGTCCTAAAGGGTGCCAAGACAAATGCCTTTGCCGTCATGCGTTATGACGCCCATTTACGCAGGCCTTTAATGGACCCTTTGCCTGTTCATGTCATCGTCGCACCATCCGATAACGCAAACGAAGTTTTGATCGAACTGTTACCGCTGGAACAACAAGCGCGTATAGAAAGAGAAGACCGATTAATTGACCAAGCCCAAGCCAATAAAGAACTTATTCGCAACTTAGCGCATGAAATTAAAAACCCCCTAGGTGGTATTCGCGGTGCTGCCCAACTGCTTCAAATGGAAGTAACGGGGCGAGACTTGGTGGAATACACACAAGTTATTGTTCATGAAGCAGATCGATTGCAACAATTGGTCGATCGGCTGTTGGCGCCGCACCGTCGTCCGCATGTTGTCGGAGATGTCAATATCCACGAAGTGTGTGAGCGCGTTCGATCGTTGGTATTAGCGGAGTTCCCGCGGGGCCTCAAAGTAGTGCGCGATTACGATGTTTCAATTCCAAACATTCGTGGTGATCGTGAACAATTAATCCAAGCTTTGCTCAATATTGTGCATAACGCTGCGCACGCGTTGTCAGAACGAATAGTGGCAGGTGATGCACAAATTGTTTTAAAAACGCGTATTTGCCGACAAGTGACCTTTGGTAAAAACCGCTACAGGCTGGCACTGGAATTGCATGTTGTAGATAACGGACCGGGCGTACCAGAAGAAATAAAGGACCGCTTGTTTTTTCCACTGGTATCAGGCCGAGATGGTGGATCGGGGCTGGGACTGAACCTTGCGCAGACCTTTGTTCAGCAACACCATGGCCTGATCGAGTGTGACAGCGAGCCAGGACGGACAGATTTCAGAATCGTGATCCCCTTGACTTGATCAATGAGAAAGTAGCTTTGAAATGAAACCGATTTGGATAGTTGATGATGACCAGTCCATCCGCTTTGTGTTGGAGAAGGCCTTGTTACGCGAAAACTTGCCAACCCGCAGTTTCATATCGCCACGTGAAGTGCTTCTTGCGCTGGAACACGCGACCGAAGACGAATTGCCGCAGATTTTAGTGAGTGACATTCGTATGCCTGGCGGTTCAGGTTTAGATTTGTTAACCAAAGTCAAAGAACGCATGCCCATGTTGCCCGTCATCATCATGACGGCGTTTTCAGATTTAGACAGTGCGGTGTCTGCTTTCCAAGGCGGTGCGTTCGAATACCTTCCCAAACCTTTTGATCTACCCAAAGCTGTCGAATTAATTCGCCGTGCAGTCGATGAGAGCCAACGCGAACAAGCGCAAAGTGATTTGCAAGACGCCACACCTGAAATGCTGGGCCAAGCACCTGCGATGCAAGACGTGTTTCGTGCGATTGGGCGTTTAAGCCAAAGTCATGTCACCGTGATGATTACAGGGGAGAGCGGTTCTGGCAAAGAACTCGTAGCGCGTGCGCTGCATAAACATTCACCGCGCGGTGACGCCGGAACCAAAGGTCCTTTTGTCGCTATCAACACAGCGGCTATTCCCAAAGATTTGCTGGAGAGCGAACTCTTTGGGCACGAACGTGGTGCATTCACAGGGGCACAGGCCACCAGAAGAGGGCGTTTTGAACAAGCCGAGGGCGGCACACTATTTTTGGACGAAATTGGTGACATGCCGTTCGACTTGCAAACCCGTTTATTGCGTGTGCTCAGCGACGGCAACTTCTATCGAGTTGGCGGACACAGTGCCATCAAAGCCAATGTGCGTGTGATTGCTGCCACCCACCAAGATCTTGAAAAACGCGTCAAAGAAGGGGCGTTTCGAGAAGATTTGTTCCACCGCTTAAACGTGATTCGTTTGCGATTGCCCGCGCTACGCGAACGCAGAGAAGACATCCCCACATTAACGCGCCATTTCTTACAGCAAAGTGCGCAGCAATTGGGCGTAGAACCTAAGCGCATTTCGGATGCAGCGCAATTGCGGATGAATTTATTCAATTTCCCTGGAAACGTACGTCAGCTCGAAAATATTTGTCATTGGCTCACCGTGATGGCACCGGCCCAAGTGATTGAGCCCAAAGATTTGCCGCCAGAGGTCTTAGGGCTTGCCAATGAATCAGGACCTATGGCGCAACATGTCTTGGAAGACGTTGCAACGAGCCAAAACGCGCACGAAGAAGAAACGCAAGTAGCAAGTTCTAAAGCCATAGCGTCTCCCGTAGTGCTTAATTTGCCAGGCGCTGATTGGGAACAGGGTTTTGAAGCAGAGGCTATGAGCCTATTGGTGGCGGGACGTACCGATGTGTGGGACGCTATGGTCAATCGTGTCGAAGCTCGGCTGATTCAAACGGCTTTGGCCAGCACCCGCGGCCGCCGAATCGAAGCGGCGCAAAAACTAGGTATCGGTCGCAACACGATCACCCGCAAAATTCAAGAACTAGGGATTCAAGAGTAAGCGTTTAGTTGAGTGTCACCACGACGGGGGTGTGATCACTAGGACGCTCATTTTTTCTGGGTAATTTATCAATCACGCAAGCTGACACTTGGCTCTTGAGTGCGTCGGAGACCAAAATATGGTCGATACGCAAACCACGGTTGCGGCGAAAAGCAAATTCGCGGTAGTCCCACCAGGAGTAGCTTTTCTCGGCTTGCTCGAATAACCTGAACGCGTCGACCATTCCTAAATCTAGCAATGCTTTGAAATGGGCGCGTTCTTCCTTGGTGCAATGGATGGTGTCGGCTAGGGCTATTGGGTCCCATACATCTGCATCGTCCCAAGTGATATTGAAGTCGCCCATCAAAACTAATTTTGGGTGCGTGCGCATTTCAATTTGAAGCCACTGGGTTAAAGCGGTGAGCCAGTTCATTTTGTAAACAAACTTGTCGCTTTCAGGTGCTTGACCATTAGGAAAATAAGCGCCAACCACGCGAACACCATTGACGGTGGCACTGATCACGCGCGCCATCTCATCTTCAAAATTAGGTATGTTGTGGATGACCGCTTCCATCGGATGCTTGGCAATCAATGCCACACCGTTATAAGTTTTTTGCCCAAAAAAAGCGACGTTGTAGCCGGCGTATTCAATGGCTTCGCGTGGAAATTTATCGTCGGTAGTTTTGGTTTCTTGGAGTGCCAGCACATCGATACCACCTTCTGATTTTTGTGTTTCTAACCAATCTAGTACCTGCGGTAGTCGCACGGTTAAAGAGTTCACATTCCAGGTGGCAAGTTTCATAGTTAGTGTGTATTTCTTTTCTGCAAGGTCACCAAGTGATAGGTCAGACCTTGAGCAGATACATGAGAGGTTCTTTGCGTTTCCATCCAATCACTCGGTGAAAGAGTTGGCGCATAAGCATCTCCTTCATAGTCTGTATCTATTTCGGTCACAACAATTTGCGATGCTTTTGCCAAGCCTTGCGCGTAGAGTTGTGCACCTCCGATCAACCAAATGACTTCGGTTGACGGAAACAGTGCCATGGCTGCTTCTAAAGATGCGACCACTTGCGCGCCGGGCGCTGAGAAAGATGGTTGCCGAGACACCACTACATTGCTGCGACTTGGCAGTGGGCGAAATTTCTCAGGCAAAGAGTCCCAAGTCACACGCCCCATCACCACAGGCTGGCCGAGCGTAGTACGTTTGAAATGCGCCAAGTCTTCAGGCAAATGCCAAGGCAGTTGGCCTTGTTTTCCGATCACACCATTGCGCGCACGCGCATAAATCATGTGCAGCGGCATTACACCGCGACAGGTGCTTTGATGGCACCGTGGCATTGGTAATCGCGCACTTCAAAGTCTTCGAATTGGTAGTCAAAAATCGAAGCAGGTTGACGTGCAATGTGCAGTGTGGGGTAGGCGTAAGGAGCGCGACTGAGTTGCAACTCCACTTGTTCGTGGTGGTTGCTATAAATATGGCAGTCTCCGCCTGTCCAAATGAAGTCACCTACGTCTAAGTTGCATTGCTGGGCCAACATATGCGTGAGCAAGGCATAGCTTGCAATATTGAAAGGAACGCCTAGAAAAATATCGGCGCTACGTTGGTACAACTGACAACTCAAGCGACCTTTCTCTCCAGCATTTTGCGCAGGTGCCACATAAAACTGAAAAAACGCATGACAAGGCATCAGCGCCATTTTGCTGAGTTCTGCCACGTTCCAGGCGCTGACGATCATGCGTCGTGAGTCTGGATTGTTTTTGAGGGTTTGGATTAACTCTGATATTTGGTCAATGTGTCCGCCATCAGGGGTAGGCCAACTGCGCCATTGCACGCCATACACAGGGCCTAAGTCGCCGTCTTCACGTGCCCATTCGTCCCAAATGCTGACGCCACGTTCTTTCAACCAATTGTTGTTGCTAGAACCTGTTAAGAACCACAGCAACTCTTGGATGATGGAGCGCAGATGCACTTTTTTGGTGGTGACTAGCGGAAAGCCTTCGTTCAGATCAAAACGCATTTGGTAGCCAAATACGCTTCGCGTGCCGGTTCCAGTGCGGTCGGTTTTGGCAACGCCATGGGTATAGACATGGCGCATGAAATCTTCATATTGGCTTCTGATGGGGCGCATAACGATTCAGTTTTTTTCAATAAGAGGTGAAGTTTAAACACTTTAGAGTTTGCTTCCCTTATAACCAATTTAACGCACTACACGCCCTGGATTCAAAATCCCCAGAGGATCGAGTGCTTGTTTCACTTGCCGCATCAATGCCAAGGCGGTGGGGTCTTTGTATTCCGGCAAGGTATCCACTTTCAAGCTGCCGATTCCATGTTCTGCAGAAATGGATCCACCAAAACTTTTCACGGAGTCATAGACCAAATGGTTCACGCGTTCTTCGTAGTCTTTCAGAAAAGCTTGGGTGTCATGGCCATCCGGAACTTGGACGTTGTAATGCAAATTGCCATCACCTAAATGGCCAAAGTTCACCAGGCGGACACCAGGAATTTCTTGCGCGAGTTGTACGTCGGTTTTTTCCACAAACGCAGCGATAGAAGAGACTGATAAAGAAATATCGTGTTTGATGTTCAAGCCTTCTTGCGCTTGCGCCATGGTGATGCTTTCGCGAATATGCCAAAAATTGCGCGCTTGCGACAGGTTTTCTGCAACCACAGCGTCCGTCACACAGCCTTCTTCCATGGCTACTTCAAGCAAATGTTCAAAGCGCGCGCGTGCATGCTCTTGCGACTCGGTGTCGGAGTTTTCAAGTAAGACACAGTAGGGCGTGTCGTTCCACAAAGGAATCCGCATTTGCGGAAAGTGCTTGTTCACCAAACCCAGTGAAAACTGGTTCATCATCTCGAACCCTGTCAGACTGGCGCCTAAATGTTGGTGGGCAAGTCCAAGTAGCTTCACTGCATCAGCGACTGTTGGCACAGCGGCCCAAGCGGTGAGGGTGGCAGCAGGTTGAGGGAACAACTTCATCGTAGCGGCGGTGATGATGCCGAGGGTGCCTTCACTGCCAATCATCAAATTACGCAAGTCGTACCCAGTGTTATCTTTACGCAAGCCACTCAGGCCATGCATCACTTCGCCGGATGCGGTGACCACTTCGAGCCCTAAACACAATTCACGTGCATTACCGTAGCGCACAACTTGTGTACCGCCAGCGTTGGTCCCTAGGTTGCCGCCAATCGTGCAACTACCTTCGGAACCAAGGCTCAGTGGAAATAGATAGCCTGCTTTTTCAGCGGCGTCTTGCACACTTTGCAAGGTGCAACCAGCCTCGACGGTGATGGTGAGGTTGTCTGCATCTACATTGCGCACGCGGTGCATGCGCTGCATGCTCAGTACCACTTGGGTGCCGCTGTCATTGGGGATAGACCCCACAACCAAGCCCGTGTTGCCACCTTGCGGCACGATACCCACTCTTGCATTTGCGCAGGCTTTGACAACAGCTACTACCTCTTGGGTGTTGGCTGGTCTAACCACAGCTAGCGCCTTGCCACGTGAGCGTTTACGCCAGTCTTGTTCGTAACTAGATAAGTCGCCGTCAGTCAGCACATGCGATGTGCCAAGTACTTGGCGTAAGGTGTCTAACAAAGCGGAAGTATTGTGATCAGTCATTTTGTAAAGATTGAAAACGCAAGCGTACATGGAGTGCGCAAGCAATGAATAAAACCACGCAAAGCACTACCTCTGCAAAAGCAAAGTAGCAACTAGGTGCGGCATCACCCCAAGCACGCACCACGCCTTCTGTGAAATAGAGCCAAATGAACAGACTGACCCAGCGGTAGGTGTACATGCGATTTTTCAGAAGGCCGGCAAGTGGGATACACAGCGGCACTACCTTTAAAGCCAGCAAAGTGCCGCCTGGGCGAAGAGGGGCTAGCCAGAGTTCCCAAACTAGTCCCAGAACAATCAAGCCCGTCAAACTAAGAACGGCGAGTAATCGGGTGCGAGATACGTGGTTGGGAAGAGTTGTCATAGATGCTGGCATGATGTAGTCCATGATTGTCTCGCATCTTCAAAAATTCATGGCGCATCTTGCGCAATTTCCTTGGGCCAATACTGCGCGCGTTGTTGCGTTGCGCTTTCGTGAGGACCGCTTGGGTCAAACAGCTGGTAGTTTGACCTTCACCACATTGATCGCTTTAGTCCCCTTCGTGACGGTGGCGTTGGCTGTTTTTACAGTCTTTCCGATGTTCAGCGACTTTCAAGCTGTTGTGCAAAAGCGCTTGGTAGAAAGCCTGGTGCCAGACAATATTTCTCGCCAAGTGCTGGGGTACCTCACTTTGTTTGCCAACAAAGCGAGTCGCTTGGGTGCAGCGGGTGTGACTGCCTTAATTCTGTCTGCTTTGGCTTTGGTTTTTACTATTGACCGCACATTGAACGCGATTTGGCGTGTCAAGAAAAAGCGTCCTTTTGCACAAAGGTTGTTGCTGTATTGGACCGCGCTCACCTTAGGCCCATTGTTGATGGGTGTTGGTATCGTGATGACCACGCAGTTTGTGAGTTTTTCGCAAGACTTTTCCCCCACTGCTTTTGGCAATGTAGGTTGGGTTCTGAGTTCGTTGGAATATGGCTTGTTTGTGTGGGGCGTTGCTGCACTTTATCGCTACGTTCCCTATACCCAAGTACCCTGGAGCCATGCTTTAGTGGGTGGCACTTGGGTGGTTGCAGCCATCACCGTTGCTCGTAATGTGCTGGCGTATTTCTTTGGAAAGATGTCCACCTATTCCATGGTTTACGGTGCATTTGCAACCCTTCCTATTTTGTTTGTATGGATTTTTTTAGCCTGGACCATTGTTTTGATGGGCGCGGTATTCGTTGCAAATTTACCGACCTTGCTAAGTGGCGTTGCCCGTGATTTACGAACAGCTGGTTGGCGTTTTGAGTTGGCCTTGGAAGTCTTGCAGCATCTTCACCAAGCGAGACAGAGCCAAGCGCGTGGCGCGAGTCTTCTACAGCTTTGTAGCGATCTGCGACTAGACCCATTGCAAGTTGATGATGTGTTGGCTACTTTGGTAGACATGGATTGGATTGGACGTTTGAGTGAATCTGCGGATTCGGCGCACCTTGCAGTGAGTGAGTCGCGATACATCTTGTTGGTAGATACGTCGCAAGCCTACTTAGCCCCCTTGATGGCCCGTTTGCTTCTCAAGCCAAGTACGCATAACCAGCGCTTATGGGCCCAATGGCAAACCTTGCGTTTAGCAGACGTTATTTAGCTATGGTTTTTTGATGCCCAGGTGGTCAAGCACGACGGGAGGGCGACCAGGAAATTGCGCAACCAATTGCAGTTTTCCTCCCAAGCTTTCAATGTAGAGGCGTAAGGTTGAAAGAAGCATGTCGCTGCGCTTTTCTAAGCGAGAGATAGCGTCTTGGCCAACACCAAGTGCTAGCGCCATGTCTGTCTGTGTTTGTTGGGCAGCGGTGCGAAGTTCTTTGAGCGTAGCCAACTCTTGGGTGCGACGCTCAATGCGTGCTTGACGTTGTATAGGTAATTTGACCAATAGGTCTTTTAGTTTTTTAGCCATATCGCTACTCCTTTAAGTTTGTTTGGTTTAAACCTTGTAAATGTTCTTGGTATCGATGCTCTGCAACTTGAATTAGTCGCTTGTAAAAACGACTTTGGTTGACGCCACACTTATTGCCTCCAACAAGTAAGATGGCTTGCCTTTTTGGGTCAAAGGCAAATGCCACTCGCCACACCTCTTGCTGCCAACTAAAGCGCATCTCTTTCATGTTGAAGTAAGTCGAGCCTTTCAACGTGTCAACCGTTGGTCGCCCCAGATGAGGCCCGTAGTTGGCTAGCAATTTTGCGTGTGCGAAGAGCTCGTCTTGCAAGCTCTCGTTGAGCTGTTCAATCTCTTTGACAAACGCATCGTGCAAAAGCACTTCCCAGTTCGATGGCATAAATTATGTTTTTAAATACATATTGTGTCAAGACCTTTTGTTAAATATTTTTAGAAAATTCTAAAAATATCAACCTAAGGTCAGGGCCTTTAAAAGCCCAAAAGACAACAACGATGTAGGAGTTTTAGAAAGACTAGAAGTTAAGGTGTCTTCTAAAAACCAGGGTTAACTTTTGCTCAAAAAATGAAAAGTTACAACCAAAAAATAACCGTTACCCCAAGAACTCTTTCAATGCCTGCAATGTTTCCTCAGGCGTTTCACCCATTTGGTGGTGCCCCATGGGTAACTCCACCACGTGATACTTTTTGTT
>JAGWXI010000066.1 GCA_018969975.1 Burkholderiales bacterium
GTGCTTGTTTGGCCAAGGCCACGCTCTCGATCACTGTAAATTCAGGAAAGGCAGAAGAAATTTGGTAGGAGCGCGCCAAACCGCGTAATGCACGATCAGCGGCGGGCAGCGCAGTGACGCACTCACCTTGCAAAAAAACATCGCCACTGTCAGGCTGTAGTTCGCCACCCAGTTGACCAATAAGAGTGGTTTTACCGGCACCGTTGGGGCCAATGATGGCATGTAACTCGCCATGGACCAGACTCAAGCTCACATTGTCGGTGGCCAGCAATCCTCCGTAGCGTTTGACCAAGGATTGCGTTTGAAGAGGTGCTTTGCTGGGCGCTGTCATGGCTTTACCTTCGCTTGGGCATGGCGCGCATCCCAATCCAGTGCCAAGCCGAACAAGCCACGCCGTGCGAGCAGCACCACCAACACAATCAGCGGTCCTAAGATGATGGGCCAGTGCTCAGTCATGCCCTTAAGCAGTTCTTCACAGCCTAACAATGTCAACGCGCCCACCAACGGGCCCAGTACGGTGCCCATGCCACCCAGCACCACCATCACAATGAGCTCTCCGGATACTGTCCAAGCCAGATAAGCGGGTGAGGCGTATCCGGTAAGGTTGGCGTACAAAAAACCTGCCACTCCCGCGATCACGCAAGACAATACATAAGCACTGAGTTTGTAGCGCAGTGTGTGAAAACCCAAGGCGCTCATGCGCCTTTCATTCATGCGGCAAGCTTGTAACACCATACCAAAAGGCGCGCGCACCATGTGTTGTGTCCAGACAACCACCGCCAACACGCAAGCAAAGGAGGAGTAGTAGAGCGTGAGGGGTGCGCTCATGTCCAAGCCAACTAAGTTACTCCGCAAAGAGATCGATAACCCGTCGTCCCCACCGTACTGTTTAAGGCTGACAAATAAGTAATAAAACATTTGGGCAAACGCCAATGTAATCATGATGAAGCCAATGCCACTTGTTCGTAGACAGACCCACCCCGTTGCTAGCCCCACCACAGCACACAACATAACTGTCATTAGTAATTGCATCGCACCGTTGTCTATCCCGTGGCTTGCCGAAATGCCCACGCTGTAAGCCCCCAAACCTAGATATAAAGCGTGTCCAAAACTCACCATTCCGCCGAAGCCGAGCACAATGTTCAAGCTGAGTGCTGCCAAGGCCAGAATCAAGGCGCGGGTTGAAAATGTCAGCAAAAAGGGTTCCTCAAACCAGCGCGCGTACAAAGGCAGTATGGCCAATACAAGCAAAAGTCCTGCAGTGATAACTAACGTCAGGCGTGCTTTCATTTATTCTTCACGGGAAACAAGCCCTGCGGCCGCAGGGCCAACACGGTGGCCATGAATATGCAAGTCAGCATGGACGCAATAGCTGGGCCTGCGGCTTGGGCAGTGCTGCGATCAATGAATTCACGTAGCAGCATGGGCAAAAATGCACGGCCAGCAGTATCAATTAATCCCACCATCAAAGCCGCATAAAAAGCGCCTTGTACCGAGCCTATGCCTCCAATGACGATGACGATCATCACCAAAATCAAAATAGGCTCACCCATACCCGGTTGTACTGACAAGATAGGACTGCTCATCAAGCCCGCTAAACCAGCTAATGCGCCGCCAAGAGAAAAAACCAAGGCGTTGAGCAAGCGAATATTCACTCCTAAGGCAGCGACCATGGTGGGGTTCAGTGAGCCAGCTCGAATCAACATACCCACGCGAGTCCTAGCTATCAGCAGGTAACAACCCACAGCAGCAATCAAGCCTGCACTGATGATGGCAAAGCGATACATGGGGTACATCACGCCCAAGATATTTAAGGTTCCCGATAAAGCGGGTGGCACGTTCATATAAAAGGGAGACGCGCCCCATACCCAACGTGCCAGTTCATTAAAAAACAAAATCAGGCCAAAAGTGGCTAGAACATGGTCAAGGTGATCACGCGCATACAAACGCCGTGCTACCACCCATTCCACCAACGCTGCTAACAAGCCACCACCGCCAACGGCTGCCACGCCTGCTGCAACAAACGAGTCGGTGGCCGCATAAACAGTCGCAGCAAAGTAGGCGCCCATCATGTAGAGGCAGCCGTGTGCCAAGTTAACAAAACTCATGATGCCAAAGACGAGCGTCAAGCCCGCTGACAACATAAACAGTAGTACCCCGAGTTGTAAGCCGTTGAGGATTTGAATAAAAAACAGTGAAGACGTCATGGACCAAGCCCGTGACGCAGCACTGGTTCAGTCGCTTTCAAAAATCGCATTAGTTCATAGTGCACTGTTTGGCGTAGGCGTCGGCGTGGTCTTTAAGTACCACACCTTTGTTTACCAAGGCTGCTTGGCCACTACTGTCTTTGGCTACGTCGACTCGGTAGAAGTTACGAATAGGAAACTGGTTGTTATTGAACTTAAAGGGGCCAGCCACCGACTTGAAGTCGGCTTGTTTAAGAGCAGAGCGAAAGGGTTCGCGATCCAACTTGCCCTTTGTCTTGAGTAAAGCTGAATTCAACAACATGACTGCGTCGTAGCTCTGCGCAGCGTAAAGGGATGGTACGCGGTTGTACTTTTTGCGAAAGTCGTCAACAAACTTTTTGTTTTGTGGGTTGTCGATATCTGGGCTATAGGGTGAGCTTGTTATTACACCCAAGGCAATATCTTTGAGTGCAGGTAGTGTCGTGCCGTCCACCGTAGACGCCGACAATAAAGGCAGTTTTCCAAGCAAGCCAGCTTGTTGGTATTGCTTGACAAAGTTAACACCCATGCCACCTGGATAAAACACATATACCGCATCAGGCTTGGCTGCTTGCATTTGTGCGATTTCGGCGGAGTAATCAGGTTGGTTTACTTGGGTGTAAATCTCGTCGATCGCAGCCCCTTTGTATTGGGACTTAAAACCTGCCAGAGCATCTTTACCTGCTTGGTAGTTGGGTGCCATCAGGTAAACGCGCTTGTAATTTTGCTCGCGTGCGTAAACGCCCATAGACTCATGCAGCGAGTCGTTGTTCCAAGAGGTTGAAAAATACATGGGACTGCATCCCTTGCCAGTAATGGGCGAGGGGCCTGCGTTGGAACCAATTAAAAATACGCCTGCATCGGTGATGGGCTTGTGCACCGCCATCATCACATTGGAGAAAGTTACGCCAGTGATGATGCTAACTTTTTCTTTCTCAATCAATTTCTTGACCAACTCAACGCCTAAGTCGGGCTTGAGTTGATCGTCTTCTTTGAGTACTTGTACGGTGCTATTACCAAGCTTGCCATCTAAGTGCTCGAGACCGAGCATAAAGGCATCGTATTGGTCTTGGCCGAGTGCACCAGCAGGGCCAGAGAGAGTGCCCAAAAAACCAATCTTCAATGGTTGTTGTGCGTAACTGCTTACAGTGGCGAGTGCTAAGGCACATACAAAGGAAAAAGACTTGACCATTAGTTTCGTCATGGGAGACCTCTTGTTGAATAGGAAAAAAGTGAAAATAATTTTAATCTTGAAATAAATTACGGCATTAGGGTTTTCACGAAACTTTGACCACAAAGTTGATGCCAAGAGGCCCAATCACGTCCCGAGTGAACCGTACCGCAGTGAGAACATCTGCGTTGCGCATCGGTCGTGTCATAAAACGAGGCAAAGGCTTTTGGCAGATCTTCCACAATACTTTGTAGTTGGAGTTCTCGTCGGGCTACTAGTTCACCACATTGTGCGCAATACCACTCAAACGCGTCCTTTACGCCAAGAGGTCGGCTACGTTCAATGACCGTACACAAGCTGCCAGCTTCAGGACGCTGAGGCGAGTGACGCACAAACGCGGGTAGAAGATAAATATCACCTTCACGCAAATGCACCCTTTCAATCTTCCCGCGATCAGCAATCAGCAGTGAAGCGTTGCCCTTGAACTGGTGGAAATACTCTTCATAGGGGTCGACGTGAAAGTCGGTGCGTTGATTCGGTCCTCCCACAACGGTACAAATCAGATCTGAGTTTTTCCAAATCTGTTGGTTGCCCACGGGGGGCTTGAGCAAATGCGCGTTAGAACGAATCCAATGGTCAAAGTTCAAAGGATGGCTGTAGTACTCGGGAGAGGGTAAGGGGGTTGTTGATGTCATCGGAAATCACCTTTCAAAAAACGCTCGAACCATTATCTGAGGGAGTTATCAATGGTTGTCTTTGCATGGCGGCAGACTCCCCTGTGTTCGCTGCTACTGCACGTCGACACAACACGGCGACCAAATGGGCTCGGTACTTTGCACTGGCATGGATATCCGATAACACTTTGTCGGATTCAAATTCCAGCTTGTTCAATGACTGCACATGCCAAGCTGAAGTGAGAGTGCTTTCAGCAGCATGCCAGCGCGTTACACCTTGTCCTAAGCCAGTGACCGCCACTCGCACTTGCCCATTTGCCGCACGTACCACCGCCACACCGACTAAAGCAAATCGAGATGCCACTTGTTCGAACTTCAAATACGTTGCCCACGTTATGCGAGAAAAGCGCAAGCCCAGAATCCATTCACCCTCTTTCAAGGCTGTAGTGAAAAAACCTTGAAAAAATGCATCCGCGTTGATCACTCTTTGATTGGTCACGATATCGGCATGCATTGCTAGGACGCCGGCGGGCCAGCACGCTGCAGGGTCATTGTTGGCCAAGGCACCACCGATGGTGCCAACGTTGCGGATTTGTGCATCGGCGATCCCTTGCGCCAACGCACTGAGCATGGGGAACTGTGCCACGATGAGTGGACTTTCGGCAATCTGCGCGTGTGTGCACATTGCACCGACCCACAACGCGTCACCTTCAAGTCGAATATCCTTCAAGTCAGGGACATCTTGCAGATCTACAAAATGTGTTAGTTCGCAAAGTCTTAGTCGCCATGCCGCTATCAGACTTTGTCCACCCGCCAGCAACCTTGCCTCTGGTAACGATATTAAGCACTCAGAGACCTCAGCGATCGAACGAGGGCGAAGATAGGCGACTGTGTTCATCCGTCGACACGCCTCAACTGCTCAAGGCCCTCGCATATGGCTTGAACGATACCCTCATAGCCCGTGCAGCGGCAGAGGTTTCCAGACAAGGCTTCTCGAACCGCGTGCGGTGTTGCCGGCACATCCTCGTGCACCATGGCTAGAGCGCGCATGACAAACCCTGGGGTGCAAAAGCCACACTGCAAAGCGTGGTGCCGGCTGAAGCATTGCTGCATGACATGAAGTTCATGGGCATTTGGTGCCACGCCTTCAATCGTCAAAACGGATTGGTTGGCGCACTGAAGTGCCAAGCGGTTGCAGGATTTGATGGCTCGTCCATCGACCAACACCGTGCAGGCCCCGCATTGCGCCGTATCACATCCCTGGTGCGTTCCGCTCAGTTGGCATTCCTCGCGCAACATATCGATCAACAACAAAGATGGCGCTATCTTGAGGGTGATGGCCCGATGGTTGAGTTGCAGGCTGAGGGGGACGGTTTCCACGGAACTTATTTCAATTTGAGACCTGAAGATGCGAAGGCCTTTTGTGTTGCTTCTCGTTCTGCTTCGGTGAGTTGCAACAAAGGCCGGCGCACAGGCCCGCCATGCTGACCAAGAAGCTCTTGCCAATACTTAGCATGTGCTTGCGGTTTACCTTTGGGTTTGGAGTGTTTGAAGGCTTCACGCAAAGGATTCATGCTGTCGCGTACGCGGCGCGCTTCGTCAAACTTACCCGCAAAAGCCAGTTGGGTGTACTCATTCATACGCTGATCCGCGGCCGTCTGAAGCAAGAAGGGCGGCGTTGAGCAGAGGTAAAGCTTCCAGCCCAGCTCGATGACGTTATCTAACCAATCATGCTCATCGGGGTTACTCACATGAATTTTATGACCCACCATCTCGGTGAGGCGTTTGTACTTATCTTGATCTGTGCTGTATTTAATGGCCACTACGTTGGGTAAGTCGGCAATGCGGGCGCAGAGTTCGGGGCTCATCACATAGCCGCAGTCGGGGTGATTCCACATGGCCAATCCAATGTCAATTTTTTCAGATAAGTAGCGGTAGTACTCGTAAATAGTTTCATCGGTGTCTGCGCCAAAGTGCAGCACAGGGCTGTGCACGATCACATAGTCTGCGCCAATATTTTGTGAATGCTGCGCTAAATCTAGTACCACATCCAAGTTGGTGTCAGAGCAAGAAGTGACGATGCCGCAATGACCTTTTCCGTTGCGGTTGCCAGCTTCGTTTGCCACTTCGACTGACAACTCCATCAACCGTTTTCGTTCAGCCAAACTCATCGAGAAAAACTCAGCTTGCTTTCCCGCAATAAACAACCCACCCAGATTCAGAGTGTTAATCCAGTGGTTTAAGTTGTCGCGGTAAGCTTTTTCGTCTAGTTTGAGCGATGTATCAAAGGGCGTAAGACTGGCGGCCCAGACACCCACCATGTGTTCGCGTGCGTATTCTTTAGCGTCGGATTTTTTATATTTCATGGATTTTCCTATTGTTGATTTGTTTGCATGACACGCCAGAGTTGCTCTGAAGTGAGTGGAAATTGAAGCGTGGCCTCACCGATGGGAGACAGGGCGTCACGCGCGGCATTCATCAAGGCGGCTGGAATTCCAATACACCCAGCCTCTCCAACCCCTTTGGCGCCCAGTAAGTTGAATGGACTGGGTGTGTGCATCGACAAGATGTCTATTTCAGGCATATCGCTGGCGCGGGGGATGGCGTAATCCATCAGAGAACCCGTGACTAGTTGGCCTTGCTCGTCATAAATCAGTTGCTCCATCAGGGCCTGACCAAGGCCTTGGGCCGCACCACCGATAAGCTGACCATTTGCCAACTTCGGTTGCACGATATGGCCAGCATCGTCAACCCATATTAAGCGCTCGATGGTGGGTTTACCGGTGTCTGCATCAATGCTTAAGCGCACTACCACGCAACCGTAGCTCCAGGCTTCTTTGGCGGTGAAGCGCTCCTCGACGGTGATGGGGTAATTGGCGCCAAGGCGCTCTTGTTCGCGAGCACGCGTACAAGCTTGAATGATCGCGCTGCCGGCGATGGCGGTACTGCGACTTGCGAGAGACCCAATTCCTACGGGGCAAGTTTGCGTATCCCCCATCAAGACATCGACTTGGCTCTCATCGCATCCCAAACATTCTGCAGCAATATGGGCGTAAGTCGTGATGTGTCCTTGGCCTTGAGCGGGCGAGCCACTGGCGACCGTCACGCGTCCATTGCTTGATAGCGTGACGCGAGCAGACTCCCAGCCTTGGCCGCAAGGCTCGATGTACATGGCTACACCAATGCCGACCCATTCACCTCGTGCGCGGCGTTTGTTTTGTTCTGTGCGCTCATGTGTGTAGCCAAAGCGATCGCAGGCTTGTCTCAGCGCTTGGGCATAGTCACCCGAATCCAGCACTTCGCCGTTAGCTGTGGTGAAAGGCATATCCTGCGCTGAAATTAAATTTTTCATACGTAGATCAACTGGATCAATGCCATGTTGGCGCGCCGCCATATCCATTAAGGTTTCCATCAGCAACGCTGCTTCTGGACGCCCTGCGCCTCGATATATATTTACTGGCGCTGTGTTTGCGCGAGTTGCGATACCGTCAATTTTTAATTGATGCAAATCGTAGGGGCCAGGCAAAATACGCGCGGCATTGCGCAAGGGCACAACACCTGAATAGGGTAGCCAAGCCCCTAAGGTGAAATGCAATTTGGCTGAGAGCCCTTGCAAACGGCCTTGCGCGTTTATCCAGAGTTCTCCATCTATTCGCGCCCCTCGACCTTGCATACCACTCAGAAAATCTTCGGAGCGCGACGAAACCCAGCGCACCGTGGTTCTCATATAACGAGCAGTCAAAGCTACCAAGAGGTCTTCTGGACTCACTGAGGCACGCGCGCCAAATGCACCACCCACGTTGGGGCAGATCACATGCACCTGCCCCACGTCAATGCCCAACACATTGGCGGCATCGGCTTGCGCTCTTGATGGAGTTTGTGTCGCTAACCACAGTGTGATGCTCTGCGTCTCGTCGTGCCAAGATGCGCTACAGGCGCGTGGCTCCATAGGCATGGCTGAGAGGCGAGGCACGTCCAAACTTATGCTGGCGGAAGGCGCGTTTTTCGGTAGTTCGCCATGGTGGTGCTGTATTTGGGTGGTGACGCGGCTTTGCGCGTCAAAGTCGCTAGCGACGGGCAGTGGGCGCAAAGACACTTGCACCTGTTCCGCAGCGCGACTGGCCAGTTGCGCGTTCTGGGCAACGACCACAGCCACCACTTGCCCTACGTAGGACAAGGTGTCTTGTGCGAGTAGCTCAAAGCGAACATCGTGAAGCAAGGGGAGTAGGGGGTTGATATCGGGCAGCCAGTGCTGACCTAAATCTGTGGCGGTCAAAACGGCATGAACCCCGGGCATTTTTAGTGCTTCAGCAGTGTCGATCTGCACAATGTGCGCATGCGCTTGAGGGCTTCGGACAAAGGCTAGATGGAGGGAGTGGGGCAACTTCAGGTCTTGACCAAAGCGCGCCTCACCGCGCAGCAAAGCTGCGTCTTCACGGCGCAATGTGGAAGTTGTGGGGACGTCAGTCATGAAGCGTCTATTGTTGGCAAACAATGGGCCATTGGCCAAATGATAAAAATTGAACAATCATGTAGCGCAACTGTTCAATCGCAGTTATTTCTGAGCCGCATAAACTTGGGCTATGCCTTTCAAACTCGCCACCTCTCACCTGAGCCTTCGTCAACTAAGAGCTTTCTTAGCTGTGGCCCAAGAATCCAGCATGACGCGCGCAGCCACTCAGTTGCACCTAACCCCCTCGGCCTTGTCGATGTTGGTCCGGGGTATGGAAGACGATTTGGGTATGCGCTTGTTCGAGCGCACCACCCGTCGTGTAGTGTTGACCGATGCAGGCAAGCAATTTTTGCCTACGGTGGAGCTGGTCTTCCAGCAGCTAGATAGCGGTATTGCTAGTCTTCAGGAGACGCAACGTATGAAGGCCGCGCAGTTGCGAGTTGCTGCGTCACCACTGCTTGCCAGCGCTCTGTTTCCCAAGGTAATTGCCAGTTTTCGTTCCCAACACCCCCATGTCACTGTAGTGCTGATGGATGCACCCGTCGATTCGTTATCAGATCTAGTGCGTCGTGGTGATGTTGACATGGCGGTTTGCACGGCGAACAGCGATGTGACCGATTTGTCATCGCACTTGTTGTATGTCGACAAATTGATGTTGGCTTGTCATATGGATCACCCGCTGGCTCAAGAACGCGAGGTCTCTTGGCAGAGTTTGGTGGATGAACCACTGATCTTGATGCGCCATGGCAGTGGTTTACGTTCGCTGGTGGACAAAACTATCTTCAAGTGGAGCAAGCACCTACAGCCGGCATATGAAGTCTCACAAGTAGCGACGGCATTGGGGTTAGTGTCGGAGGGCGAGGGTGTGTCGATCTTGCCTTCTTATGCCATTTCACGTGCGCAGGCAGCTGCACAGGCTTTGTCTATTGCCACCGTAGCCCTAGTGGGGCCTGTGGTCGAGCGCGAAATAGTAGCTCTTATGCCTGTGAACGCGGAGTCTTCAGTTGCCACGGATGCCTTGATTGAACACTTCAAAAAGCACGCTGGCAAGTATTAAAAAACAAGGCTTTAGTCAGGTACCACGGCAGTGGCTTCAATTTCCACTAGGGCGCGATCTTCCAGTAAATCGGCCACTTGTACCAAGGCCATCACGGGGTAATGGCGACCTATGACTTGCTGGTAAGCCAGCCCCAATTCGCGGGCTCTGTCGAGATATTCTTTTTTATTCTTGATATACCAAGTCAAACGAACGATGTGTTGTGGGCCTGCTTGAGCGCAAGCTAGGGTGTCCACGATATTTTGCAGCGCTTGCTTGCATTGCGCGACAAAGTCGTCGGATTCAAATTGGGCTTGTCGATTCCAACCGATCATGCCAGCGACATAAATTTGTCGCCCTCTGGCCTCAATTCCGTTGGCATAGCCTCTGGGTTCGTGCCATCCCTCTGGTTGTAAAACTTTCCACATAGGTGTCTTTCTGTTATTTTTTGGTAGCCAGTTGACGTAGACGAAAGCGTTGTACCTTGCCAGTTTCTGTGCGCGGCAGCGCGGGGATGAATTGAATTCGCCTAGGATATTTGAAGGGCGCAATGCTTTGCTTCACGAAATTTTGTAAGGTTTCGACCATCTCTGCGTCTGCGCTGTATTCAGGCTTGAGCACAACGAAGGCCATCACGACTTGCCCACGCTCTGCATCAGGGACACCCACGACGCCGCATTCAACTACCGCAGGGTGCTTTAGTAACGCGCTTTCTACTTCAGGGCCTGCAATGTTATAACCCGCAGAGATGATCATGTCGTCATTGCGTGCCACGTAATAAAAGTAACCGTCTTTATCCATCGAAAACGTGTCACCTGGCAAATTCCAGCCATCATTGACATAGTTGCTTTGTCGTGCGTCATCTAAATATCGACACCCTGTGGGACCACGCACTGCCAAGCGGCCGGGTGTGCCTAGGGGCACCGTTTGCATGTCGTCATCTACGATGCGCGCGGTGTAACCGGGAATTACCTGGCCAATACTACCTGCGCGCACCTGCTTACCCGCACTAGAGATGTAGATATGAATCATTTCGGTACCACCAATACCATCGGTAATTTCTATGCCCGTTTTTTCTTTCCAAAGTTGTCGCGTAGCATCAGGCAAGGCTTCACCTGCTGACACGGGGTGACGTAAGCTACTTAGATCCATACTTTGAGCTAGCGTAGCCATTTGGCGATAGAACGTAGGTGCTGTGTAGCATTGCGAAGCACGGTATTTAACGATAGTTTGCAGCAAGGTCTCAGGCGTGTGTTTTTCTAATAAAACAGTGGAGGCACCATAGCGCAAAGGGAATGTCAGCAAGCCACCCAGCCCAAACGTGAAGGCAATGGGTGGCGTACCGCACACCACATCGTTTGGCGTCATGTGAAGAATGTGGCGAGGAAATAAATCGCACATGGCCATCACATCACGGTGAAAGTGCACCGTTCCCTTGGGGCTGCCGGTGGTGCCACTGGTGAAGGCAATCAAGCAAGCATCGTCACGTGAAGTGGGATGCGCCTGAAAAGGATGTGTGTGCGAGTGCATCAAGGCTTCTAAGCCAGTGCCATCGGCGCGACCAAAGTGCAACACCTGTTGTAGTGTTGGTGCATGGTGTGGATGAGCAGGGTCGATGCAATGGTTCAACTCTTGGGCTAAGTGGTCAACACAAAGTGCTGCAGTGATATTGGCTTTGTGAATCACCTGATGCAACTCTGCTGCGCGTAACAAAGGCATGGTGGGCACCATGACTAAGCCCGCTTTCAACCCCGCTAAAAAACAAGCAGCCATCATGGGCGAGTTGCCACCGCGCAAGAGCAAACGGTTGCCGGCAACCAAGCCCATGTCTTGTGTCAACACATGGGCAATCCGATCCACATGCTGTTGAAGTTCGGCATAACTCCAACTCATTGGTGCTGTGCCGTTATGCCCGTGCAAAGCAGGTCTAGCCCCATACCCTTGCGCGATGTGTACGTCGACTAAATCTGAAGTGACATTCAGGCATTCGGGATACGTGAGTTCTGGCCGGTCAAAATTGAACTCTGGCCACTGCGCAAATGGAGGTAGTTGTGTACGAACAAATGTGTCAATATGCGAAGAGGGAAGTAGAGCGTGTGATGCCATATTGAAACTCAATTCGCTTTGAGTAATTCACGTCCGATGATGAGTTGCTGCACCTCGGTCGCACCTTCATAGATACGAAGTGCACGAATTTCGCGGTAAAGCGATTCAACCATACAACCCTTCTTCACGCCCATGCCGCCATGTAATTGCACTGCCATGTCGATGATTTGCTGAGCATTTTCCGTGGCGGTTAATTTGGCCATCGCCGCTTCTTGGGTAATGCGTTGGCCTTGATCACGCAACCATGCGGCGCGATAGGTGAGCAAACGCGCCGCATCAAGAAGGGTGGCCATGTCAGCCAATTTGGTTTGTGTGATTTGAAAATCAGCCAAGGCTTGACCAAACATTTGGCGCTGCTTTACCCAAGCCAGTGATTCGTGTAGGGCCCTTCCAGCAAAGCCCAAAGCAGCGGCTGCGACCGAAGTGCGAAACACATCGAGGGTAGCCATCGCCACTTTAAAGCCACCGCCACTATCGCCAATGCGTTGTGTCGCTGAGATACGCGCGTTGACAAATCGCAAGCGAGCAAGGGGGTGGGGAGCGATTACTTCAATCCGTTCGGCGATATCTAAGCCTGTGCTGGAGGCATCCACAATGAACGCACTGATGCCTTTGGCGCCCGGGGCGTCATCGGTGCGCGCAAACACGACATAAAAGTCAGCTATGCCGCCGTTTGAAATCCAGGTCTTTTCGCCATTCAAGATGTAGTCATCGCCTTCGCGTGTGGCACTGCAGCGCATCGCTGCTACATCGGAGCCTGCTTGCGGCTCACTTAATGCAAAAGCCGCAATCGCGCTGCCTTGTGCCACGCGGGGAAGGTAGTGCTGCTTTTGTAATTCAGAACCAAACAAGCTAATGGCTCCAGAGCCTAAGCCTTGCATGGCAAATGCAAAGTCCGCTAACCCATGGTGCCAAGCGAGTTCTTCGCGTAACAAACATATGCTCCGGGTATCGACACTGTCGTTAACAGCACCATAGGCTTTTCCCGCAATCGCATGGCGCAACCACCCTGCTTGTCCGAGTTGGAGCACTAAGGTTCGGCATTGTGCGTCCACATTCGATTCATCAGTGTGGTTCGGATGGATGTGCGTTGAGGCCCATGCAACCAAGTCCTGTTTGAGTTGGCGGTGGGACGCTTCAAAAAAGGGCCAGTCCATTTGGCGATGCAAGCTCACCTCAATCCCCTTCAAATATAGGTTTTTGTTTAGCAACAAATGCGTGATAAGCCCGATGAAAATCGTTCGTCATCATGCAGATCGCTTGTGCTTGTGCCTCGGCTTCTATGGCTTCATCCACGCCCATATTCCATTCTTGTTGCAACATTTTTTTTGTCATACCGTTGGCAAAGGTAGGCCCAGTGGCCAGTTCATATGCCATGGCTTGAGCTTGTGCCAGGACTTCTTCAGGTGTGCACAGACGGTTGTAAAAACCCCAGCGTTCGGCCTCTGCGCCGGGCAACCCGCGTCCGGAATAAAGCAACTCAGAGGCGCGTCCTTGACCAATCACACGCGGCAACAAAGCGCAGGCACCCATATCGCAACCGGCCAAGCCTACTTTGTTGAACAAGAAATATGTTTTACTGCGTTCCGTGCCGTAGCGCAGATCAGAGGCTAAAGCTAACAAAGCTCCGGCACCGGCGCAAATACCGTCGATAGCAGCCACGATTGGTTGGGGGCAGGCGCGCATAGCTTTGATGACATCACCTGTCATACGAGTAAAGCTCAAGAGACCAGGCATATCTAATTTGGTGAGAGGACCAATGATTTCATTGACATCTCCGCCAGAACAAAAGTTTTGTCCAGCGCCTGTGATCACAATGGCATGTACATCTTGGGCGTAATTCATGGCACGAAACAAATCTCGGAGTTCGGCATAGGAGTCAAATGACAAGGGATTTTTTCGCTCAGGTCTATTCAAGCAGATGGTTGCTACCCCATCTTTGAATTCATACAACACGAATTCACCTTTGTAATTGGCCAGACGTTGGTTGTGTCTAGGTAGTTGGTGGGGTTCACCAGGCAAATAGCGCTGACTCATGTTGTCTCCTTACTGGATGAGTTAGTGTTTTGGCGATGCATGCCAGTTTTAAGATGGCCTAATAAATCGTTGAGCTTTTCTAGTGCGTGTTCATCCAGTCCACTAAAAAGATCGACCACCCATTGCTCATGCGCTACAGCCATGCGTGCGAAAGATTTGCGTCCTGATGCGGTAAGCAAAACCCGAAACGAGCGGCGGTCAGTAGTGGCCACTTTGCGTTGTACCAATTCCTCATTTTCCAGTTGATCCACGATCACGGTGATATTGCCCCCACTGACCATCATGCGGCGTGACAACTCGCCCATTGTTAATCCTTCGCGGTGACGTTCGAGTTGCGCCATCAAGTCAAAGCGGGACAAAGTGATGTCAAATTTTTCGCGTAATTTTTGTCTTATTGTTTCTTCGATGAGCGTAGTGCATGAGAGTAAACGCAGCCATAAACGCAACGAGGCGTGGTGGTTTTCATGCGCACGTAATTCTTGGTCTTGGGTTTCATTCATTGTGTTCATCCTGCCAACTCCCCGCCGTCGATTGCGATGGCTTGTCCATTGATGGCGCTACTCCTTGGTCCACATAGCCACAAAACAGTTTGGGCGATTTCTTCGGGTTGCACCAATTGTTTTTGGGGGTTGCGATCCGCCAAAGCCTCGCGTGCTTGTGTCGTTGTTTTTCCGGTCTTGGCTACGATGTTTTCAATTGCTGATCGCACTATGTCTGTTTCGGTGTAGCCTGGACATATAGCATTGACGGTGATGTTTTTACGCGCAAGTTCAAGGGCCAAGGCGCGCGTCAGACCGACCACGCCGTGCTTGGCAGCGGTGTAGGCAGATACATACGCATATCCCTGCAAGCCTGCAGTGCTTGCTATATGGATGATGCGTCCGGGTATACCGTTGGCAGCAGCTTCCAACATCGACGGTAAGGCTGCATGCGTACAAATGTAGGTTCCAGTAAGGTTGATGTTGATCATGGATTGCCATATCGCTAAGTCTGTTTTCTCGAAAGGTTGGCTTATGGCTTGTCCCGCGTTATTGATCAAGATGTGGATGGGGCCAAGAACTTGTTCTGCAGTTCGAATGACGGCTTGGATGGCTTCGTTATCGCTGACATCTGCGGCTTCGGTGTGTACGCATGTCAAGACACGCAGTTCGGTGGCAATTTTTTCTAAACCATCGGTCGATCGACCGATCAAGGTGAGGTTTGCACCTGCATAGGCAAGTGCACGCGCAATGGCTGCACCAATGCCACGTGATGCGCCTGTGACCACGGCATGGCGTTGCCGGAGGAAGGTAGAGTTATCAATCATTGCTATTTGCTGTTTGACATGGTGATAGAGGCTTGCACGGCAGCACGCTCAAAATTAGTTTCCAACTGGCGTTTGCCTGAGATATAGGTCTTGGGCCAAGACATGGCTTGGTATCCAATACGCGCCGCTTCGGTCAAAGTCCAAGCAGGATTTGCTAAATGGGGTCTGGCCACTGCGCATAAGTCAGCCCGACCTGCAGCGATGATGCTGTTGACATGATCAGCTTCGCTGATGGCACCTACCGCAATCGTGGCAATGCCAGCCTCCTGACGGATGCGGTCTGAAAACGGTGTTTGAAACATGCGACCAAATACAGGTTTTTCCAGCTTGCTGACTTGTCCGGAAG
>JAGWXI010000146.1 GCA_018969975.1 Burkholderiales bacterium
TATGAAACGATTGGGCCACCTCTTTGGCCAATTGTTCTGTCAGTGGAACCTCAAGACCATCATCAAGCAGGATGGTTGATTCTGGAAGACTCATGTCACTCTCCAAGCAGCGGCCTCATGGCCAACCAGTAACCGACTGGTTCGGTGGGGCGCAACCTGCGCGACCCCAGGAGGCTATTGCCTCCAGCTTTCCCTCGGGGCTATTTTACGGGGCGACTCATCTCCGCACAACGAAAACCGGACTGATCGTTGTTTTTGTATCATCGACGCTGATCTCGTCTTGCAACGACAAGACTTGCGATTGAGCAGCATTAGTCACGGCAAGCGGCCCCCCAAGGCCGGCGTTCTTCAAAGCACCTGACGCGCGCTCATCGGCTGCACTGACGATTGTGAGCGCCCACCGCAACCTCTGATTTGGCCAGCGGCCCGAGCAGCTCACGCAAAAAGATCAAGACTTTGCGCAAGATTTTGAACGCAACGTAGAGGACAGCAATAAAAAAAACAATGCGCAATAAACTTAAAAACGATCTTGCAGGAAACTCACCTCCGTTAAAAAGAAGTGGCTCCGCAAATTTGAACAGGTGAGATAAAGACAGACTCCGGGCATATTGCCTGGCCGACAATGGCCAAGCGAAAGGAGTTTGTGATGAACAAGAAGTCATCTGGACGGCGCTCGTGTAATGACCCAGTGAAAACCTGCTCAGGTCATACTATTGGAGAAAACAGCCATGGGTATGACGATGGAAGACGAAATCAAGAGATGGACGGCCAAGCGCAAAGTGGCATTGGTGGTGGAGATTCTTCAAGGAAAGACCTCGATCTCAGAGGCTTCAAGGGCATTTGACATAGCCCCCTCTGAAATTGAAGAGTGGGTGGATGAAGCCAAACGTGGCATGGAGAACGCTTTGCGCGCCAAGCCCTTGGACATCAAGGAACAGTATGAACGGCAACTCAAAGAGTTGCAGGAGGCATACGGTGAGGCGATGTTGGAGTTGCGCGCCAGAAAAAAGCTTCAATCCCTGCTGGGCACCGAGGACGAGAAATGATCCTGGGTATCCAACGGGATTTGCAATCCGAAGGTGTCACGGTTTCTGTGAGCCGACTGTGCCATTGGTTTGAGGTTCCCAGGCGCACCATGTATTACAAGCCCACCAAGGTGGCACCCAAGGTGCAGGATCGGTTTGAAAAGCCCATCAAAGCCATGATCGACCAAGACCCCTCGTATGGGTATCGAACGGTGGCCGGTTTGTTGAGCTTCAACAAGAACACAGTGCAGCGCATCTTTCAAATCCGCGGCTGGCAAGTCAAGCAAAGGCCCATTGGCTTTCGCCCACGAGTACAAGCGATGCCATCGGTGGCGCAAACGCCCGATGAGCGGTGGGCAACCGACTTGTGTCGCGTTTGGACGGGGCGAGATGGTTGGGCCAGCCTGGCGTTGGTGATTGATTGCTACACCCGTGAGATATTAGGCTGGCATCTATCAAGGTCGGCCAAGTCGAGCACGGCAGAGTCAGCCTTGGAGCAAGCGTTGATCAACCGCTATGGAACTTTAGGGCGCGTCAATGCGCCGTTTCTGCTGCGTTCTGACAACGGATTGGTGGAGAGGGTCATTCGCACGATCAAGGAGCAGTGTGTGCACCGGCAACGGTTTGAGACGCTGCAACATGCCAGTCGGGTGATATCGGACTGGATTGGGTTCTACAACCAGAAGCGCCCCCATCAGGCGCTAAAGATGAAGACCCCAAACCAGGTATTTGAAATGTTCAAATTAGCAGCTTGACCTGTGCAGAAACCGCTAGGTCATTACAAGCACGCCCAGCACAATGCCCCCATGGGCGGATGGCAGGGTTTGCATGGCGAGGGACACAAACAATGGAAACCCATACACCACGCCCAGGGCAATGATGACCAAGCGCATCAACTGGCGTTGGGTGGGCAGCTTTGGCCTGGCGATGAGGAACAACAGCAAGTCACAAATGCCCCCCAACAAAGACCGGCCAAAGGTCACGAAATAAGGGCTGAGTTCAGCAACAGCGATTCGGGTGAAGGGGAGCGTCAGGCTGAACATCAACACCCCGATGAAGCCGAGCCACATGCCTTTTGTTTCTTGGGTCAGCATTCAGGCACCTTTGCATTGATGGGACTGGGCTGCAAAGAGGCTTTTGATTTAGCCATGCACACAGATATTTTGTTCTAACGGATAAGGTAATTTTGACCTCTCATACATCGTCAAAATTACTCTATTCAACTATCCAAATCGTGAAGACCAATCTCTTTCTCTTTCATAAAATTTTGGTAATGAAGTAACTTTTCAATCTCAGAGAGGCAGTAAATGATGATCACGATACCCACGATGCAAGCTATGGGTAACCCGCCAAAGTAGTAACCGGCAACAACAGTGATCATTGATCCGAGCTTTTCAAAATTAATTTTTCGCTGTGCGCGCTTATAAGAATCCAT
>JAGWXI010000147.1 GCA_018969975.1 Burkholderiales bacterium
TTGAAACAGAACATGGTTTTGTATGCGCCAAGCGCGCGTTATCCAAACTTCGGGTCGCGGCCGATTGGCGTGCGCCGGTAGAGCGCAATCTGTATGAAGCGCGTTGGTTACAAGTGGCCCAAATGGCGTTTGCGGGGTGTGCACCAGAATTATTGGGGCAACACGAAGAACTCGGCGTGCTGGTGATGCGCTACTTGCCTCCCTCAGACTTTCGGCTTTGGAAAAAAGAATTGCATGCCGGACGCGTTGACATCACAACAGCCCAGGAACTTGGAAAAATTCTCGCCAGCATCCACAGTTATGCAGCCAAACAGCCTGAGATGGCCAAAGAGTTTCCGACCGAGAAAATTTTCTATGAAATCCGATTAGCCCCCTACTTGATAGCAACTGCCGAGAGGCACCCGCAACTCGCTAACGCATTGCACGCACTGGTCGCACAAACGCAGGACAACGCCAAAACTCTGGTGCATGGCGATGTCAGCCCCAAAAACATTTTGATAGGAAAGAACGCGCCTGTTTTACTGGACGCCGAGTGCGCCACATGGAGTGACCCTGCATTTGACTTGGCGTTTTGCCTCAACCACTTGCTGCTCAAATGCCTGTGGACTCCGCCATCCACATCCGATTTTTTAAGCAGCTTTTCTGCCTTAGCCCAAGCTTATTTAAAGGGAGTCGATTGGGAGCAATCGCATGCACTTGAAACCAGAACTGCCGGTCTTCTCCCAGGTCTTTTACTCGCTCGCGTGGACGGCAAATCGCCTGCTGAATACATCACACATGACACCCAAAAAAATCTAGTCAGGCGTGTAGCCACCAAGTGGCTCGTCAAGCCTCCCTCACAACTGCAAGATATCGCCCACGCTTGGGCAAAGGAACTCCACACATGACTGCTTTTGCCATCCAATCCATCCACGGTCGTCGCGTATGGGACAGCCGTGGTCGGCCCACCGTAGAAGCAGAGGTGACATTAAATGATGGCGCCAAAGGTCGAGCGATCGCTCCAGCAGGGGCGTCCAAAGGGACTCGTGAAGCCTTGGAGTTACGCGACGGTGGACATCCATTTGGTGGGCTCGATGTATTGCAGGCTGTAGGTCATATCAACGGAGAAATTGCAAAGGCTTTGATAGGCACAGATGCTGAAAACCAATTCGCACTGGACCAAACCCTGATTGCCCTTGACGGCACGGAGAACAAAACACGCTTAGGCGCGAACGCCACTTTGGCCGTGTCCATGGCTGCAGCGCATGCTATGGCCCAGGCATCTGGTCTTGCGCTTTACCACTACCTAGGCCAAGGCAAAGTTGGTCGACTGCCCATGCCGCAAATACAAATATTTGGTGGCGGTGCACACGCAGGTCGTCGGGTCGATGTACAAGACTTTATGGTGGTGTGCCCAGGTGCCAGCAGTTTTGCACAAGCTCTTGAGTGGACGGCAGAGGTTTATCGCCATGCGGGTTTGTTGATGGTGCAACGTGGCTCACTCTTTGGCGTAGCAGACGAAGGCGGTTGGTGGCCCGACTTTTCTAGCAATGAGCAAGCACTGGAAATGCTGGTGCTCTCCATTGAACGCGCTGGCTTTATTCCAGGAGAACAAGTTGCTATTGCACTTGATATTGCCGCCTCAGAATTTGGCAAGCTTGGTCAATACCGATTGGGCCTCGAATCGCGTGCCTTGGACTCAGATGGACTGATCGAAATGCTGCTGGGTTGGATCGCCAAATATCCCATCGTGTCTATTGAAGACCCAATGGCTGAAGATGATCCAGAGGGTTTTGCGCGTTTTACACAAGCTATAGGTGATCGGCTGCAAATTGTGGGTGACGATTTTTTAGTCTCAAGTTCGAAACTCATACGCGAGGCTGCAAATATTGGAGCTGCGAATACCGTGCTGTTAAAGCCTAATCAACGCGGCACTTTGAGTGAAACCCTCGAAGCATGGAAAGTCGCGCAAGAGCTTGGCTACGCAGCGATTGTCTCGGCCCGATCAGGCGAAACCGAAGACACCACTATTGTTGACTTAGCGATTGGCTGGGACGTCGGCCAACTCAAAGTGGGTTCTTTTGCAAGAAGCGAGCGCATGGCAAAGTGGAACCATGCACTGCGTATTGAGGAAGAGCTATCTGGAAATGCGCACTTTGCAGGCGCCTGTGTATTTAGAAAATAAAAAGCGCGCCTTATTGCTTTTCAATCTTGGCTTTGGCAATGACTTCTTGCCAGCGTTTGATGTCGGAGGCCAACGCCTCTGCAGCTTGCTCAGGGGAACTACTTTGGGCATTGAGGTTGAGATCACTCAAACGCTTTTTGACATCCGGCATTTCCATGATGGTTTGAATTTCTCGGTTCAAACGCATGACCACATCACGCGGTGTGCGGGCTGGAACCGCCAAACCGTTCCAAGAAGACGCTTGAAACTTAGCCAAACTGCCACCCGACTCTTGCACGGT
>JAGWXI010000005.1 GCA_018969975.1 Burkholderiales bacterium
GCCGGCCCTCGCCAGGCAGGCAAGACGACGTTGGTACGACAGATGGCTGCGCAGGGGATGCGCTACTTGACGCTGGATGATGAACTGACATTGTTGTCGGCGCATGAAGACCCGGTCGGCATGATTCGCAGCCTAGACCGAGCGGTGATCGATGAAATTCAGCGCGCCCCCGCTTTGCTGCTCGCAATCAAGAAGAGTGTGGATGAAGATCGCCGACCAGGGCGCTTCCTGCTCACTGGCTCGGCTAACTTGATGGCCTTGCCTACGGTTGCAGATTCTCTGGCGGGTCGCATGGAGACCTTGTCACTCCTGCCCTTATCTCAAAGCGAGATTGAAGGACAAGCGGAAAACTGGATTGACAGCGTGTTCTCCGGACGGATTCCCATGCCAGGTACGCCTTCTCTCGGAACTGAGCTGGTGGAGCGTGTGTTGCGCGGGGGATATCCGGAGGCGATTTCCCGCTCCACAGCGAAGCGAAGGATGGCCTGGTCCCGGCAGTACGTCGATGCCATTATTCAGCGTGATGTCAGAGACGTAGCTGGCATTGAAAAGCTGGACCAGTTGCCACGTTTTTTGCGCGCCTTGGCGCAGACCGCTGGGCAAATGTGCAACTACGCCCAACTGGGCGGACAGGTCGGTCTGGACGGAAAGACTGCCTCTCGTTATATCGGCGTCTTTGAACAGATGTACCTGCTCAGGCGCATTGAAGTCTGGGCTCGCAATCGCCTCAATCGCGTCGTGAAAACGCCCAAGTTGCAGTTCATCGATTCCGGCTTGCTGGCCACGCTGCTCGACTTGGGTGCCCCGGAGGTTCAACGGGATCGAACCCGCTTTGGCAATGCCCTGGAAACCTTTGTGTTCGCAGAGCTGATCAAGCACACCGCCTCGGCAGAGGGTGACTACCGGCTGATGTACTACCGAGATGCTGACAAATTTGAGGTTGATGTGGTGATCGAGAATGCTGCGGGTCAGTTGGTCGGCGTCGAGGTAAAAGCGGCTGCCACCGTCAAGCAGAGCGATTTTCGGGGGCTGAGGAAATTGTCCAGCTTGGCCGGTGATAAGTTCAAGATGGGGGTTCTGCTCTACGACGGCGACGAGACCATGCCCTTGGGCGATGGCCTATGGGCAGCGCCACTATCGACCTTGTGGGGTGCGAATTCGTAATTCACGCAATAGTCGCGATTTGAAATAAGCAGCGACAGTGCCCGCGCTCGCCGAACTGCGAGCATGACTGCTATTTCAACATCACTTCATGGTTTCGGGCAGTCAGAACCAGATGTCTCGGTCCTGCGAGTGATTGAGGCACTCGGTGGGGTGATTAACTTAAATGGTTTGCCATCCTCTGCGAATGAGGTTTCCACACATGGTTCATTCTTCCTAGTAGCTCGGACGCAAGAAAATTTGACTTAAATCAATGCGTCATCTTTGATTTTTGCCTATGCTGATTACGCATAAGCAAAAGACCACATGACAATCCAAATTTCTTTTTTCGGGGCGACTGGGACGGTGACCGGATCAAAGTACCTTGTGCAAACCGATGGTCAAAAAGTTTTGATCGATTGCGGACTATTTCAAGGTTTCAAGCAACTGCGATTGCGCAATTGGGAGCCTCCCCCCTTCGATCCGAGCGCACTCGATGCAGTGGTTTTAACCCATGCCCACGTTGATCACAGTGGTTATTTGCCGCTATTGGTTAAGTATGGTTTTCGTGGCAAGGTTTACTGCAGTCACGCTAGCCGAGACCTTTGCGGCATCTTGTTACCTGATGCGGCACATTTGCAAGAGGAAGAAGCCTTTTATGCCAATAAATACAAGCTCTCCAAACACAAACCCGCCTTACCGTTGTTTGATACGCAAGACGCCAAGCGTGCGCTCAAGTTGATGCAAAGTGTCGAGTTCAATCAGGACGTCAAGCTCGCAAGGGATGTTTCTTTTCGCTTAGTTCCCAATGGACACATGCTGGGTTCTGCTTGTATTGTCCTCAAGTCGGGGGAGCGTAGCGCTGTTTTTTCAGGAGACTTGGGCCGACCTCATGATCCGATTTTCAGAGCACCAGAGCCAATTACTGAAGCCGATGTTTTGTTACTCGAATCGACCTATGGAAACCGTCTACACGCACAGGAAGACCCTGAACAATTGCTCGCGGAAATTGTCAATCGAACTACCAAGCGTGGAGGTGTGGTGGTAATTCCGGCCTTTGCCGTGGGTAGAGCGCAGACCCTGCTCTACCACCTCTACCAGTTAAAAATACGAAAAGCTATTGACGATGTGCCGATCTATCTCAATAGCCCCATGGCATTGGATGCAACGCGTTTGTATGAAACACATTACCAAGACCATAAGTTATCGCGACAACAGTACCAAGCTATGTGTCGCAACGCAATAGCCATCAATACACCAGAAGAGTCACAGGAATTAAATAGACGTAAGGGCCCCATGATCATTATTTCGGCCAGTGGCATGGCAACAGGGGGGCGGGTACTACACCACATCAAACAATTTGCCCCTGACCCGCGCAATACTTTGTTGTTTGCTGGATTTCAAGCAGGCGGAACACGTGGAGCCACGATCACCAGTGGCGCCGACTGCGTCAAACTACACGGCCAATATGTTCCCATTCGTGCAGAAGTAAATAATCTGGATGTATTTTCTTCCCACGCTGATTACGCCGAAACACTTCAGTGGTTGAAAAACTTCAAGAGACCGCCAAAGGAAACCTTTTTGGTTCACGGTGAACCTGCCGCCGCTGATGCTTTGCGCCATCGAATCCAAGAAACACTGGGTTGGAATTGCAGAGTGCCCGAATATCGGGAAACGATGGAGATCCACTGAGTTCAGTACGATTTTTTAATACATTTATAGGGGAAGTTTATGAAAATATTAGTTGCGGTTGACGGATCGAAGTCGTCCTTGCATGCAGTGAAGTACGCTGCCAAGCTCTCAGCAAATATGCGTAGCAGCGATGTCATTACCTTGATCACCGTGCACGATGACCAAGGTTTACGACTCGCAAAGCGATTTGTTGGTAAGGCCGAAGTTGGTGACTACCTTCGCGAGATTAGTGAAAAAGAATTGAAGCTATCTTTGTCGGTACTTATTAAAGCCGGCATCCAACACAACACCATTATCCAAACTGGTCACGTAGCAGAGACGATCGCCAAAGTGGCCAACAAAGGATTTGATCTGGTTGTGATGGGGGCCAAAGGCCGTGGCGGTATTTTTGATGTGCTAATAGGTTCAGTTGCGCAGCGTGTACTTTCAACTTGCAAAAAACCTGTTTTGCTTGTTAAGTAAGTTGTCAATCTGCACTGGCCAAACTCTCTAACGCTGCAAGAGGCAAGTGCCCGCGCAATCCAATTGCCACAAGCACTGCTTGGTTGGCGGTCGGTGCATTGGGTGTTGGGCGCAATTGCAAGCGACGACCCACCCTCTGCACTTCAAGCCAACCTTGCTTGTGGGTAGCAACTACGCCCTTGAGGCGCAAAATGCCTGTTGGTAGCGCTTCAAGTGAGTCACGCCAGTCTTCGAATGAGCGTTGGTCGATGGGATGGGCACTCCAGGTTTCAAACTGGTTGGTGTGCAAATTAGCTTCTTGTGTAGTGGAAACTGGGTGCGGATGCAGGCACTCTGCACTATGCGAGCATGGGAGGTCGTGGTTGGGGTCGATAGTCAGTTTTGCACAGGCACTTAAAACCGAGATTGGCACACGCCCCTGCGTCGATGGAACCACCGCTACGCCTGGAGCCTGCGCTGCTAGCAGGGCCTCTACTGCAGTTAGGGTGGGTTCATCCACAAGGTCTAGTTTGTTGAGCACCAATACATCAGCCGCTTGTAATTGCCTTTGTAAAGTGTCTAACAGCAACTTATCCTGCCACTGAGTCAGTATTGCGCTGGCATCCACTAGGACCAGGACCGCATCTCGCTGCAACTCGGGTGCAGCTTGTGCCATGCGTGCTATTCGGCCGGGATCAGATACCCCACTGGCTTCGATCATCACCGCCTCGAAAGGGGGGTGGGTGTCGAGCACCTTTATCAACGCCAAACTAAGGTCGTCGCCCAAAGAGCAGCAGACACAACCATTGGTCAGCGCCAGGGTATCGCCGTTTTGTTGCGCGATCAGACTGGCGTCAATGTTGAGCGAACCAAAATCGTTGATCAGCAATGCAGTGCGTTTGTCTGGGTGTTCTTCAAGCCAATGGTTGAGTAGACTGGTTTTACCTGAACCCAAAAAGCCACCGATGACAGTCAGCGGGATCGGTGCGTTCATACTTATCTTTGAGCTGGAAAGACCCGTCCCGAGAGCACCGTGCCCCAGATACCGATGTCTTTGAGTGCCAGAGGTTCGACTTGCAACGGGTGCTGCTCAAGAACGCAGAAGTCGGCGCGCTTGCCACACTCGATACTGCCGATTTCATGGTCCATGCGCAAAGTCCAAGCTGCGCCAAGAGTGATGGCATGTAGGGCCTGCATCACAGTCAGTCGTTCGGAAGCGCCTAACACCTGCCCTGATGGCGTGAGGCGGTTGACAGCACACCACGCTGTAAACAGTGGTGCCAAGGGGGTCACCGGTGCGTCCGAGTGAATCGCCAGTGGCACGCCAGCTGCCAAGGCGCTAGCGCATGCGTCTAGTCGCTCTGCACGGTCTGGCCCCATAGTCATTTCAGCGTGCTGGTCGCCCCAGTACCACAGGTGATTGGCAAACAAATTGGCGCCTAGGCCTAGCGCTGCCATGCGTCGAAACAGCGCGGCGTCGATCATTTGACCGTGCTGCAACACATGTCTATGGTCGGGACGGGGCGAGCGAGCCAGCACGCGGCCGATGGCGTCGATGGCAACTTCGCTGGCCTCGTCACCGTTGGTGTGTGTATGCACCTGCAGACCGGCACCGTGGTAGACCTCAAAATCGGTCTCGAATTGTGCGGGCGCGGTTACCCAGATGCCGTTGGCTGCACCGTTGAAATAGCCCGGCCAGCGCAGACGGGCAGAAAACCCCTGAATCGATCCGTCAAGCATCATCTTGACTAGACCAAAACGCAAGCGATCGGTGTTGCGCGCTTTCAGTTCACGTACATGTTCAGCGCCCTCGCGCGCACCGTGTGTGCCATGAAATGCTTTAAAAGCTGGAAAAATTCGCACACTGTAATCTTCTCGGCCACAGGCACGCTCTAGGGTTGCTATCTCGGATGGGCCTAGCGGATTTACCAAGTCGGTAGCAGTTGTTACACCTTGCAGGCGACAAATGGCGGCGAAACCTTCCATCCCAGCGTCGTCCATGGGGGTCAGCAATCCAGCGTTGCCAACCGCACGCACAACTGGGAACATGGCTGCGGGCTCTTGCAACTCACCGTTGGGTTGACCGTCGTCAAACTTCATAACGCCCTCAATTTCTGTACTGGCATTGATGCCAGCACGCACAAGCATCGGGGTGTTGACGTTCATCAGGTGGCCGTTGGCGTGCGCGATCACGATCGCTCGGGTGGCGCTGGCTTGGTCAAGATGATGCACGGTCATGCGTTCGCCACCAAAATAAATGGGGTCAAAGCCCCATGCAATGATGGGCACCTCCATACCTCTGCCCTCTGCGAGCATTTGTGCGTCAATTTCGCGCAGGCGCTCGATCACTGCCTCCATCGATCGCAGCCCCTGACACAACTTACCTTCTGGATTGCGTCGGTCGAACCAGCCGAGGTAGGGCATGGTCCACATGCCACCTTCCTTAAGATGGCAGTGTCCTTCGACAAATCCGGGTACCAGTACTTTGCTGGCAAAGCGCTCGTCTAAATCAAAAGGCCCCCATGCTTGCATGCGCGCCAAGTCGCCTACGGCCAAGATGCGGCCATCGCGTACCGCCACATGGGTAGCTTCAGGCAGCATGGGGTTAAGAGTCAGAATGTGGCGGGCAACATAGACGGTAGTGCGCATGGTCAAACTTTATGTGTGGGAAGGAAATAACTATTTATGCCAAGCTCGGCAAAGCCAGAAGAGGTTCGGCCACGCCGTCGATGGTCTCGATGCGGTGGCATCGCACCCAGTGACTGGGCATGATTTCGCGCAGTGGCGGCAGTTCTTGCTGGCAGACCGCTTGTGCCATCGGACAGCGGCTGGCAAAACGGCAGCCCGGTGGTGGAGAGATCGGACTAGGCGGGTCACCCTGCAGACGGATGCGCTGCTCAGCGCGTGCACGACCGCCTTGTACCGTTGGAACAGCCGACATCAGTGCCGCGCTGTAAGGGTGTAACGGTGCGCTGAAGAAGGCAATTCGAGGTGCGCGTTCAACGATTTGGCCCAGATACATAACTGCAATCTCGTCACACAGATGCTCGACCACCGCCATATCGTGCGAGATAAACAGATAAGTCAGACCCAATTCACGTTGAAGCTTTGCCAGTAGATTGAGAACTTGGGCTCGTATGGCTACGTCCAGCGCAGACACCGGTTCGTCGCAAACCACCAATTTGGGTTGCGTGGCCAGTGCACGAGCAATATTGATACGTTGGCGCTGCCCTCCTGAGAACTGGTGCGGAAATAAATGCTGCTGCTCCGGCCTAAGTCCAACTTGCTCGAAAAGTTCATCAACCCTTTGTTGACGAGATTGCAAGCTACCTATTTGCATCAGGTCCAGTGGTGATCGCACTGCATCGCCCACGCGTTGTCGAGGGTTGAGTGAGGAATACGGGTCCTGGAAAATAATCTGCAGTCGATGCCGTTCCTGACGTAGGGCTTCGCCTTCGAGGTTGTGCAGCGCAGTCTCGCCCAACATCACACTTCCGCTGGTGATAGGCGCTAGGCGCATCACCGCCAGCGCGGTGGTTGTTTTACCTGAGCCAGATTCACCAACCAAGGCCAACGTGGTGCCGCGACGAATCTCGAGGCTAACGCCGTCAACGGCCTTGACTACCTCTTTAGGGGTCCACCACTGACTGTTCTTGCGTTGGAAATGGACCTTGAGATCCCGTACTTGTAACAAAGCTGGGTTGGTGTCGATCATGCTGGCTCTCCCGAAGGCGCGCGCAGTAGCCAGCAGGCAGCGGCGTGCTCCTCTTCAATGGTGTGCATGGTCGGATGTTCCTGCCCGCATCGCTCAACAGCATGCGGACAGCGCTCTCGAAAGGCGCAGCCTTGGTCGAGTTCCCAGATCGAGGGCACCACGCCGGCGATCTCGGGTAGTTCGACGCGTTGCGGTAACAAGCTGCTGCCTAATTCGGGCAGGCAGGCGATAAGACCACGGGTGTAGGGATGAGCAGGTGCCTTGAGAACCAACTCAGTGCGGCCCTGCTCAATGACGCGGCCCGCATACATCACGATGACCCGATCTGCCATTTCAGCCACCACCCCCATGTCGTGGGTGATCAGCATGATCGCTGTGCCTTTGTCCTGTTGCAATTGGTGCAGTAGTTCAAAAATTTGCGCTTGCACCGTGACGTCTAACGCAGTGGTTGGCTCGTCAGCTATCAAGACATCAGGCCGGCAGGCTAGCGCCATTGCAATCATCACCCGCTGGCGCATACCGCCAGAGAGTTGGTGGGGGTATTCGTCGACACGCCGCTCAGGCGCAGGAATACCCACTTGACGCAACATCTCTATGGCCTGTTCGCGAGCCTGCGTTGAATTCAGTCCGGCATGCAGGCGAAGTGATTCTCCAATCTGGTCACCCACGGTGAAGACTGGGTTGAGTGAGGTCATGGGTTCTTGGAAGATCATAGAAATACGGTTGCCGCGGACCTCGCGCAGGCGCGCGGTGCTGACCTTGAGAAGATCTTCTTTCTGAAACAAGATCTGGCCCGCGCACACCTCTCCCGGGGGGTGTGGGATCAGACCAAGCAGTGCCAGCGCCGTCATGCTTTTGCCACAACCTGACTCGCCCACTACACATAGCGTCTCGCCTGCATGCAGATCAAAACTCACGCCGTTGAGCACCGTGGCCTGACCGCGCCTGCCTTTGAATTGCACCTGTAGATTGCTTACTTGCAACAAGGGGGTAGTGGCAACCATCAACGCTCCCGCAACTTGGGATTGAGTGCATCATTGAGACCGTCGCCAATCAAACTGACTGCTAGTACGGTAATGAAAATTGCCAAACCCGGGAAAGTGACAGTCCACCAACTGGTCAGGATGTACTGCCGGTTGGAGCCGATCATCAGTCCCCAACTCATGAGATTGGGGTCAGATAGACCCATAAAGGACAGGCCGGCCTCAAACAAAATTGCCGACCCCACTGCCAGCGTGGCCGAGACCACCAAGGGCGGAAAGGCGTTGGGCAGAATAACTTTCCAGATGATGCGCGCGTTGCTAGCGCCAATAGCCTTTTCGGCGCGCACAAACTCGAGGTTACGGACCTTCATGAACTCGGCGCGTGTCAGTCGCGCAGTGCTGGTCCAACTGACGCTACCAATGGCCAATGTGACGGTGACTAAGTTGGGCGAAAACAAGCTCACCACCACCATGGCAAACAGCAGGGCAGGCAAAACCTGAAAGAACTCGGCCACGCGCATCAGCAGGGCATCAACCCGCCCACCGTAGAAGCCTGCCATCGCACCCAAGGAGATGCCGATAGTGACCGACAACAAAGCGGCAGTCACACCCACCAACAAAGTTACCCGTCCACCATGGATGAGCGATGTCAGCACATCGCGTCCCAAATAGTCGCTGCCCAGTAAAGCATCTTCGCTCCATGGCGGTGTCATGGGCGCAGCTGTGATGTCAAAGGGATCAGCGGGCCACAGCCAAACACCAGCGATAGAGATCACCACAATGCTCAGCAATATCAAGGTGCCGGCCAAGGCCGATGGGTTGCGCACAAACATGCGCAAGGCCTCCAGAAAAGGGCTAGGGGCCTTGTTTGTAGGGGGACTCATGATGACTTGATCCTAGGGTCAATCAGTCGATAACAGGCATCAGTGATCAGATTCATGATCACCACCAATATCGACGAAAACAGCAGCACCCCAAGGATGGTGGGGTAGTCGCGGCGAAGCACAGACTCGGATGCCAAACGACCCAAACCGGGCCAGTTAAACACCGTCTCAACCAAGATGGCGCCAGCCAACACGTTGCCAAACTGCAGACCTAGCATAGTCACCATAGGCAGCATGGCGTTGCGTAGCGCGTGTTTGTAAAGCACCACGCTGTCAGACAAGCCCTTTGCGCGTGCAGTTCGAATGTAATCAGCACCCAGTACATCCAGCATGGAAGCACGCGCAAGGCGGCTGTATATAGCAAGGTAAATCATGCCCAAAGATGTAGAGGGTAGCACCAGATGGTGAAGCACATCCAGCATTTGTGCCAGTCCACCGATATCCGTGGTATCAACATTGCGCATGCCCGAAATGGGAAAAATCGGTATCACCGAAGCCAGCAAAATGACTAGCAAAATGCCAGTCCAAAACACCGGTGCGGCAAAGCCAAACAGGGACAGAGTGTTGATCAACTGTGACAGCCAGCCGTTGGGTTTGCGCGAAGACAAAATGCCCATCGTGGTGCCAATCAGAAAAGCGCTGATCACGGAGGTAAGCATCAGCAATAGCGTGGCAGGCACACGGTCACCGATCAACGAGGACACCGGCAGATTGAAAAAGAACGAGTAGCCTAAATCGCCGCTGAGGACATTGCCCAGATAAACGCCTAGTTGTAACCACAGTGGTTTGTCCAGACCATAGTGCGCGCGCAGTTGTGCCTTGATCTCTTCGCTCATGCCACCGCTAACGCCAGCTATCGTTTCCACCGGGTCGCCCGGTGCAGCATGCACCAGCAGAAAATTAAGTACCACCACCGCCAGCACCAGGGCCGCTCCCTGAAGCAGGCGGTTCAAGAGGGCCTGAATCACTCGCATGCAAGTGTTTGCGCTTCAGTTACTTCAGATAAACATCATCAAAGGGCGAGAGAGGCCCCCAGATGGACTGCGGTGGGTTACCCACTTGCTTTGATGAAGCGGTGTAGTAGGGAATCTGGTTGATGAAGAGGATTGGTAGCTCGTCGGTCACGATCTTTTGGAAAGTCGCGTAATAGGCCTTGCGTTTGGTCGGTTCGAGTAAGCCACCTGCGGTGTTGAGCAATTCGTCCACCATGGGATTGCGGTAAGCCTGGTTGTTGGTCCAGATGATGGGTTTGATGTTGGTAGAGAGGTAGGTGCGATGCACCCCAATGACCGGATCTCCCCAATTAAATACCGCGTCCATGGTCACGTCGTGCTCGCGCGAGGCTACGCGCTTGGCCCAAGACGGGAAGTCGGCAGAGGTGCGTACTTCCACCGTCACGCCAATTTTCTTAAGTTGGGCCTTGAGGTATTCGGCAACAATTTTTTGCCCATCGCCCCCACTGGGTATGTAGTCGATGCTGAATTTAAAGCGTTCGCCGCTGGCGTTGGGTTTGAGGTTGGCCTCATCTAGCAAGGCAGCGGCCTTTTTGAGATCCAACGGATAGGTCACTACATCAGGCACCGCAAACGGACTGCTAGCCACGATCGGTCCATTGGACTCTTTGGCAAAACCGCCCATCAGCGCCTTAAGCACAAACTTCTTGTCCATGCTGTGCGCAATAGCCTTGCGAACCCGTGCATCGTCGAATGGTTTTTTTTCTGTGTTGAAGGCCAGCCAACTCAGCCCGCCAATACCTTCGTAGCCCTTGTCAAACAGATGGAGTTTGTTATTGGTTTGCAGTCGTTTGAGGTCGTTGGCACTCGAGACAAACAGGAGCATTTGCAGCGTTCCACGTTCGACGGACAGAACCTGGCTGGCAGCGTCGTTGTTTTGATCGATCACCAGTTTGTCTAGATGGGGTTTACCTTGTAGAAAAAATTTGTCAAAGCGTTCGAGCACTACGCTTTGGCCTGGCTTGAATTCAACCAGCTTGAACGGTCCCGATCCAACCACATTGGCGCTGTTACGAGGGTGGGTCTTGAGATCCTTGCCATCGTCGTAAATGTGTTTAGGAAGGATAGGGCACAAGGCTGGAGACATGGCCAGCAAGATGGCCGGGTGTGGAACGCGCATACGGATGATGGCAGTGTGGGGGTCGGGGGTTTCGACTTTTTCCACTGGTTCCATCATGGTGCGAAAGGGGTGGTGCTCCTTGATGGCCATGATCGAGAACGCCACATCAGCCGAGGTGATGGGCTTGCCGTCGTGAAAGAGTGCGTTACGTCGCAGGTTCAAGGTGACCGATTTGCCATCGGGCGATACCGACCATTTCTCGGCCAAATAAGGTTGAGGTTGCCATTTGTCGTCATAGCGCAGAGGGCTGGCAAACAGTTGGGTTGAGGGTAGGGCAGTAGCCACGCCTGATTGAACTGCACCGTTGAGGTGACGCGGAGTCTGACCTAGCCCCACAACCAGAGTGCCACCGCGTTTTGGGACCTCTTGTGCGGTGCCTAGGCTGGGTGCCAGAAGTGCGCCGCTGATCAGAACCATGCTGGACAGCAGGTGCCTGAATGGATGAGTTGCAAGGGGATTCATGGGACGTCTCCTGGGGTTGGTTATGGTTATCAAAAGCAGGCATACACCTTCTTCATAGCACCTCATCGCGCAGGTGGTACCAGTGGTATAAAAAACGTTGACCAAAGCGACGAAAGGGCGCAAATCCACGTGAGCGCACCAGGTTCATCACATTCGGGTATTGGAGCTCCGAGTTGTAGATTGGCAAATCGAACATCGACAGTGACTGACCGGCCACGCGTTGCGCCATGCGGCGACCAGCGTGGGCTGAGAAGGAGACACCATTGCCACCGTAACCTAAAGCGTAAAACACTTGGGAGCTGGGATCGGGCTGCACGATGCGCGGCATCATGTCGTGGCTGACATCGACCCAACCCCACCAAGAATGTTCGATATCAATGCCTTTAAGGGCCGGGAATTTACGATGCAGGCCGTCGATCAGCTTAGATAAATGCACGGGGTTGGATGCATCGGCCCCGGTGATCGCACTGCGGCTACCCATCTGCACTCGGTTGTCGGGCAGGCGACGGTAATAAAAGCGAAGCGTTCGGGTGTCGGTAATGATTTCGGTGGTCTTGAATTGGGTGACACTGAGCTCGGCCTCGGTCAGCGGTCGCGTGACCAAGGAGTTCGAAAGAATGGGCATGATCTTGGAGTCCAGTCTTGAATACATGCCGTTACTTGTGTAGCCACCGGTAGCAAAGGCTACGGTACGCGCACGCACTGTGCCCCCGGGGGTTTGCAGATGGTGCACACCATTGACAGTATGCATACCCAGCACCGGGCTGCTGGGATGCACTTTCGCACCCAGCTCCCGCGCTTTGCGCAAGTAAGCAAAGGCCAGCTTCAGTGGATGTACCCCAATGCCATCAGGCTCATGCAAAGCGCCGTAGGTTTCAGCGTCGTTGACGTATTGGTAACGCACTTCTTGGGCTGAGAGCATGCGGGCGTCGTAGCCAAAAACTTCACGCATGGTCTTGGCCTCGTTTTGCAAGAAGGCCATCTTCTTTTCGCGGTGCGCAATGTAGAGATGGCCGCCATGTTGGGGCTCACACTCTGGAAATTCGTCGACCAAGTGTTTGAAAGTTTCAAAGCCCTCTCTTATTTCAGCATCGAGGCGCAGCGCTGTGGCTTTACCCCAGCGTTCGATCCACTGGGAACGGTAGAGTCTGCCGCTGGCATTTTGGCCTTGGCCTCCGTTTCGACTGGTGCAGCCCCAGGCGGCTTGGTTGGCTTCAAGCACTACGGCCTTGATGCCGTGCTCACGCGCCAAAAATAGCGCTGTGCACAAGCCTGTAAACCCCGATCCAACAATGGCCACATCTACATCCATGTCAGCACTGACAGGCCCATCGTCGCTTGGCGGTTGGCCTGCAGATGCCACCCAGTAGGTGGGAGCGTAATCGCGTCCGTGTCCAGGATGACGGTCTACCAAGGGGTCGTAGTGGGGATCGTAGGTGCTCAAGGGTTTGGTCTCAGCGATATGGATAGCCATGTTCTTTCTGTTGGAATTAGTTTGAATGCAAGGTAGGTGGACGGTCTTTGCGGAAGGCGTCCTTGACCGCGATGAGGCCATCCTTGAATGTGAAGACGTCGACACCATCCATGTCAAATAGCGCACCGTCTGAGGCGCGTGTCGCCACAAAAGTCCATTCCGATAAACCACGGTCGCCAAAAATCATGTCCGGCCCGCGCGGATGCCAACGCGCGTCGGGAAAGTTAGCAAAGGTGGTTTCAAAAGCCTTCATCACGGCCTCGCGTCCGACTATGGCGGTACCACCTGCGGTATCGCCCATGGCAGTTCTAAAAACGCAGTCTGCCGTCATCATGCTGACCAATGCTGCGGCGTCATGGCGATTAAAAGCCTCGCCAAAGGACTTGAGCAGATCTTGGAGTTGGGTTGGTTGGTGATTCATGGCGTGCACTTTTTTGTTAAACCTTGCCCTTCCAGGGCACTAATTTTTTCTCGAACCAGCGCATCATCAAATCAAAGACGTAAGCAAATACGCCGATGACGATGATGCCCATGATCACGATGTCAGTCCGCAGGAAGTTAGATGCATTGAGCACCATCTGGCCCAGACCTACGTTGGCAGCGACCATTTCAGCAGCTACTAGGGTGGTCCAACCAAAGCCGATGGCAATGCGCATGCCCACCAGAATTTCAGGCAGGGCTGCTGGCAACATGACGTAACGGATCACCTGCCACTGCGAGGCACCCATGGAATATGCAGCGTGAATCTGTTCCTGGCTAGCAGAACGTACACCAGCACGGGTTTGCAAGGCCAAAGGTGCAAAACACGAGAGGTAGATCAGTAGCACCTTGGGAACTTCATCGATACCAAACCAAATAATGATCAGGGGCAGGTAAGCCAATGGCGGCAAAGGTCGATAGAACTCAATAGGCGGATCCATGATGCCGCGTGCCACTCGGCTCACACCCATGGCCACACCTACCGGAATAGCGGTAGCGCAGGCCAACCAGAAAGCCAGAAACACGCGGACGAAGCTGGCAAACAGGTGCTCAAACAAAGGTTTGTCGTTGGCTTGTCCGGTGGCATAGGCTACAAATTGTTCCAGCACTGCCTGCGGTGAAGGCAAGAAGATGGGTTTGATCAGGCCAAGGTTGGTGACAGCAAACCACAACACCAAGATTGCAACAGTTGTAATGATGCTGATGTGCGCACTCGGCCCTTCGCCCGGAGTTCGGTAGGAGCTGGTAGTTTGTTGCTGACTCATACGGTGATTTGCTCAGGCTCACGGTGGTGGATGAGGCTGAGAACTTCTTCACGCATGGCAATGAAGTCGCGGTTGGACTTGACCTCGCGGGAGTTGCGTGTATCTAAAAACATTTTTGAAAACGGCAGATCCTCATAAATGCGCAGGATGCGCCCTGGACTGGGTGTCATGATGACCAAGCGCGTGGCTAGAAAAAGAGCTTCTTCAACCGAATGGGTGATGAAGAAGATCATTTTGTTGCTGCGCTTCCAGACATCGATTAGCAATTCTTGAACAGTTTCGCGAGTGAATGCGTCAAGCGCACCCATGGGCTCGTCCATTAGCAACAGGGCTGGATCATTAGCCAGTGCGCGGGCAATGCCAACCCGTTGTTGCATGCCACCTGAGAGTTCATAAATAGCCTTCTGAGCGTGCTCTTCCAACCCAACTAATTTGAGTTTTTCCAAGGCGACGCGTCGCCGCTCAGTCAGGCCAATGCCGCGCATTTTTAGACCCAAAGCTACGTTGTCGATCACGTTGATCCATGGCATAAGCGCGTGTTTCTGAAAAACCACCCCTCTGTCAGCGCCCGGCCCGCCGATGGCGTGGCCATCTAGTTCAATCTCTCCAGAAGACGGGGGCAAAAAGCCAGCAAGGCAGTTAAGGAGCGTTGTTTTACCGCAGCCAGATGCACCCAAAGCAACCAAGAAATCGCCACTTTCCATTTCCAAATTCACTTCGGACAGCGCCGTGACGACCCCTCCTTTGACGGGATAGCGCACGCACAGATCCTTGAGGCTGAGATGAGACATGGGGGAAGTTCTTGGTTACAAAAAAGCTGAAATCAGAGCTTTAGTTGCTGGCTTTGGCGGCAAATTCGGTAGTGATGAATTTGCTGTAGTCTGCTGCCACATCTTTCACGCGTCCCTGCTCCTTGAGGAATTCGGCTGTATCTTTGAGGGCCTTAGCTGCTCCACCCCCGAGCCATGTGGCAGAGATCTGTTCCTGCGGGGTGGGAAACTTGTAAAGGGCCATGGATCGTGTCACGTCCTTGGCATCTGCTTTGGTCCATTTTGCGATGGCTTTAACCTGTGGTGAATCTGTAGTCCACTTCGCGCCATTGGCACGGTACTCAGCATCGGCCTTGGCCAGTGCCTTGGTCAATGCCAAAACGAAATCTTTGTTTTCTAAAGCCCACTGGCGGTTGACTACAAGACCGTCAAAGGTTGGAAATCCTTTCTTGCCAATCTGTCCCGAGGTGGTGAGGATGTTGCCGTTAGACTTGATTTTGGTGAGGATCGGATCCCAGATGAAGGCACCGTCAATGTCCCCACGCTCCCAAGCGGCGGCTATTTCTGGTGGACGCATGTTCATGACATTAACGTCCGAGGTCTTGAGACCTTCCATTTTGAGAGCCAGCATCAACTGGTAGTGAGAAGTCGATACAAAGGGCGTGGCCACTTTTTTGCCTTTGAGATCCTTGATGCTTGCAATCCCCTTCTTGACAACCAGAGCCTCCGCATCCGAAATGTCGTCCAAAATCCAAAAAAGTTGAATGTCCTGGCCTTGGCTAACTGCTGCAGCTACCGGAGAAGAGCCCGCCTCACCGATTTGTACATCACCAGAGGCCATCGCTCGAATCACGTCACCTCCGCCGCCAAACATACGCCAGTTGATCTTGTAGCCAGTGGCTTTTTCTAACTCACCCGATTCCATTACAACGCGCAGTGGAACCATCATGTCTTGGTGCGCAAAAGTTACTTCCTTTTTGGCTTGCGCCATAGAGCCAAATGCCATACAGGTAGACGCAACGACCAGCATGCTCTTGGCCATTTTTGTGATGGATAGTTTCATCGTGTTTACTCCTATTGTTGAGACCTGAAGTCTTTAATTAGCTGTGTATCTCGCTGTTCAATCTATAACGTTGCGCAAGATGGGTGGATAGTAGGTGTGCATCGAGGATGTTTATAGAGCCAGAATGCTATAGTTATAGAGCCAGATGCCCAAACAAGGGTAATTGCTTAGGAGGTTTATGACGCGTTCTCAACTCTCCATGTGGAAGACTTTGTTTCAGCAGCATCTCTCGCCAGAGCCTACATTGCAGGGTCGCTTGCGAACCATGGTGGTGCGTGCCATTTTGGACGGTGTCCTGGGGCCCGGAACCATATTGCCATCCTCACGCAAGCTGGCCGCCTTGTTAAAGATTAGTCGCAACACCGTCACGTTGGTCTACCAGCACTTGGCAGATCAGGCCTACATCGAGGTTAAACCGCGCAGCGGCTATATGGTCTCTGCAAATGCTGCGCCCAAGCTGGAAAAAGAAGAGTGCGTCAGCAATCAACAAAACGCACCTAACTGGGATCAGCGACTCCCCAGAAAACTGTGGACCTTGCCCAATATCCGAAAGCCCACCAACTGGCAGGATTACCCCTATCCGTTCATTTATGGTCAGTTCGATGCAGCGCTGTTTCCATCCCGCGAGTGGCGTGAATGCGTTACCCAGGCTTTGCGAGCCACTGCAGTGCGTGACTGGGCTTGTGACCGGATTGACCAAGACGACCCGCAACTCATTGAGCAGGTACAACAGCGTATCTTGCCAGCGCGTGGTATTTGGGCAAGCAAGGAAGAAATACTAATCACCGCGGGCGCACAGCAGGCCAATTTCATACTTTCCGAAGTGCTTTTGGGTGCAAACACTGTGCTGGGTTTGGAAGAACCAGGTTATCCGGATGTGCGCAATATTTTTTCATCGCATGGTGCGGTTATCAAACCGCTCAAACTCGATGCCGATGGCATAGATCTGGGCAACCACTTCAAGGGGTGTGACTATGTCTACGTTACGCCTAGTCACCAATGCCCTACCACCATAGCAATGACTCAACAAAGACGTTTTGATCTGTTGGAGGTGGCCACGCGGAATGACTTTGTCATCATCGAAGACGATTACGACAGCGAACTCAATTTTGTGAGCGAACCCTCGCGTGCGATCAAAAGCCTTGACAAGGATGGGCGGGTCATTTACGTAGGCAGTCTTTCCAAAACCGTTGCACCCGGTTTACGAGTGGGTTTCATGGTGGCGGACCCAGCACTGATTCGCGAGGCGCGGGCTTCTAGGCGATTGATGATGCGCCATCCTCCCACCAACAATGAACGGGCGCTGGCCTTATTCTTATCTCTGGGGCACCACGATATGCTGATACGCCGTCTGACAAAGGCCTACGACCAACGCCTAGCCCTATTGGGTGAAGCGGTTCGTCGCTACCTGCCTCAGTGGCGTTTTCAAGCGCCCAATGGTGGTTCAGCCCTGTGGTTACAAGCGCCAAAGGGTACTTCGGTAGACCGCTTGGCCGAAGTTGCACTGGAGGCAGGAGTGGTTATCGAGGCCGGTAGTATTTTTTTCAGCAAACCTAAGAGCGCCTTCGCACAGCGCCATGCGCGCTTAGGGGTGGCGTCCATACCGCAGACCCACATTGAGGATGGCATCCGCCTGCTGGCCGACACGCACAAGCGCAATTTGCACTTATGACTTGCAGGGCTGAAAAACCAATTGGGTGCATTGTGCGCATTGCTGGCTAGAGAGTTGCGCCTTGATGCTTGCAATAACGTCATCACCCAAGGTGAAAAAATGGTTTGCGCCAATCTCCTCATAGACACCACTTCGCTTGAGCGTCTGCAGGGCTTCTTCCTTCATGTGAAAGATGAACAACCCACCCCCCATGGCTTTTCGGCGTCGGGCCTCTTGTGCCAATAGATGGGCGCCCGTTAAATCTATGAAATTGATTCCAGAAGCCACTATGAGCAAGTGTCGGTGATCTGGATTGGCCTCATCAATGCCTTGGAGCGCTTCCTGCAAATGGTTGACTGCACCAAAAAATAGGGAACCATTGATACGCACGATCTTGAGTTGCGGACAGTCGGGTAGTCCGGTGGCTGCGCTAAATGCTGGCGGGTTTTGACCGGGCAGTGGCTTGACGTCGTCAAGCCCGGGTTGCGATGTGCGCTTGAGATACATCGCAAGAGAGGATGCCACCCCTATGTAGATGGCAAACTCCAGCGCCACCGTCAGTGTGGCTACCAGAGTAATCAACAGCACCAGCGTCTCTTGGCGGCTGGCACGGGTGATGTCTCTGATGTGATGAAAGTCAATCAACCCCCATGCCACCACAAAAAGAATCCCCGCCATCGTCGCCACTGGCAGGTAACGCGCAAGCGGGGCGAGAAACAGCATGATGAGCAACAAAAAAGCTGCAGAGTAAACCGCAGCCATGGGGGTCATTGCGCCCGCAGCAAAGTTCAGTCCGCTGCGATTGAAGGACCCGCTGCAAGCGTAGCCAGAAAAGAAGCTAGCAACGATGTTGGAGAGTCCTTGGCCGACGAACTCTTGGTTGCCGTCGATGCGCTGACCGCTTTTGAGCGCCATGGCGCGAGCAATCGATACCGCCTCCGTCAAGGCGAGCAAAGCTACTGCTAACGCTATGGGAGCAATCTGGTGCAATGCACTGAGGCTGAAATCGGGGCTGGACAAAGGCGGCAAGCCCACGCGCAGGGTGCCGATATTGCTAATACCAGTGTGTTCAACGCCCCAATAGGCGTTGAGAACCGCAGCAAGCACGCTGCCGCTGACCATGCCAACAATCATGTGGGGCATTTGCGGCCACCAGCGTTTGGTAGCCACACAGGCCAGTACAGTCACAGTGGCTACTAGGAAGATAAAGGGTTGAATATCGCCAAGATGGGTCAACAGTCCATGAAGTACTACCCAGGTCGAGGAACCTCTGGGGATAGATAAACCAAAGAAATTATTCACCTGACTGATGGCTATCAGCACCGCTGCGCCAGCAGTAAAACCCACCACCACGGTATGGGAGACAAAGTTAACCAAACTACCAAGGCGCAAAATACCCAAGGCCAATTGGATAATTCCCGCCAAGAAGGTCAGCGTCAGCACCAGTTCCACATAGCGCGGACTGCCTGCTTCTGCCAGTGGACTGATGGTGGCAAACACCACAATGGAAATCGCTGTGGTCGGTCCCGACACCAGATGCCATGACGAGCCCCAAAGGGCTGCCACCACCGCTGGCAGCATCGCCGCATAGAGGCCGAATTCGGGTGGCATACCAGCAATCGTGGCAAAGGCCACGCCTTGCGGTACCAGAATCAGCCCACCTGTTAGTCCCGCAATCAAGTCGGCGAAGGTGCTTGTGCGGTTGACGCGCGGCCACCAGCGCAAAAAGGGTAACCAGTGGTGCAAGTCGTTGCGAGTGGCCATCAAGAGACTGTTTGGTAATACAAGTTTTGCGGATGCTTGGCGTGGGCAAAAAACAGCCAGCGCTCTGCTAAGAGGCCGGGAGTTTGGAGCAGCACCGCCAACCACCACAGGGCCGAGTCATCCGGTCCTTGGGTAGTCAACATCAGCATCACAGGCAATGCAAACAAGGCCAACTGGAAAAACCAGCGCAGATGGCGCAGCACTGCTGCACTGGCGTGGTGAAAAAATTCGCGGGTGTTGAAAGAACCCGCGGACATGCCCATCGACTTTTGCACCAGCTTGTCGGCATGGATGCCGGTGGCAGATTGCAGGCTTGAGAGCGACTTGAGATGCGCGTTGCGACGCAAACTCATGGCGCGACTCGCCCAACCCAGCAAGGTAACTGCCAATGCCAGTGGCCCAAGCCACTGGTAAAAAGCCTGTTGTCCGTACGACGCGGCCATGGCACAAGCCAGCACACTGCCACTGGACATGCCAATTAGTATGAAATTGACAATCGTGAGTGGGTGGGCCCATTCCTGCACAAAGCGCAGACATGCGTAAATCATGGCAGTGCAGTACCACAACGCTATGGTCATGACTAATGCCAAAAGGGGAAGCACTGTTGCCCAAACAGGCTCAACGGGAAGTAATAAGCTGATTAGCCAAAGGCCATTGATAGCTATGCTGGCGGGCAAGACAATAACTTCTCGCGACATCCATGAGGTGCGCCACATCAGCACCGCACGCCATGCCCGCTTTTTGTGCCCCAGGTGAAAGAAACTAGCCACCAGACCGCCGATCAAGAGTAATTGGGCAGCCAGTAACAACTGCAACGTGAATGTTGGATCCATGGAAACGCCCGTCATCGTAGCCAAGGCGAGAGCCACGACCAGTCCCTGGCCCGTACCCGAGAGGGTGGTAAATAACAAAATCGAAAAAGCGGGATGCATATCAGTGTCCTAGCTCAGATGTTGTGCCAGTGTTTTTTTCGCAACTGCAACTGGTTTCGTTACAGGATTGCGTGGGCCTGCGCGGCAGGTATTGGTTAGCAGGGATAGTCTGCCATTCAGGCATCAAGGGGTAGCCACCACGTTCGCGAATGGCACGACTGACTTGCGAGTCAGGATCTTTGACATCACCAAATAAACGCGCATTGGTAGGGCATGCCTTAACGCAGGCGGGCTGGCGGTCCTCAGGGGGCAAATGTTGGTCATAAATGCGGTCAACGCACAAGGTGCACTTGGTCATAACCTGACGGCTTTCGTCCAGTTCACGTGCGCCATAGGGGCAAGCCCAAGCGCAGTACTTGCAACCAATGCATTTGTCATAGTCCACCAACACGATGCCATCTTCAGCACGCTTGTAACTCGCCCCTGTTGGACAGACAGGAACACAAGGGGGGTCTTCGCAGTGCAGGCAACTCTTGGGAAAGTGCACCGTTTCGGTATGCGGAAATTCTCCTGCTTCGTAGGTTTGAACTCTGTTGAAAAAAGTCCCCGTGGGATTAGCGCCATAGGGGCTGGTATCGGTCAGGGGCCCGGCACTTCCGGAGGTGTTCCATTGTTTGCAAGAAGTCACACAGGCATGACAGCCCACGCAAACATTGAGGTCGATTACAAGTGCAAGTTGTTTTGCCAGGGTCTCGCCAGGCGCAGCACGGGTTCTAGTGGTCATCCCATTGTGGTCTTGGTCGGTCTCGTAGGCGTTGGGGTTACCGGGCAAAAGCGGAGGTTGGAGAAGATTTTTGAGCCACTGCATCATGATTTTTTACGTCCTGCGACAAATTTCAGTACCTGAGTGACTTGCTTGACCATACCAGGAACCGAGGGCATGCTCGACATTTGCGGTTGACTAGTTGACGTTTCATCGGGCTCAGCTGGCCGGATGCGCACGCGCACGTCATACCATCCCGCCTGCCCGGTGATGGGGTCAGAGTTGCTAATGGTGTTCGGAGTTGTGACGCCTTCGACGCAGTCGCCGCTCGCGCGTAAGCGCGCAAATGGAAGCTCTTCGCTGATCAGATGGTTAAGTAAAAAGCCCTTGCGTGCCTCGTCTGATCCAGGCGCTAAAGCCCAAGCGCCATCTGCCTTGCCAATGGCGTTCCATGTCCACACCGTGCCTGGTTCGACCGCCTCGCTGTGCCGAACTAAGCATCGCACCTGGCCCCACTGGCTCTCGACCCAAGCCCAACCGCCATCTTCGATGCCGGCCGCCAAGGCCGTACGCGAGTTCACATGTAAGTAGTTGTGGCTGTGGATCTGGCGCAACCACGCATTCTGAGAATCCCAAGAGTGGTACATGGCCATAGGACGTTGCGTAATTGCATTGAGCGGATAGGCAGCTAAATCTGTAACTTCCTCTTCAAGGGGTGGATACCAAAAAGGCAAGGGGTCAAAGTAGGTCTCAATGCGCTGGCGCAAGTGTTCTGGGGGATGTCGACCAGCACTTTTACCTTGGGCGGCCAAACGGAAGGACTGGAGTGTGTCGGAATAAATGGCTAACTGCACAGGGTCGTTTTTCTGACGCCAGCCCTTGTCCTTGGCAAAGTCCAGGTAGGCACGGTTCCAATTGCGCATGTAATGCATGTCCTGAGGCATGTGGTACTGAAAAACACAATTGTTTTGCTCATAAGCCTCCCACTGCTTGGGGTTAGGTTCGCCGCGCAGATGTTCGCTACCGTCTTTGCCACGCCATCCCATGAGAAAACCGATTCCGGGTTGTGGCTGGAAATTGACTATGAAATCTTTGTAGTCAGCAAACTTGCGCTGACCTTGTGCTGTCGTAAAGGCCGGAAACTTCATCCTCGAAGCAAGTTCTATCAGAACTTCCTGAAAAGGTTTGCACTCTCCCAGTGGCTCTACGACCGGAACACGCACTGAATCCACAGGGCCATCAAACTCCGAGATCGGGCGGTCCAGCATACCCATAACATCGTGACGCTCTAAGTAAGTGGTGTCGGGTAACACCAAATCGGCATAGGCCACAGTCTCGCTTTGGAAGGCGTCGCACACCACTAGAAATGGAATCATGTACTCACCCTGTGCGTCCTTGCGGTTGAGCATTTCGCGGATGGCGAGTGTATTCATGGTGCTGTTCCAAGCCATATTGGCCATGAACATCATGAGCGTATCAATGCGGTAAGGATCACCTCGGGTGGCATTGCTAATCACGTTGTGCATTAGTCCGTGCGCTGAGAGGGGGTGCTCCCAAGAAAAGGCGTGGTCAATTCGTATGGGTGAACCATCGGCGTTGATGGCAAGCTCATCTGGATGCGCAGGAAATCCCAATGGCGCTGCGTTAAGGGGGGTGTTGGGTTGTACCAGTGCTGGGTCGTTGAAGGCGCGGTAATTGGGAACGATGTGGCGCGGATAGGGTGCCTTGTGTCGAAAGCCGCCTGGCGCATCAATCGTGCCTAGCACGCTCATCAAAACAGCCAATGCCCGCACAGTCTGAAACCCGTTGGAGTGCGCGGCCAAGCCCCGCATGGCGTGAAATGCCAATGGCCTTGCTTGTGTCGTGGGGTGCTCCTTGCCCCAGGCATCGGTCCATGGAATTGGCAATTCAAATGCTTGCTGGAGTGCGGCGTGTCCCATCTCTAGTGCCAGCTTTTCAATACGGCTCGCAGGAATGCCGGTGATCTCGGCCGCCCATTGCGGCGTGCATGGGGCAACGCGCTTGCGCAAGAGCGCAAAAGCCGGAGTAGCACGACTGCCGTCGTCCAGCGTGAAATACCCTTGTTCCGGTGCTGCAAGTGCAGGGTCACAACCGTCTGCTATGCCTTCGGGATAGGCGTTGAGCACGCGACCACTGCGTGTGTCGAAAATCAGTTTGTTGTGCGGGTTACGACCATCACCTGGCGGGCCCTTTTCGGGATCGGGGTCAAAGGCAAACAGTCCTTCTCGCGCACCTTCATCGAGTACCACCAGTTGTGGCGCATTGGTAAAACGCTTGAGAAATGCATGGTCAATGAGGTCACGCTCTATCAGCACATGCAGTAGTGCCATCAATAACGCACCATCGGTGCCAGGCTTGATGGGAATCCATTCATCGGCAATGGCCGAATAACCCGTGCGAACTGGATTGATGGAAATAAAGCGCCCGCCATTGCGCTTAAATTTTGACAGCGCCACCTTCATGGGATTGCTGTGGTGGTCTTCGGCAGTTCCCAGCATCACGAACACCTTAGCGTGGTCCAAGTCGGGACCACCAAACTCCCAGAAACTACCACCCACCGAATAGATCATGCCTGCTGCCATGTTGACAGAGCAAAAACCGCCATGCGCTGCGTAGTTGGGTGTGCCGAACTGGCGTGCAAACAGGCCAGTCAGTGCCTGCATCTGATCGCGTCCCGTAAAGAATGCAAATTGCTTGGGGTCGCTGCTGCGAATGCGGGTAAGGCGTTCGGTGAGCAAGGTATAAGCGCGCTCCCAGCTGATAGGCTCAAATTCCGCTGCGCCGCGTTCGCTACCAGGCTTGCGAAGAAGGGGCTGGGTCAAGCGGGCTGGAGAGTTTTGCTTCATGATGCCTGAGGAACCTTTGGCGCAGATCACTCCCTTGTTGAGGGGGTGGTTCGGATTCCCATCGATGTAGCGCACCTCAGGGCCTTTGTCCCCTTCGGCCAGATGGACCCGTATGCCGCAGCGGCAGGCACACATATAGCAAGTAGTGCATTTGATAGTGGTGTCCTGCGTGGGCGTGGGTGCATCCAGCGGGTTGTGCAGTGGCTCGGAGGAGAGAAATTGAAACACCGTATCGTCCTTCTTGGTTAGGGTTGGTGGCGACTAAGGATAAGCATTTCTAGGAAGTCAAGACGGCCAATGCCACCGAGGCCAAACGTGACTGTAGCGAGTCCGCGCGCGAGGTGAGCACAATGGGCACGCTAGCACCAAGCACCAATCCGGCGCAGTCAGCCCCTCCAATATAGATAAGGCTTTTGTAGAGCATGTTGCCAGCATTGAGATCTGGCATGAGTAAAAGGTCGGCGTCGCCTGCCAATTTCGATTCAATTTTCTTGATCCGTGCAGCCTGTGCCGATATCGCATTGTCAAAACCCAAAGGACCTTCTACCAAAGCACCTGGCCAAGAGCCGGCTCGCGACATATCCACCAATGCTTTGGCGTCTAGCGTGGCAACAATGGCTGGGTTGACCGTTTCAACCGCTGCCACGATACCTACTTTAGGTTCTGCGATACCTAGTTTTTGCAAGAAGCCAACGGCATTGGTGAGTATGTCTTGCTTGGCGCGTAGATCAGGCGAAATATTGACAACGCAGTCGGTGAGGGCGAGCAGCTTGTGGCATTGGGGCAGATCAAACAGGAACGTGTGGCTGATGCGGCAGTTGGTGCGCAAACCAGTTTCCTTGTTGACTACAGCAGACATCAGTTCATCTGTATGAAGCGAACCCTTCATGATCGACTGCACGTTTTGGTTGCGTGCTAGCGTAGTGGCTTGACGCGCAGCATCCTGTGGCAGAGTGCCAGTGTCTATCAGCTCAAAGTGACTCCAATCAACCGAGGCTTGGTCCGCTGCTTGCTCGATGAGCTGGCGGGGGCCTATCAATACCGGCCTGACCATGCCACTGGCGCGCATGTGTTGGGCCGCGTCCATCGCCAGCCTGTCACAGGGGTAGACCAACGCCAGCGCATGTTCCTTACCCAAGGCGCTAGCTCGCGCCTTCATCATCAGGTCCAGCAGGCGCGGATGCGCCTTGCCATTGAACGATTCTTCAGGTTCGAGGACCATAGACTGCGCTTTAGACGTAGTCTTTGTATTTTTCCAAGAAGCGTACTGGTTTGGCTAGTGCGTCGCGGCGGAAGGGGTCGCCGAGTTCGCGCGTGCACATGATTTCGATCACGCAAGTCTTGCGCTGGTTCATTTGCAGGTCAATCGCCTTTTGCAGCGCAGGCCCAACGTCCTCGAGACGATCCACAACAATGCCCTCGGCCCCCATGGCTTTGGCTATGCCAGCAAAGCTCTCGCTGTCGAGTTCTCCAGCTACAAAGCGGCGGTTGTAAAAATCGACCTGATTTTTCTTCTCAGCACCCCACTGCCGGTTATGGAAGACCACTGCTGTAACAGGAATGTCATGGCGCACTGCGGTCATGATTTCAACCATGCTCATGCCCCAAGCCCCATCACCCGCGTAGGCAATGGCAGGGCGGTCTTGCGCTGCGCATTTGGCACCGATGATGGTCGGTAATGCATAACCACAATTACCAAAACTCATGGGTGCAAAGAAGCTGCGTGGTTCGTCGAATCGCAAGTAGCTGTTAGCCACCGAATTGATATTGCCGATGTCGGTTGAGACCATGACGCGCGCAGGCATGGCCTTCTCTAGTTCGCGCAGAACTTGGCGTGGGTGCAGGTAAGTGCCGCCGGTTGGCGTGCGCTCACTTTGGGCTTCGGTGATCATGTCTAAGCTGTAGGGGTCACGTTCATGTGTCCACTCATTTAGTTCTTTTTCCCAGGCAGCCTTCTCGGCGGCGATGGTGGCGGCGCGTTCGACCTTATTTTGGTCGCAGGCCAAGGATTGGTTAGCAATACGTGCACTTAGTGTCTTGGCCACAGCCTTGGCGTCACCGTGTATGCCTACAGTGATTTTTTTGACCAAACCCAGGTTGGTATGGTCGGCTTCAACTTGAATAATCTTGGCATTCTTGGGCCAGTAGTCCAAACCATGCTGAGGTAATGTGCCAAACGGCCCCATCCGGGAGCCCAGCGCAATCACCACATCGGCTTGTGCGATCAACTTCATAGACGCTTTGGAGCCCTGGTAGCCTAGAGGGCCAGTCCATAGTGGATGTTTGGCTGGGAAAGCGTCATTACGTAGATATCCAGTAACCACCGGTGCGCCAAGGCGCTCGGCCAAGGCGCGGCATTCTTCAACCGCATCGCCCATGACAACTCCACCACCTGCCAAGATGACAGGAAAGCGCGCTTGCGCCAACAACTCAACCGCTGCATGGAGGCTGTTTTCTCCACCCGCACCGCGCTCGATGCGCATTGGTTTAGGAATTTCGGTTTGGATTTCCCCATAAAAATGGTCGCGTGGAATATTTAATTGGGTAGGTCCCATCTCAGACATAGCACGGTCAAAGCATCGCCCCGTGAGCTCAGCCATGCGCTTGGGGTTACAGACATGGCCTTGGTACTTGGTGAATTCTTGAAACATGGGCAACTGGTTAGCTTCTTGAAAGCCTCCTAAACCGATGCCCATAGTGCCCGTCTCAGGAGTGACGATAACCACAGGACTGTGCGCCCAGTAAGCAGCAGCAATGGCGGTCACGCAATTGCTGATTCCTGGACCGTTTTGGCCAATCACTACCCCGTGTCGACCCGACACGCGGGCATAGCCATCAGCCATGTGGGCCGCGCCCTGCTCATGCACTACTGGAATCAGCTCGATGCCGGCTGGAGCAAAGATGTCCATGGCGTCCATGAAGGCTGAACCCATGATGCCAAACATTTCGGTAACGCCATTGGCCACCAGGGTTTCAACAAATGCCTCAGAGGGCGTCATCTTATGGACGCCTTCCACTACCTTGCGGTTGCGGGGTGCAGTCATGTTCATCTCCTAATAAAAATATTGAACAAAAGATTTTGAAAACTGAAATCTAAAAGCCCAGTTTATAAATTTCAACAGAGCTTGTCAATAAAAAATCATTTTTTGAAATAATTTGACTCAAAAAATGAAAAAATATATGATGCCCAAATGATGCACAACACCAGCAGCCAATTGCAATCCCGTTTGGAAGGTGATACGCCCAATTTGCGCTTGTTTTCATTGCTAGAGGTAATTGCACAAAGGGATTCCCCATTTACTCTGCAGAACGTGGTGCAAGAAACCGGGCTACCTAAGCCGACGGTCTACCGCATGCTCCAGCAACTTGAGAGTGCTGGCATCTTGCAGCGCGAGGGAAATGGCCGGCACTATGGTACCGGTCGTCGCCTGATGCGTTTGGCTGAAATGGTCTTACTCAACAACACTGTCCACGGCGCAAGGCGTGCGGTGTTGCGTCAATTGGTCGACGAAGTCGGGGAGAGTTGCAACCTCACTGCTTTTTCGGGCAGTGATGTTCTTTATTTAGATCGGGTTGAGACCGCTGCTCCGTTGCGCTTTTACCTGCATCCGGGATCACGTGTGCCGGCGCATTGTTCGGCTACGGGAAAGTTGTTTTTGAGCCAAATGACACCGACTCAGCGGCGTCGCCTATTGGCAACGGCATCTCTTGAAAAATTCACCCACAACACCCTGACCCAAACCGAAGACTTGGAGAGGGAGTTCGAGGTGGTGCGCAGTCAAGGCTATGCCTTTGACAATGAGGAATTCTTGCCTGGCCTGATGTGTCTAGGCGTGCTGGTTCCATCGGCTCAGGGACTCTCAAATATGGGGCTGGCGTTGCAGGCACCAGTTATGCGCATGAACCCGGAGCGTGCCATGTTGGTACTACCCAAACTACGCCAGGCAGCCGAGGCGATAGCGCGCATCAACGACGAGTGTCCTGCCGATACGGAAGAGGAGATATGTTGAATCAAACCGACCTCATGCTCAGCGCCCGCGAGCTCTTTGGCATAGATAGCGACCTGATGGTGCCGGCTTTTAGCGAACGCGATGAACACGTGCCCGATAAGGACACTGCTTACCGCTTCAACCACGATGTCACCCTGGCTATATTGGCAGGTTTTATGAAAGACCGGCGCGTTCTCTTGCAAGGGTTGCATGGAACTGGCAAATCGACCCACATTGAGCAAGTTGCCGCCCGACTGAATTGGCCCTGTGTGCGCGTTAATTTAGACGGCCACATCAGCCGGCTTGATTTGGTGGGGAGGGACGCAGTGGTTATTCGCGACGGCCAACAGGTGACTGAATTTAAAGAAGGAATCGTGCCTTGGGCTTTGCAGCGACCGATGGCTCTGATCTTCGACGAATACGATGCAGGTCGCCCCGATGTGATGTTTGTCATCCAACGACTGCTAGAACAAGGTGGCAAGCTCACCCTGCTGGATCAGAATCGAGTGCTTAACCCGCATCCGAACTTCCGCTTGTTCGCGACCTCCAACACGGTAGGGCTTGGTAATCTCAACGGGCTCTACCATGGTGCGCAACGCCTCAACCATGCCCAGATCGACCGTTGGAACATCGTCGCTACGCTTAACTACTTGCCGCGTGAGGAAGAAATCGCCATCATCGTGGCGCGCGTGCCTTCGTTCGCTGGCCAAGCGCATCAAGAACTACTCGGGTCTATGCGTGCCATGGCTGAACTCACGCGCAAGGGCTTTGCAGCTGGTGACCTCTCCACCCTGATGTCGCCGCGCACGCTGATCACCTGGGCTGAGAATATCGAGATCTTCCGCGACCCAGCGACAGCCCTGCGCTTGTCATTTGTCAATAAATGCGACGACGCAGAGCTTCCTGTGGTGGCCGAATACTTCCAACGCTGCTTCGGCCACGAACTCGACGAGTCCCATCAGGTGGATAACAAGGGCGTGTAGGGCTCTAGGTCACACCCGATGTCCACGCACAACAACGTCCAGCGCCAAGTGCGCCATCAGCAGCGGGTAGAACAATTGTGTGCAGCCGCCATCCGGGCTCTCAGCGGTGAGACCGACCTGCATTTTCGTGGACAGCGGCTGTACCGCGGTCGTAAGGTGTTGCCCCTTTTTGCGCCTCACCTTCACCCCGACAGCGACAAGGATGACTTCACCACCTTTCGCGGTGCCGCTGACGGACTAGCGCTGCGGCTATCTTTGTCGGATGCGGCGTTGCACCGCCAGAAGGCACCGGATGAACCCGTTGCTTACCTCATTTTTGATTTGCTAGAACAAATTCGAGTCGAGTCGCTAGCCGATCCAGCCATGCCTGGCGTCGCCCGTAACCTGGAGTACAGCTTTAAACAGTGGTCGCTGGCCTTTCTCAACGCCCAACTGGCTGACAGCGAAACCGGCATCTTGCTCTACACCGTGGTTCAAATGTGCCGCTCGCGCGTTCTTGCCAAGCCGGTTCCCGACGCCATCGAGGATTTCCTCGAAAGCACGCGTGCTGGAATAGGGCCGCTTATTGGCGCCAGTCTTGCCCAATTGCGCCGCTGTCGCCATGCGCAAAGTAGCTACGCAATGCATGCATGGGTGCTAGCACGGCAGGTGGCTGACATGCTGTCAGCGGCTGAAACGGATGAAATCTCCTCTCGGGCGCAGGGTGAAGATAGCGAAGATATTGAGCGCGCAGCATTTAGCTTGGTAATGCAGGTTGGGAAGGAAGTACCTGAGCGAGTGTCCAGTATTTCCTCTGGCCGAAGTCTCGTATTAGAGGAAGCCGCCGACGTTTACCAAGTTTTTACGCATGCCTACGACCGCGAGGTCCATGCACGCGATCTGGTTCGCGCTTCAGAGCTTGATGACTATCGGCAGCGGTTAGACCAAGCCGTCGCGGCGCAAGGTATCAACTTGCCGCGACTTGCGCGTGCGCTCAAGGCCCTGTTGGCGCAGCCCACCTTCGATGGCTGGGAAATCGCACAAGAAGAGGGCCTCATTGATGGCCGTCGCCTCACCCAACTTATCGCTTCGCCCACTGAAAGACGATTGTTTAAACGGCAACAGCAACAAGCGCAGGCTGATTGCGTGGTCAGCCTGTTAGTTGATTGCTCGGGATCGATGCGCGAGCATGTGCAGGCAGTGTCCGTGTTGGTTGACGTTTTGACACGTGCGCTTGAGATGGCTGGCGTTGTCAGCGAGGTTTTGGGGTTTACCACCGGGGCTTGGAGCGGAGGACGCGCGCAACGCGACTGGCAGCGCGCTGGACGACCCGCTCATCCTGGTCGTCTCAACGAGCTATGCCATATCGTGTTCAAGGACGCCAAGACATCATGGCGCCAGGGTCGATCAGGAATTAGCGCGATGCTCAAGGCAGATCTGTTTCGCGAGAGCGTCGATGGCGAGGCCTTAGAGTGGGCTTGCGAACGGTTAGCAAATCGTGAGGAGGCGCGCAAGCTATTGATCGTGGTCTCTGACGGTTGCCCCATGGATGGTGCGACGCAGTTGGCTAATGACGCCTTCTATCTAGACAACCATCTACAGCAGGTAGTGCTACAGCACGAACAGCGCGGTGAAGTGCTCATCTTCGCGTTGGGCGTGGGTATGGACTTGAGCCCTTACTACAGCCGCTGCCACGCGCTCGACCTTGCCAGTGCACCGCTCAATGCTTCGCTTCATGAAATAGTAGCTCTACTGGGGCGGCGAGTTTGGCGATGACCGTCTCAGCCATCCATGCAAGAATGAATTCATGAACCCCATGAAGTACGAAGGCTATAACGCTCGTCTTGAGTACGACGAGAAGGATATTCAACCTTGAGGCCATCGCTACGTTCTATAACAACCTACCGGAGATTTGCATGACTATAAGCTTCACTTCATTGCTTCAACGTGTTTTGGTCGCGGCGCTGCTAAGCGGTGTGTTATCGGTTCAACTGGCCTCGGCGCAAGCCCCAGAGGCCTACCCTGTCAAGCCAATTCGCTTTCTTGTACCTTATCCGCCTGGTGGTGGCACCGATGTGATCGCGCGTATTGTTCAAGAGCGTTTCCAGTCAGCTTTGGGGCAACCTATCATCATTGAAAACAAGGGCGGTGCTGGCGGCTCGGTTGGCACCGAAGTGGTATCGCGTGCTGCGCCAGACGGTTACACCGTGCTCTTTACCCTGAGCTCGCACACTATCAATCCAGCGATCTTTACCAAGCTCTCTTTTGACACGGTTAGGGATTTCGCACCCGTTGGTATGGTGGCTTCGCTGCCGCAAATTTTGGTAACCCATCCGCAGTTTCCTGCCAATACAGTGGCCGAGTTGGTGGCTTTAGCAAAGGCTAAGCCGGGCACGCTGTCCTTTGCTTCCGTTGGAAACGGTTCGCCAGGGCACCTTGCAGGGGAACTTTTTAAGCTACGCACTGGCACGCAAATGACCCACATACCCTACCGCGGTGGCGGTCCCGCCGTGACCGATGTAATCGGTGGTCAGGTGCCCCTGCTGTGGGTCTCCATCCCAGCCGCAGCGCAGTTTGTCAAGACAGGCAAGCTCAAAGCCTTGGCTGTCTCCACGCTCAAACGTAGCGCTGCTTTTCCTGATGTGCCCACGATGCAGGAGGCTGGCGTGACAGATTTCGAAGTCGATTCTTGGTACGCCATGTTCGTGCCAACAAAGACTCCTAAACCCATCATCGATAAGCTTAATAGGGCGCTCAACACCGTCTTGGCTGAACCAGGTGTGCGCGATCAGCTGCTGGCCCAGGGAAGTGAAAGTGTGGGAGGAACACCTGAAGCTCTTGGCAAAACAGTTTTAGCCGAGTTGCCCAAATGGTCCAAGTTGGCAAAGGACGCCAACATCAAGGGAGATTGAAATGACCGCTGAGCAAGACGAGGTTTCAATCCTCGTGGGCCAATTGGTGACAAGAGCGCGTGCAGCTCAGCGTATGGCTGAGGGTTACGACCAAGCGCGTGTCGACGAACTCGTGGCTGCAGCAGGTTGGGCCATTCTTGAGCCCGGTCGCAACGAAGCACTGGCTAAGTTCGCAGTGACCGATACTGGAATCGGTAATGTGGCAGATAAGGTGCGCAAGAACCACCGCAAAACGCTCGGCCTATTGCGCGACTTGCAAGGTGCAAGATCGGTGGGGGTGATTGCGCAAGATTTGGCCAAGGGACTGATAGAGATCGCTCGCCCTGTTGGGGTAGTCTGCGCCGTCACGCCGTCGACCAATCCGGCGGCAACGCCGGCCAACAAAATTATCAATGCGATCAAGGGGCGCAACGCGGTTATCGTTGCACCGTCTCCCAAAGGTTGGGACACAAGCCAACGCCTCATAGGTTTTATTCATGACCAGTTCGAGCGCATTGGTGCACCCCGCGATCTGGTTCAACTCTTGCCTTCGCCCGTGAGCAAAGCCGCGACGCTGGAGTTGATGCGCCAATGCGATTTGGTGGTGGCTACTGGCTCACAAGCCAATGTGCGTGCTGCCTACACCAGTGGCACACCAGCATTTGGGGTGGGTGCCGGCAATGTCGCAGCCATCGTTGATGAGACTGCTGATATCGAGCAAGCTGCGCAACGCATCCTGCGTTCTAAGACATTTGACAATGCCACCAGTTGCTCTTCAGAAAACAGTCTGGTGCTGATCGACGCTGTTCGGGAGCCCACCATAGCTGCCTTGCTTAAACTCGGCGCGGTCATGCTCAGCCCACGGGAGAAGGCGCAACTGCAGGCGCTGATGTGGCCCGATGGAAAGCTTTCATCTGATGTCATTGGCCAATCAGCTCAAGTGGTAGCGCAACGCGCAGGGTTAGCCGAAATTGCTGCTCGCGCTCCAACCATGTTGTTAGTTCAAGAAGATGGTTTTGGATCGCAACACCCGTTTTCGGGAGAGAAGCTCTGCCCGGTGCTAACGATTTACAGCGCAAAGGATTTTTCTCAAGCAATGCAGATCGTTGAACGAATCTACGCCTACCAGGGCGCTGGCCATTCGGTTGGACTGCACAGTGCGCGGCCCGAGCGCGCCTTGGAACTGGGCTTGAAGCTGCCCGTCTCGCGCGTGATCGTTGACCAAGCCCACTGCATAGCCACTGGCGGCAGTTTTGACAACGGTTTGCCGTTCTCGTTGTCTATGGGGTGTGGAACTTGGGGCAAGAATAATTTTTCCGACAATATGAACTATCGGCACTATCTAAACATCACACGCATTTCGCGTCCGATCCCGGAACGCATGCCAAACGAGCATGAGATTTTCGGCGCCTATTTCGAAAAGTACGGCCAGGCATGAGTCATACCGTTCGCGATCTGATTGAGGATCAGGCCTTGGCCCAACCGCAAGCAATTTACGCTACAGACGGCGAGGGTGTCGCTTTAATGGCATATGCCGATCTCGCGGTTGCTTGCCGCCGTGTCGCAGCGCAACTGCAGTCGCTGGGTTCGCAACCAGGTGACACAGTGTCGCTGGTCATGCCCAACGGTTTGCAGACTCTGCGCTTGCTGTTGGGCGCGATGCACGGCGGATGGTGTGTCAATCCCATCAACCTTCTGTCCAGTGTTGAGCAGATGCGCTATGTGGTAGAGCACTCCGATTGCAAAGTAGTGGTGGCTAGCCATGAGTGGGAACAGCCGATGCGCGAATTATTGGTAGGCATCGAACGCAAGATCTCCCTTTGGATTTGCTCGCCCGATGGCGATGAACTGACTGCGCTCGAGGCGCACACTGCGTCGCCCGAACCCAGGACACTAGCGCTTCTGATGTACACCTCCGGTACCACTGGGCGCCCCAAGGGAGTGATGCTGACGCAGGCCAACCTCGTAGCCAACGCGAAGGCTATCAGTGCTGAGCATGCGTTTAGTCCGAATGACCGCGTGCTGGCTGTACTGCCGCTCTACCACATCAATGCCTTTGCTGTGACCATGCTTGCACCGTTAGCGCACGGCGGCAGTCTGGCGATGCCGCCTAAGTTTTCTGCCGCGCGCTTCTGGGAGCAAGCTATTGGATGCGCTTGCACTTGGATCAATGTGGTGCCAACCATGATTTCTTACTTGCTAGAAGGGGAGTCACCCACGCGCGAGAGCATGGCGCGCATTCGCTTTTGCCGCTCGGCTTCGGCCGCGCTGCCGCCTGAGCACTTGCGCGCCTTTGAGAACAAGTTTGGCATCGGTATTGTTGAGACCATGGGTCTGACTGAAACTGTGGCGCCTTCTTTCTCCAACCCCATGGAGACGGCTCAACGCAAGCTAGGGTCAGTTGGTCGTGCCTCTGGTTGCGAGGCACGTGTGATCGACGCCGACTTGCAATCAGTGCCTGATGGCCAGACTGGCGAGTTAGCGATTTGCGGACCCAACGTCATGCACGGCTATTACAAGAACGAGGAAGCTACCCGTGCCGCTTTCACACCTGATGGCTGGCTGCGTACGGGTGATCTTGGTTTTCGAGATAGCGACGGATTTTTCTTTGTTACCGGACGCATTAAGGAACTGATCATCAAGGGAGGTGAGAATATTGCGCCACGCGAGATTGACGAGGCTTTGTTACAGCACCCGTGCGTGCTCGACGCAGCGGCAGTAGGTATTGCCGACCGCCACTATGGGCAGGAGATCATGGCCTGCATCGTGCTGCGTCCCGGCAATGAGCCCGACGAAGCCGCGCTGCGCGATTTCTGCCTTCTCCGATTGGGGCGCTACAAGACACCCAAAGTGTTTCGCTTCGTCGACGAATTACCGCGTGGACCCTCGGGCAAGGTGCAGCGGCTTAAATTATTAGATAGCTGACTCATAACAAAGAGCGCATTCTTTTTGCTGCGGCGCGCAGCGCCGGTAGCCTTGCCATTGCCTGCTCTTGAGACATGCGTGAGCGTGGAGCATGTACCGCCAGTGCCGCACGTACCAAGCCCTGTTTGTCACTAACCGGTACCGCCACCGCAATCAGACCTGTGATGAATTCCTCACGATCCACCGAGAAGCCTTGGTTGGAGATTGCATCGCATTCCTCTCGCAAAGCGTCCACCGTGGTCAGTGTGCTGTCGGTCATGCGCGTCAGTCGGATGTGCGCAAGTAATTGCTCGCGCTGAGTCTGTGGCATCAGCGCCAGAAACAGCTTACCGCTCGCGGTGCAGTGCAGTGGCACATGTTCGCCTATGGCAAGCGTCAATCGCCAAGGCCAAGGCGCCTCGACCCGATCTAAATAGAGTACCGATGCGCCGTCTAGTGTGGTCAGGTTGCAGGTTTCGCCTACCTGATTCACCAGTTCGGTCAGGACTTCGTGACGCAGACCGCGCACGGTGTCGTGGTTCAGGGTATTGAAAGCGAGTTGACGCAGAGCTGGACCGACCACGAATGCACCTTCTTCGATATCGCGGCTTATGAAGCCACCGGCCATTAATTTGGCGCACAAGCGATGTGCTGTTGCCTTGGGTAAATCAAGTTGGGCGGCCAGCTCGGCCAGTGTTAGCGCGCGTCCGGTTGCACTCAGGTGCGCGAGTAGGCGCAGGCTTCGCTCTGACGAGGATCCTGTCGTCGCTGTGGTTTGAAAGGATTGGGTCATACGGGAAACCTCTAATAACGGAACGTTGCGTTCCATAAATTTTAAAACTAAACTGGCCTTACACCATGCAACAAAACACTGAATTTGACTATATTGTCGTTGGCGCAGGATCTGCGGGTTGCGTGCTGGCTGGTCGTCTGAGCGAAGACCCGTCGGTACGCGTACTGCTTTTAGAGGCTGGCCCACCCGACAGATCGATCTGGATCCACCTGCCTATTGGTTACGGCAAGACCATGTGGAGTGATGCGTATAACTGGCGTTTCGAAACTGATCCGCAACCCACTATGAATGGAAGGCGCATCTACTGGCCCCGAGGTAGAACCTTGGGTGGTTCTAGTTCCATCAATGGTCTTATCTACATCCGTGGTCAGCGTGAGGACTACGACCGTTGGGCGGATCTGGGTAACTCAGGTTGGAGTTACAACGAGGTGCTGCCCTATTTCATACGATCTGAGTGCAATCAGCTCGGTGCCGGCCCCTTCCATGGCGGCGCTGGACCGCTGAAAGTATCCAATATTGGATCGCAACATGAGTTGATTGAAGCTTTCATCGCTGGTGCGAAGCAAAACGGGGTACCCCGTAATGAGGACTTCAACGGCGCTGTTCAGGAAGGTGCTGGCTACTACCAGCTCAACACGGATAAAGGATGGCGTTTTAGCGCGGCAAAGGCTTATCTCAAAGGCGCGCGCGGTAGGCCCAATCTGTGTATCGAAACTGGTGCTTTCGCCAGCGGCCTGATTATGGAAGGTAGGCGTGCTGTCGGTGTGCGTTACAGACAGGACGGAGTGATCAAAAGCGCACGTTGCTCGGCTGAGGTACTGCTTGCGGCTGGCGCGATTCAGTCGCCCCAGTTATTGCAACTCTCCGGTATCGGTGCTGGAACATTGCTACAACGGCACGGTATTCCCGTCGTATTGGATGCACCCGGAGTGGGAGAAAACTTGCAGGACCACTTGCAAATTCGTCTCTCCTATGAGTGCGCTCGTCCGATCACCACCAACGATCAGCTGAATTCTTGGTTTGGTCAGTTCAAGATTGGCCTGCAATGGCTGCTGTTTCGCACTGGGCCGCTGGCAGTGGGCATCAATCAGGGTGGTTGCTTTATGCGTGCGCTACCACAGGAATCGGTCACACCCGACATCCAGTTTCATGTAGCCACGCTCTCTGCTGATATGGCGGGAGGCAAAGTGCACCCCTATTCAGGATTCACGCTATCAGTGTGCCAACTCAGGCCCGAGTCGCGGGGACATATTCGCATCCGCTCGAACGATCCCTTTGCACCACCTGAGATGCAACCGAACTACCTCAGCACCGAACTTGACTGTCGCACCGCTGTGGCTGCTGTGAAGGCTGCTAGGGCCATAGCCCAGTCAGAGGCAATGCAGCCCTACGTCAAGCGCGAAGTCAAGCCAGGGCCGCAACTCGATAGTGACGAGCAGTTGCTTGAGTTTTGCCGTAATAACGGAGCAACCATCTTCCACCCGAGTGGTACTTGCAAGATGGGCACCGATGCGATGGCGGTGCTCGATGAGCGGCTTCGCGTGCGCGGGGCAGCTGGGCTGCGTGTGGTGGATTGCTCTGCCATGCCCACACTGGTTTCGGGCAATACCAATGCACCGGCAATCATGATGGCAGAAAAGGCCGTGGACATGATCCGCGAGGATGCTGTTAGAGGATAAGAAATTCAAGAGCGTGAGTGGTGGAGCCTAGGCAATTTCGTCTTTGGCTTCGTTGTTTGATGACATCAACTGAGGAGAGAGCAATGATGAAAATAAGCAGGCGACTGAGCGTCGCCATCAGCGTCTTGGCGCTGACCGGATATACAGCGCTGGCCCAGGCTCAGCAGGTGACACGGTTAAAGATCCAGACGGCGGTGCCTACCGCAAGCATCTACTTTGACCTGATGAAGCGCTTTGGCGATAGGGTGGACAAGATGTCGAGTGGCCGCATCAAAATGGAAATTCTTCCCGATGGAGCTGTGGTCAATGCCTTCGAGATTTTGGACGCAGTGGATAAGGGTGTGGTTGATGGCGGTTTCGCCTGGACACACTATTGGTCTGGAAAGAACAGCGCTGCTGCGTTGTTCTCTAACCCTGCAGCGGGCGCGGGAACTGGCATGGACCAACTCTCGCACATGGCTTGGCTGATGCATGGCGGTGGCAATGCGCTGTATGAGAAGCTTTACGCAGAGGGAATCAAGGTCAACATCATGCCTTTCATGATGCAGCCCATGGGCCCTGATCCCTTTGGCTGGTTCAAGTCGCCGATCACTTCAATCGCCGATATGAAAAAACTCAAATACCGCTCGCCACCTGGACTGACTGGTGAGATTTTCAAAGAAATGGGTATCAATGCAGTGGCCATGCCTGGTGGTGAAATCGTGCCAGCAGCGCAACGCGGCGTGATCGATGCAGCGGAGTGGATTGGGCCAGCAGATGACATGATCTTGGGCTTTCATACCGTGTTCAAGCACTACTATTTGCAGGGCTTGCACCAGTCTACCGATGTGGGTGAACTGCTCATCAACAAGACCATTTGGAATAAGTTACCGGCCGACCAAAAGGCGATCATCGAGGGCGCAGTAATGGCAACGATAGCCGAGACCTACACCTTCAATGTGCAACGCAACGCAGTGGCGCTGGATAAATTGAAGAAGGACCATAAGGTGGTAGTGCATGACACGCCTAAGGAGTTTTTCCCTGCTTTTATCAAAGCCACCAACGTGGTGTATGACCGCGAGGCAGGTCGCAATCCTTTATTCAAGGAAGTTCTTGAGTCACAGCGCGCTTTTGCCAAAACGGTGGTTCCATATTGGACCAAGATCAACGGGCTTTACCTCAATTTAGGGGTTGACTCTCCTAATAAATGACCCATGTTGCAGGGTGCCGGTATCTAGGTTAGAAGCCGCGGTGCCGGCCGCCCGCGAAAGGATTCTATGGTTCCCGCAAATTCATCGCTACTTCGCATAGCGCACGCACTAGACCCGATTGCAATCTGGTCTGGGCGTATCACCGCATTTCTCATCGTGCCTATGGTTTTAGGGCTGAGCTACGAGGTGTGCGCGCGTTATCTTTTTAATTCGCCGACTCTTTGGGCGTACGACATGACCTTCATGCTTTATGGCAGTTTTTTCATGTTAGGGGCCTCTTACACGCTGCAGCGCAAGGCGCATATCCGAACAGACTCGCTGTATGCCGATTGGTCACCTCGCCAACAAGGTTGGGTGGACGTGGTTTGTTACTTGGTGATGTTTTTACCATTCGTCGCTGTGTTCCTGTGGACCGGTTGGGGGTACTTTGAAAAATCTTTTGTTACCAGCGAACGGTTTGTTAGCAGCCCATGGATGCCGCTGGCTTGGCCTTTCAAGGCGGTCATGCCTCTGACAGGTCTTTTGTTGGCGCTACAAGGCATCTCTGAGTTGTGCAAGAGCCTCCACGCCGCCCTCAACGGAGAATGGCCGGATGCAATTGCGGTCGAAGAAAGGATATCCACATGAGCCATGAAATCCTAGGCCTTGTAGCCCTCGCGCTGCTGTTTGTCACAATTTTTATCGGATTTCCGATCGCTTTTACCCTAGGCGCTATGGCGTTGGGCACGGGTTTCATCGCCCTGGGCCCCGTTGTGTTCGACTTGGCGGTTCTTCAGACCTTCTCGGTTATGAAGGATACGGTGCTGGCAAGCATTCCCTTTTTCCTTTTCATGGGGTTTTTACTTGAACAGTCATCCATCATGGAGCGCTTGTTTTCGGGCATCCAGCAGTTGCTGGCTGGTCTGCGCGGATCTTTGTATTTGGCGGTACTGATCACAGCTACCATCTTCGCCGCAGCTACGGGAATCGTGGGTTCATCGGTGACTCTATTGGGTGTGATGGCCGCCCCCTCGATGATCAAGAGTGGTTACGACGTGAAGATGAGTGCAGGAGTGATCACTGCGGGTGGCACATTGGGTATTTTGATTCCACCCTCGGTGATGCTGATCGTGATGGGGCCGGTAGTCGGTGTACCTGCCACTGATCTGTTTGCAGCTGCTGTGATTCCCGGATTGCTGCTGTCTTCGCTGTTCACTGTCTGGTGCCTTGTGCGTTGCTGGTTCAATCCCGCTTTAGGGCCAGCATTACCTCCAGAAATGCGCCCCACCGAACTTTGGCCGGTAGTACGTGACCTGCTCATAGGTGTGTTGCCAGTGATCGTGGTGATCATGTCGACGCTGGGTGTGATCCTCTTGGGTGTGGCCACTCCGACCGATGCTGGCGCTGTGGGTTGCGCAGCGGTCTTCGTTCTGACGTTGCTTTCGCGCCGTCTGACCTTGGACAAAATCAAGAAATCGGCCTACCAAACGCTTGAGGTCTCTAGCATGATTTTGATGCTGGTAGCTGCCTCCAACCTGTTTGGTGCAGTTTTCTCGCGCTTGGGCAGTGCTGAGTTTCTAGCTAATTTGCTAATTAGCTTGTCGTTACCCCCGACGTTAATGCTGATACTTATCCTTGCACTGATTTTCGTGCTAGGTTGGCCGCTTGAATGGGTGCCCATCGTACTGATCGTGGTGCCCATCGTGCTACCGATCGTGCAAGCTGCAGGCATCGACTTGATTTGGTTCTGCACCTTGGTAGCAGTTACTTTGCAGACAGCTTGGTTGTCTCCGCCAGTGGCACTGTCAGCCTATTTCCTCAAAGGAGTGGTGCCCCAATGGGAACTCAAGCAAATCTATGCTGGTATGGTCCAGTTCATGATGCTGCAACTAGTAGGCGTGGGGCTGCTACTGATGTTTCCGCGCCTAGCAACTTGGCTGCCAACTGTGAACTGAGTTTTGATGGCTTAGCAGTTCAATGAACCAGTAATGACGTTTTGGGAGACTAGCCGAGTTTGGGCAAAGCGAATAAAACGAGACGGCGTTACCTTATGGTTTGCTGGTAAGCACGCCCGCACCCCGAAATTGGTAAAACTAATTGGGGTGTTGGTGGTGGCTTATGCGCTGAGCCCGATTGATCTGATTCCAGACTTTATTCCAGTGCTTGGCTATCTGGATGATGTGATCTTGCTACCAATCCTTATCTGGCTCACAGTAAAACTCTTACCTTCAGACGTACTGCTTGAATGTCGTCAAATGGCAGAGGATTGGATGCAGGAGAAGCAAACAACCCCAATTAGTAGATGGGGCGCTGTGTTGGTTATCTTTGTATGGGTATTGGTGGCCGCGCTGGTTTGGGTGGTCCTGGTCAACTGACTCATTAAATATCAATTTTGGGGTAGGTGGTTGTCTCGCGAATACAGAGTTCGGGTTCAATGATTACAGGCGAAACCTTCTCTTTATTAATCAGTTTTCTAATCATAATTGCCGCCTCTCTACCAACTTCTTCGTACTTCAAATCAACTGTAGTGATCGCCGGCATAGTGAAGCTTGCAAAATCATTGTTATTGAATGAGACGACTGAGATATCACTTGGTACATTGATCTGTAATTCATGCAATGCTCTGATGACACCAAGTGTGTAGTAATCACTGGTGCAGATAATTGCAGTCGTTTCAGGGTGATTGGTCAATATGTACTTTAAGGCTATTTTTCCGGAATCAATTCGATGTGGTTGATTAGTTATTGCGCCTTTGGCCAGCCCTAAACCGTAAGCTTGCAGTTCGTCCCTTACTCCAGCGAGCCTCTCCAGGGCGCGCGGATTGTTACGCATGGAGCTACCTATGTAGGCAAATTTTTTGTGACCCAATTCAATAAGATGTTTTGCAGCAATATGTCCTGCTTTGCGATGATTAATGGATACATGAGCAGATTCATGAGGTGGGTTGATTGGAGATATAAGTAAGTAGGGCAGATTCCGATATTCAAGCAGTCGGTAAAGCTCGCTAGCATGCTCTTCACCAAGAAGAATAAGAGCATCTGCACCTTTTTCTAGTAATCGATAAGCAGCGTATCTTGATGCTTGTGAGTCAGCTTCAGGCTGGGAAACAATTAGCGTTAAATCGAACAAATCAAGCGCGTCGTTCAGGCTCGATATGGTCTGGGAGAAAGCAGAAATACCACTCTTGGGAATTACTGCGCCTATAACAGCGGGTTTTGAAAGCTTAAGGCTTCGAGCGTTCGCATCTGGAAGGTAGTGAAGTTGGCCGACGATTTTGAGAATCTTGTCCCTCGTTTCTTCAGCAACCATGTCGGGGCGCGTCAGAGTCCTAGAAACCGTACTTGGAGATACCCCAGCTGCAGCAGCAACATCGTGCAGTGTTGAAACATTTTTCTGTCGGGTTTTATTCATGGGCGCAAGAGAGTGTATTTGACTCTTATTACGATTAATGATACGCTTATGCAAACGTTTGCATATAAAAGGAACTCTGCATGGCCTTGACCAAACACCACATCGTTAAAACCTTAGTTGAGTGCGGGGCAACCCATGCATTTACTCTTCCGGGTCTTGGTATTACTTGGATGCTTGATGATTTCTATGAGGTGAGGGACAAATTAAGGCTTGTACTGACTAGATCGGAGCAACATGCATCGGTTATGGCGCAGGCTTATGGCAAGGTTTTAGGCAGGCCTGGGGTTTTTATGGGTATGGGACCCTTTGCTACTACAACCGGGGCGTTCGGTGTTCTAGAGGCCTACTTTGCAGGTTCTCCAATGGTTGTTCTCACAGATACTGCTTGCTATGACGGGTTTGCTATGCGCGGTGTCTACCAAACGATGACTGGAGATTACGGCGCCGCCGATGCGGTCACAGTGCTAAAAACTATGACCAAGTTTTGCGCCTACGCGACGGAGATCGATGAGGCCGTTTACGGCGTTCAAATGGCCTTTAAACATGCATCGCTTCCACGGTATGGTCCTGCTGCAGTTGTTTTAAAAACAAGCATTATTCGACGTGAGTTTGAACTCAACAAGCGCGTTACCTTACATCCATCGGCTGGACATTTAGGATACACACCATCGCGACCTGATACGGGTGCAGTGGATCACCTTGCAAAGTCGTTACTTCAATCTGAAAGACCCTTATTTATTGTTGGACAAGGCGTGCAAAATGATCGCGCGCGCGCTCTTTTAGAAAGTGTGGCATTCAAAGCTGGCATAGCGGTAGCAACTAGTTACAACGGCAAAGGCGCAATTGATGAGACTGCGCCCGTAAGTGTAGGAATGCTTGGTACTTGGGGGTGTAGAGCTGCCAACGCTGCCCTCAGAGAAGCTGATCTTGTAGTGGTGCTTGGAGCCAGTCTAGGTCCTGATTACATGCGTTTTTGTGAACCCGGGCTTCTCGATCCAAAAAGACAAAAAATTATTCAGGTTGATATTGATCCGCGAAATAGTGGTTGGGTGTACCCAGTTGATGCTTCTATTACGGGAGATGTGGCTGATGTTCTTGAAATGCTCTTGGCGTTTGATCTTGGTGAGTCAAAGCGTTACCAAAGGGAAGCGTGGATTGGAAAGAGTAACAAGGCGCACGCATACGGAGTTATTGAAAACTATAAAACCCCGTCAGGTACTCTGCATAACGCTGATATTGTTCGAGCATTAAACGAGCACCTTACAAAAGATCATTTACTCACCCTTGATGCTGGCAGTAATCGGATATGGGTTACGGGGACGTTGCGATTAAGGACGCCTGGCCAACTTCTCGCACCGGGGGGCATAGGCGGTATGGGTTGGTCTATTCCGGCTGCTGTAGGTGCAAAGATTGCAAAACCTGAAAAGCGTGTGATCGCACTGACAGGGGATGGGGGCGCTGGAATGTCCGTTACAGCTTTATCAACAGCACTTGCTGAAAATGCGCCAATCACTGTTGTAGTGGCCAATAACGCAGGTCTTGGCATGGTTCGAGACAATATGAAAGGACCGCATTATGGAGTTGACTATTCCCCCACAGATTTTGCGATGATGGCTAAGTCGATGGGATGTCGTTCTATCTCTGTCCAAAGGGCCCAAGATATGTTGCCCGCCCTCCGAGAGAGTGAAGAGGGGCAAGGTCCTTGTCTCATTGATGTAGCCATAGACCCAGAGGTGAGCCATCATCCTGCATCTGACTACTAATGATTGCTAACACTTTTATTAAAACTCTATGAAACCGGTAGCACTTATCACGGGCGCCGCAAGCAATATTGGACTTGCGATCGCTAACCGGTTTAAAACCGATTTTTATGTGGTCGGTCTTGATAAAAAATTTAGTTCTCCGCCTGACCCATCCCAATACCAAGGTTTTGATACATGCTCTTGTGATATCACTAATCAGCAAGATCTGGAGTCTGCATTTAGTTATGCGCGAAAAAAGGGGCCGATTAGCGCAGTCGTTAATAGCGCTGCAGTTACTGGCCCTCGCTCGACCATCATGGAAATTTCTGACGAGTCTTGGCAAACCATATTGAACATCAATCTGTCTGGAACTTTTCTTTTGATGAAGGTATCTGCTAAGTACCTTCAGGAATCTCGTGGAGCAGCGGTCTTTATTTCCTCTCGTGCGGGAAAAGTCGGTTATGCAGGGTTTGATCCTTCAAGCTCTGGAACGAAGGCGCACTATTGCGCATCTAAAGCAGGGGTAATTTCACTAGTAAAGTCCTATGCAATTGAATTAGCGCCCTATGGGATTCGCGTCAACGGTGTTGCTCCAGGTTCCATAGAGGGAACGATGATTCCGAAGGAAAAGTGGCAAGAGCTTTCACAGCGCATCCCGATGGGTCGTATGGGTCGGCCAGAAGAGGTAGCTGACGCTGTTTGGTTCTTGTGTTCCGAGAATGCATCCTATATCACCGGCCATATTCTCGATGTGAATGGCGGCACATTAATGGACTAGCAAGCAAATGAATAATCAAGCAATGTTGCAAGAAGAATTCTCCCTATCTGGTCAAGTCGCGCTCATTACGGCTGGCGCGCGTGGACTCGGCAAAGGTATCGCGCTTGAACTCGCCAAATGTGGTGCCTATGTTTGGATATGGGACAACGATGATCAGGCTCTAGAAAGCACCAGAAGCGAATTCGAATCTCAAGGATTACGCATTGGAATTTTAAAATTGGATCTGGTGGATCCGATCTCACTCCAAAGAGCTTATGAAAGACTGATCAGTGAATCATCGAACCTGCATATCCTTGTAAATAATGCTGGTGGATCTCTTCATACACCATTCCAATTTTTGAAAGAGAGCGATGAAGATTGGATGCGTTTGATCGAATTAAATTTAATGACTACAGTTCGGTTAACTCGCTTGGTACTTCCTTGCATGGTCTCCAATAAATATGGTCGGATAGTAAATCTCGGATCTAAAGCAGGTAGGTACGGCAGCCTTTTTGCGGGCGCGAATTACGTTGCTGTCAAGGGCGCAGTGCATTCCCTCACAATTCAATTAGCTCAAGAGTTTGGTTTGCATGGAATAACCGTAAATACGGTTTGCCCAGGGGCAATCATGACTGAACGCGTGAAGGGGCTCCTGGCGAGTCGGCAGAGCCCAGAAGAAAGGCAGCGCGTAATAAATGAAATTCCTGTTCGACGTCATGGTGAAATTGATGACGTAGCAAGAACCGTCAGATTTTTAGTGTCAAAAAGTGCTGGCTTTATTACTGGATCGCTCATTGATGTCAATGGTGGTCAAGTGATGAGTACTTAATTTACTTAGATCAATTTTTGACCTAATTCATCAAATTTAAAAGTCAATGGATAGGAGGAAGTTTTGAAAAATTCAATTAAGTTAAGTGCGTTATTTTTTTCTCTGCTTTTTGCAACCGCAATTTTTGCCCAGGATTTCCCAACAAAACCGATCAAAATAATTGTTCCTTTCCCACCGGGTGGTGCTACGGATACCATTTCCCGAGCTGTGGCAGAACGGCTACAAGCTGTGTTGAATAAACCCGTCATTGTTGAAAATAAGGCAGGGGCAAGCGGCAACATCGGTGTAGCTGAAGTTGTGCGGTCGGCGCCTGATGGCTACACCCTTGTCATGGGGGCGGCGCAAACGCTGACGATCAACCATCAACTTTTCGACAAAATGGGTTTCACGCCACAAAAAGATTTGGCTCCTATTGTTGTTGTGGCTTCGGTACCGAATGTTTTGGTCGTTGCAAATCGGTTGCCCGCAAAAAATCTTCAGGAACTTATTGCGCTCGCAAAAGCTAACCCTGGAAAATTTAGCAGTGGCTCGTCGAGCACTGGGGGTACGCCGCACCTGACTCTTGAAATGTTTAAAACAGTCACTGGTACCTCGATTGTCCATGTCCCCTACAAGGGGAGTGCCCCCGCGCTTCAAGATCTCGCAGGAGGCCAGATTGAGATGATGTTTGACAACCTGCCAGCTGCTCTGCCCCTTATTTCAGGCGGGCGAGTCCGACCAATTGGTGTTACTTCTCTTAAGCGAACTGCGTCTGCACCGGACATTCCGACCCTTGACGAGATGGGATTGAAGGGGTTCGAAACTCAAGGTTGGTTTGGTCTTTTAGCGCCCGCGGAAACGCCTTTTGCAATATTGGAGAAGCTAAATGTTGAGGTTAATAAGATGATCCAATCGCCGGAATTTCGAGAGCGTCTTGTAAAAGCTGGTGCGGACCCCGTTGGAGGATCCATTGATGACTTTCGCCAGCGTTTGAAGGCAGAAACAGATCGTTGGGGCCGGGTCATTAAGGAGGCAAATGTGAAGGCTGAATGATTAAGGTCTTAGCTCATTGACAATTAAAAATAACAAAATAAAATTATTGCAAACGATTGCAGTGGGCTAATCGTTTGATGAAAATACCAAGCCTACATCCATTTGACTAAGGAGAAAAATACCATGTCATCTTTCAACATCACACGAAGAAAAGTAACGTCTTTTGCTGCAGTCGCCGCACTTGGATCTTTACCATGGCCAGCAACTTCTCAGTCAAAACCCGATCGATTAACTATTCGTTATGGTTATTTACCCGTCCCAACAGTTCCCCTCTACGCTGCAATAGCGCATGATTTGTTTGAAAAAGAAAACTTAGACGTTCAGTTGGTTAAATTTACTTCGGGGCCCGCAACTTTTCAAGCGATGCAGGCGGGAAGCGTAGATGCTGGTCAAGGAGGCATTGGAACTTACTTTATGGGAACAACGCGAGGACTGGAAATTCGCTGGGTTTACACCTACGGTGATTACTCTCCTATCGAAGGCTTGGTCGTTAAAAAAGGTAGTGCAGTTCGAGACTTTAAAGATCTAAAAGGCAAAAAAGTAACTTATGCATCTGGTTCATCACAGCATCTTGCCCATTTGATTGCACTTCGCAAGGCAGGCATGAATATCAGTGATGTTGATGCAGTTCCACTTGCTCCGCCCCAAGGCTTGGCTGCAGTTCTAAACGGTGATGTGGAGGCTGGATGGTTCTGGGATCCGTTTGTAAGTCAGGCGATAGATAAGGGAGCCACTCGAATCATCAACAATAAAGAACTGGGAGCTCTAGATCCCTTTGGTTTTGCCGTGACAACCAAGTTCCTGTCAGATCCAAAAAATGTTGCTGGTATCGGAAGAATGATTCGCGCAATGGCTGAGGGCCAGAGACGATTTGCCGCAGATCCCGGCCCAACCATGGAGAAGATTCGTACGATTACTGGAATTGATGACAAATTAGCACAACAAATCATCAAGGGTGTTGAGTGGTATGAACCGCAAGCACAACTCGACGTCAGGCATCCACTTTCGTTGGCTGAGCCCAATAACTTTGGCCGTGGTGCTAGCCAATATCTTAAAGATCGGGTGGAGGACCCAGCGATCTTGGCTCAGCTCATTACAAAACGTGGTGACATTGCGGCCTTCATAGACAATCGACCCCTAAATGCAGCATTTGTCCGATGATGCATTGCTAGTTGTCCTGATAAAAGTACTGTCGTAGTTTGCATGGATCAACTATGAAAATTGAACCTGCACTTATCGAGGCAAGGGGTTTATCCAAAACTTACCCGGGGCGCAGGGAGTCGGATCCATCGACCCTTGCGCTTGAAGACTTTGACATAACGGTCTCTGCGCATGAGGTTGCCTGCGTGGTTGGCCCTAGTGGTTGTGGCAAGACCACGCTCCTAAACATCATCGCGGGCTTTGAAACTCCATCATCGGGCTCTTTGAAGGTGCGTGGACAGACGATAACCGGACCGCACCCTGATCGAAGCGTTGTATTTCAACAGCCTGCGCTTTTCCCTTGGTTGACTGTTTGGGACAACATAACGCTTGGACCTCGTCTCAGGGGAGTCAACCTCCAAACGCTCGAAGAGTCAACGAAAAAAGTTTTGCTCAGCGTTGGTCTCGCTGGTTTTGAACACCACTTCCCTTACCAGTTATCTGGTGGAATGCGACAACGGGTTCAACTTGCTAGAGTGCTAGTAGCCAGTCCAGATGTTATTTTGATGGACGAACCCTTTGGTGCTTTGGATGCACAAACTCGCGTTGTCATGCACGAAGTAGTCCTCAAAGTCTGGTCGGAATATCGACCAACCATTTTTTTCATTACGCATGATGTTGAGGAGGCGCTGATATTGTCCGACTGCATTTATGTCATGACCCGCAGGCCCGGTCGGATCAAAGAACGTATCGATGTGCCCTTCAATCGCCCACGCAGTTATGCATTAATAGGTGATCCTGAGTTTGCATCCCTTCGAGCGCGCATAGTTGGAATACTCAGAAACGAATGGCTGGAAGCGCAAGAATGAATAAGCATCGTCACCTAAATATTGTGAGTGTCCTCGCTGTGATTGGATTCATCTCTTTGTGGTGGCTAATTGCAATTTCAGGATGGGTACGCCCAGAATTTTTGCCTTCTCCCCCTCGATTGGTAGAGACGTTCTTCGAAATAGTAGAAAAAGGATATGGTGGTTCATCACTCAGTAAGCATGTAGGGATGAGTGTGATGCGCGCTGTTAGTGGCTTTCTGTTAGCTGTGCTTGTGGGCGTTCCATTTGGTATTTTGATTGGTCGAAATGAGGTTGCTTACGCCATAGTTTCTCCGATTATTGGGTTTCTGCGACCAATTCCACCAATCGCTTTTGCAACACTATTTGTGTTCTATTTTGGGATAGGCGAATCCTCCAAAATTGGACTCATATTCATGGCTGCCTTTTGGTATGTTGTACTTAACTGTTCAGATGGCGTTCGGGCGGTTCCGCTTATGCTGATTCGTGCTGGACAGAGTATTGGATTGAACCGCGCCCAATTGTTCTTTAGGGTAATTGTTCCAGCAGCAATGCCAGCAATCATGACAGCTTTGCGTTCAGCGTCATCTATTTCATGGACTCTTGTTGTAGCCTCTGAATTACTTGGTGCTCAGGCTGGACTTGGCTTTATTATTTTAGATTCTGCACAATACTTTAATGTGCCTGCAACGTTTATCGGCATAGTACTGATTGGAGTCATTGGACTAGTTTGGGAACTCGTTTTGTCTGGCTTACAACATCGTGCCTTGCACTGGCAAGGGCATTTCTGAGAGGATCAGTAACTATCCTGTGAGCGTTATTTCCCTTAAACGCTCACATTGCTTTGGACAGTTCGGCTAATGCGTTTCGATAGAGATAACGGCTACAGTCAAGCTAATTCGTTGAAAGCAAGAGATGCAGTTTTATAAAAATGGATTCAGGGGCGGTAACCCCGATATCGAGGAAGCCGCGCCAAACCGTCGTAATCGCGGTATCCATGAACCATTACCAGAAAAAGTAGATGTGCTGATTGCTGGAACTGGTCCAGCAGGTTTATGCCTTGCTGCACAGTTGTCGCAATTTCCTGAAATCCATACGATGATTATTGAACGTATGCCCAGCAATATCATCAAGGGCAAAGCCGATGGCATCAATACGCGCAGTATGGAGATGTTCCAAGCCTTTGGATTTGCTGACAAGGTCAAGCGTGAAACTTACTGGGTCAATCAAACCGCATTTTGGATGCCGGACCCCAAAAATCCGGAACATATTCAACGTGTTGGCCGTGTGCAAGATGTTGCCGACGATAGTTCTGAAATGCCGCATATCTTGATTAACCAAGCAAGATTGCATGAGCTCTTTCTTGAGGTGATGAAGAACGCACCTTCACGACTTGAGCCTGATTACAGCTGGGAAGTGCAGGGCTTGCGCATTGATCACACTTGCAATGACTACCCCGTGACTGTCACGCTGCGAGATGCAAGTGGCGTGAACTGGGGTGCAACGCGCACTGTACGAGCCAACTATGTGGTGGGCTGCGATGGCGCGCATTCTGCGGTACGCAAAGCTATTGGTGGCGTGTTGCATGGCGATGCGGCGCACCAAGCCTGGGGCGTAATGGATATTTTGGCTAACACCGATTTTCCGGACGTGCGCCAGAAGTGCTTGATTTCTTCTGCAAATGAAGGCAATGTGTTGATCTTGCCGCGCGAGGGCGGCTACATATTCCGTATGTATGTCGAATTAGACAAACTCCGCCCCGATGAAAAAGCAGCGCATCGCAAATTCACACAAGAGGACATGATTGCTGCAGCCAATCGGATCATCAAGCCTTATTCGCTGGATGTGAAAGAAGTGGTCTGGTGGTCGATCTACGATATTGGGCACAGCATCACCGATCGCTTTGATGATGTGCCAGAAGGGGTAGACCGTAACCCCAGAGTGTTCACTGCTGGCGATGCGTGCCATACCCACTCCCCCAAAGCCGGTCAAGGTATGAATGTATCGATGCAAGATACATTCAATCTCGGATGGAAATTGGTACATGTGCTGCAGGGACGGGCAAAAGCCTCTCTGTTGCGAAGCTACTCCAAAGAGCGCCTAACAGAAGCCAAACGTCTGGTGGAAACGGACCATGCGTGGTCGCGCATCATGTCGGCACCCACTACACAAGCCGAACGCGATGGCACAGAGGAGCCTCGCATCATCCGTCAATTCAAAGCAAACCTAGAGTTCACTGGTGGTACAGCCGTTAAATACGATACCTCCTATTTATTTGCTGCTAACAAACACCAAGACTTGGCTAAGGGAGAAGAGATTGGAAGACGCTTTCACTCAGCGCCAGTGGTACGTTTGTCTGATGTAAGGCAACTGCAACTAGGCCATGTTGCAAAAGCGGATGCGCGGTGGCGTATTTATGCATTCGCTGGTAGGGCTGATAGCTCTGATGCCGGTTCTGCAATCCACCGGCTGTGTGAGTGGTTAGAAAGCAACCCTGACTCACCTATTGTCAAGCACACCCGTAAGGAAGAAGACATCGATGCATTCATTGATATTCGTGCAATTTTCCAGCAAACCTTCGAGCAACTAGCCTACGAGCGCATGCCCTCGTTGCTCAAACCTAAAACCGGGAAACTTGGTTTGCAAGACTATGAAAAAGTATTCTGCGTCGACCACAAAGGCCTTGGCGACATTTTTGATATGCGCGGCATCAACCGCGACAAAGGTTGCATGATCGTAGTACGCCCTGATCAGTATGTGGCTAATATCTTGCCCCTAGATGGTTTTGATGAGTTAGGGGTGTTTTTTTCTGGAGTTTTAAGTTAACTACACCGTCGCTATTGGAGTGGCCGGTGAACCAACAGCTCCGGGTAGTCGCAGAGGTGGTGCTGTTAATAAAAATCGAGAGCGTTGGTTTTGTCGTAGCCAATTTGCAAGTGGCGATAAGTGCCAAATTTCACCTAGATGAATACCTAATTTAAAGAGGCAATGTTCGTGAAGGGGCAAGGTGGCGCAACTTCCAGGCTGGTGCTTTGCTGGATGCGCCTCTACTGCGTAGTTATCTGCAATGAGTGCGACCAAGCCTGAATCTGTTATCCATTGCAGGAGTTTGGAGTCTCGGCCCTCTAAAACGGCGCAACTTTTTTCAAGTAAGTCGCCATCGGGTGTTTTTTGCATTTCTAACAGCATGTCAGCAAATCCCGTATGCAAGCAAACCATATCACCTGATTCAACGCTGACTTTATCTTTTTTCAGGATATCCATGAGCATATCGTGATCGATATTGACCCTTTCTCTGCCAACGTGTGCGTGTAAGTCGATCATCACAGCCCGGCCTTGCACACATTTTTCAGACATCTTTTCGATTCCAAGTGCCTTAGCTTGTGATGTAGATTCTCTGGGGATTTTGGCGAAATCAAAAATGCCGGCACCCTCGGGCTTATCGGGCCCGACTACATCAATGCCAGCGCGATAGCCGTTGTAGTAGAGCGGTTCAGGTTTTCCGTCACCATTACCGTCAAACATGGAGCCCACATGCGCAAAGCTATCCCACTGCGTGCTGTATTGCAAATGCATGATGACTAAGTCATCACTCACTACATCGGTGCAACTGGGATCATCGCACCACAGTTGGTAATTGAGGTTGGGTTTTCCATTGCGCACAGTTGGTCGAAGCACGGGTGGAAGTCTGCGGGGATTTAAAACATTTCCGCCAGGAAAATCTAGTGGCAGGCTCAAATTGAACGTAAGCCCCTCATTAACCTCTGCGATGCCTTGTTTTACTTTTTCTGGTGTGAGGAGATTCATTCGGCCATATTGGTCATCAGGACCAAAGTCGCCCCAATTAGATCCGGGTGGTCGCTGTTTCCATCTTGAAGATTGGCTCATGTTAATTACCCACCCACCTTCAACATAATTTTTCCAATGTGCACGGAAGACTCCATCAATGCATGCGCTTGACTAGCTTGGGCTAGATCAAAGACTTGATGGATAACGGGTTTAACAGTGCCAGCCTCTAGGAGTGGCCAAACGTGTTGCTTCAATTCATTTGCCATTTGTGCTTTGTCTGCGGCAGTTCGAGGTCGCAGTGTTGACCCAGTAAACGTCAAACGCTTGGTCATCAGAGATACCCAATCGACTTCTACTTTTGAGGGTTGTAAAAAAGCAATTTGTACCAATCGCCCATCCGGTGCAAGTGCTTGCAAATTACGCTGCATGTAACTACCACCCACCATGTCTAGCAGGATATTGACACCCTGTTTATGAGTGTGCTCCATCACGATTGCAACAAAGTCTTGCGTGTTGTAATTGATGGCGACATCGGCGCCTATTTCTAGGCAAGCCTTTGCTTTTTCTTCATTGCCGACAGTACAAAATACTTTCGCACCAAAAGCATGAGCCAGTTGAATAGCCGTTAAACCGATTCCTGAGGAGCCGCCGTGCACCAAGAAAGTTTCACCTTTTTGTAATTTCCCACGTTGAAACACATTTGTCCATACAGTGAAAAAATTTTCTGCAAGAGCGGCAGCTTGCAGCATGGAGTAGCCTTTTGGAATTGGCAGGGCCTGCCCCTCTGGAACAGTCACATATTCTGCATAAGCACCTCCATTGGTGAGTGCGCATAGCTTGTCCCCCACTTTCCATTGGGAGACTCCAGATCCAAGGGCAACAACTTCACCCGAGACTTCTAAGCCAATAATCGGTGACGCTCCTGCAGGAGGGGGGTAACGCCCGCTTCGTTGCAAACAATCAGGCCGGTTGACACCAGCATAGGCAATACGCACTAAAACTTCACCTGCTACAGGGCTAGGTATGTCGCATTGACTAGGTACCAGAACATCTGGGCTGCCACCTTTGCCGTGGTCAACATATTGCATGGTTGATGGAATGGACATAGTAAAACCTCTTTGATGGGGGGTGTGCTTATTTAAATGGAGATGGATGCTCTTTTTGTAGGCATCCCAAATACTACAGTAGTAATCAAAGCTGGGTAAGCGGATATAGATGCATGTGGGACAGTTGCATTATTATGATTGAGAGCATCAATGCATAAAGTTTTGTGCCACCTGTTCACTAATTTTTCAAATTTCTAAATGAATAATTTTTCTCATCACTGGCCTTATCCTTTTTGGATAGCGCATAGAGGGGCCGGAAAACTGGCTCCTGAAAACACGCTCGCAGCTTTTCGACTGGGTGCTCAATTTGGTTACCGGATGTTTGAATGCGATGTAAAACTCAGCTCTGATGATGTCATTTTTTTGCTTCATGATGCGCAGTTGGAGCGGACAACAAATGGCCAAGGTACTGCTGGTGATTTAACGTGGAGCGAACTTGCAAGATTAGATGCAGGTCAGTGGCACTCGCGCGCGTTTACTGGAGAGCCATTACCAACCCTAGAGGCTTTGGCTAAATTTTGTATGGCAGGTGGCTACTTTTTAAATATTGAAATTAAGCCTACACCCGGCTTAGAAAGACGTACGGGTGAGGTAGTTGCTGCGCAAGTAAGACAACTATGGAGTAAAGAGGCTATACCTCCTTTGCTGACATCTTTCGAACCTTTGGCTTTGGAGGCCGCATACAAAGTGGCGCCTGAATTACCAAGAGGTCTCTTATTGAATTCTTGGCAAAAAGATGCTGTTTCCTTAGCGCAAACCTTGCAATGCCAGGCGATGGTTTGTTATTACGACATTTGGAACGAGGAGCGTGTAGGTGCAGTGCATCAAGCAGGATTCAAGGCTTTGAGCTATACCGTCAACGATAGCAAGGCTGCTTTGCACTTACTGCAATTAGCTACGGACGGAATCATCACTGATCGCGTTGATCTATTTAATGAGGCAACATTCCCTTTGCAACAATAAAGTCTATGATTTCTTGTAGGCCTGAAAGTGTCCGCAAATTGGTCATCACAAAAGGCTTCAACCCTTGCGTGCTGGTGCGCATGCGAATGGTGTCCGCTTCCATCACAGATAAATCTGCGCCTACATAAGGCGCCAAGTCGGTTTTGTTGATCACAAACAAATCGCTTTTGGTGATGCCAGGGCCGCCTTTGCGGGGTATTTTTTCTCCAGCTGCAACGTCAATCACGTAGATTGTCAAGTCGCTCAGCTCTGGGCTGAAAGTGGCGGCCAGATTGTCGCCACCGCTCTCGATGAACACCACATCGGCGTTGGGAAACTCCACCAACATACGGTCAATCGCTTCTAGATTGATAGACGCATCTTCACGAATAGCAGTGTGGGGACACCCGCCAGTTTCTACACCCATGATGCGTTCAGCAGCTAATGCGCCGCTCACTGTGAGTAATCGTTGGTCTTCTTTGGTGTAGATGTCGTTAGTGATAGCGACTAAGTCGTAACGTTCACGCATTGCTTTGCAGAGCATTTCTAACAAAGTGGTTTTGCCTGAGCCGACAGGGCCACCAATACCAACACGCAGAGGCGGGAGTTTTTTAGTGCGTTGTGCAATGGTGTGTAGTGAACTCATGATCTGAATAATCTCGAATATTGGGTTTCATGTTGCGCTGACAAAATGGCCAGCATAGGTGAGAACACTTGTCGCGTCTCGTCAGTGGTGGCTAATGCCTGCGAAACAGCCTGCGAAATATTTTGCGACATCGCTAATAGTATGCGCTGACCGGAGTTTTGTCCTAGTGGAACCGACTTCAGTGCAGCTTGAACCATGTTTTCGGCCCAGCCAAACGCATAGCTTTGCAGGCACTGCTCTAAAGGCGCACCTGTCAACGACAAAGCCAAAGCAAAGGTGAGCGGGTAAGTGGGTACGAGTGCATTGCACAGGTCAACGCTTTCTGCGTTCACATTGTTTTGATTGCGAAGCCACTCCAGCATAGATCGCCCCATTTGTTCCGACTGCAAACGCAATTCAGCCGTCTCGCGTGTGGCATGCACCCACCGGCTCAATTCGGTGAGGCGTTGCGTGTCATGGGCTTGCCAAGCCATCACCATTTGAGCGAGTACCGCCATATCGCCGCGGGCTTGTGAATGATGCAGTTGGTCTAGCAGCCAAAGGCATGCGCTGTCTTCATCGTGCACCAAGCCTTTGTCAATCGCTGCTTCTAAGCCCTCTGAATAGGAGAACCCGCCGATAGGCAAAGCAGGAGAAGCCAGCCACATCAGCTGAATAAGTGGTGGCGTTTCCAGAGAGTTTTTATCAGGCGATGGAGGGTCAGTGCGCATGCGAACCTGATCCGTCGTGGTCGTGTCCATGGTGATGCCCGTGATCATGGTGTGCATGATCATGCCCATGGCTATGGCCAGCGCTGCTGTAAGCGCCGCCCTCTGGTTCAAATGCCTCGTGTACCGTGTTCACTGTCATATGCATCGCACGCAGCATCTCGGCTAAAACATGGTCAGGTTCAATTTTGAGATGATCAGGTTTTAATTCGATCGGTACATGGCGATTGCCAAGGTGATAGGCAGCGCGCGTCAAATCAAAAGGACTTCCGTGGACGGTGCAGGCAGTAATGCGCAGAACTTCTTGCGGAGCCGCATTCACCTGAATCAGCGAACCGTCTTCAGCGACCAAAACATCGCCACCACGAATAACGGTTCCTCGGCTCAAGAAAACGCCTAAGGTTCTGCCAAGTGAATCGGTCGTTTCGAATCGGCTTTTTTGTCGGACATCCCAATCTAGTGATACAGAGCTTGCGCGCTTGAGCAACACACTCGCAAGCCCTTTGCCACCAGCAATTAATTTTGAGCAGGCAAGCATCAGAATAAAAAGTAACGTTGCGTCATTGGCAAACTGTGCGCAGGTTCGCATGTCAGCAAATGGCCATCTGCACGCACTGCGTAGGTTTGTGCATCGACTTCCATGCGGGGGGCATAGTCGTTATGGATCATGTGGCGTTTACCAATATTGCGTATGTTTTTGACAGCGCTCAAAGTCTTGTTCAAGCCAAACCGAGAACCAATGCCGGCAGTCAAACCTGCTTGCGAGACAAACGTAAGAGAACCACGCGCCAAAGCACCACCAAATGCGCCAAACATGGGGCGGTAATGCACAGGCTGTGGGGTGGGAATAGACGCATTAGGGTCCCCCATAGCGGCCATAGCAATAAAACCACCTTTCAAAATGACAGCGGGTTTGACACCAAAGAAAGCGGGTTTCCAAATGACCAGGTCGGCCCATTTGCCCACTTCAACACTTCCCACTTCATGGCTGATGCCGTGCGCGATTGCAGGGTTGATGGTGTATTTGGCGATATAGCGTTTGGCCCGGAAGTTGTCATGGCGATCAGAGTCGCCTGATAACTTGCCACGTTGTAATTTCATTTTGTGGGCGGTTTGCCAGGTGCGAATAATCACTTCGCCCACACGTCCCATCGCTTGACTGTCTGAGCTAAACATGCTGATAGCGCCTAAGTCGTGCAAGATATCTTCAGCCGCAATCGTCTCGCGTCGAATACGGCTCTCAGCAAACGCCAAGTCTTCTGCAATGGCGGGGTCTAAGTGATGGCACACCATCAGCATGTCGACGTGTTCGTCAAGCGTGTTGATGGTGTAAGGGCGTGTGGGGTTGGTGGAAGATGGCAGCACATTGGCTTCGCCCACCACCTTCAAAATATCAGGCGCATGTCCACCGCCAGCACCTTCTGTATGAAAGGTGTGGATGGTGCGACCTTTGAATGCCGCCACCGTGTCTTCTACAAAACCAGATTCGTTCAAAGTGTCGGTATGAATGGCTACCTGTGTGTCCGTCGCCTCGGCCACGTTCAGGCAGTTGTCAATCGCGGCAGGTGTTGTGCCCCAGTCTTCGTGTAATTTCAGGCCAATGGCGCCTGCATTGATTTGTTCATGCAACGCATCTGGCAAAGACGCATTGCCCTTGCCTAAGAAACCTAAATTCATCGGGAAAGCGTCTGCGGCTTGCAGCATGCGCTCTAAATTCCAAGCGCCTGGTGTGCAGGTGGTAGCAAAGGTACCAGTAGCCGGCCCAGTGCCACCACCAATCATGGTGGTCACACCACTGGTGAGTGCTTCTTCAATTTGTTGAGGGGCGATGAAGTGGATATGCGTGTCAATTCCACCCGCCGTCACGATATTGCCTTCACAACTGATGATCTCAGTACCTGGGCCAATCACGATGTCAACACCCGGTTGTGTGTCTGGATTGCCGGCTTTACCAATTGCAACAATGCGACCGTCTTTCAATCCGATATCGGCTTTCACAATGCCCCAGTGGTCCACGATCAAAGCATTGGTCAATACCGTATCTACCGCACCACCTGCTTGCGCACCACTGCCGGTACCGTCTCGTGTGCGTTGGCTTTGTGCCATGCCATCACGAATGGTTTTACCGCCACCAAATTTCACTTCTTCGCCGTAACCTCGGGCGCGTAGGGTGAAGTCTTGTTCAACCTCAATCACCAAGTCGGTATCCGCCAAGCGAACTCTATCGCCCACAGTAGGACCAAACATTTCAGCGTAAGCGCGTTTGCCAATCGTTGCCATGCGAATTTTTCCTTGCGCTTGATTTATTTGGATGAAAGAGGGCCACTGGTCAGGCCGCGAAAACCAAATACTTGCCTGTTACCAGCGTAGTCCACCAGTTCTACAGTTCTTTGCTGGCCTGGTTCGAACCGCACTGCTGTGCCCGATGCGATGTTCAAACGCATGCCTTGCGCCACTTTGCGATCGAAACCAAGGGCTGCGTTGGTCTCTGCAAAGTGGTAGTGCGAGCCAACTTGAATAGGACGATCGCCGGTGTTTTGAACAACGAGCGTGACAGTGCGTCTATCCGGGTTGAGGGCGTGTTGGCCCTCGTCAATAAAAAGTTCACCAGGAGTCATGAGCGCCTCACTTGCCGCGGTTGTTCAGCCACCACACGAAAGCACCGACGCACAGTGCCATCACAAATCCCCAGATGTCACTGGCGTGGTAATGAGATGCGCCCTCAAGGCCATGGCCCTCATGGGCTTGCGCAGAATACGCTAGCAAGCAAAGTAGGAGTAAGGCAAATCGTTGCATAGCAGTCTCGCTTTTTAAACAATGGGTTGGTGCACGGTGACGAGTTTGGTGCCATCTGCAAAGGTGGCTTCTATTTGTATATCGGAAATCATCTCGGCGACCCCGTCCATCACGTCTGCGCGAGAAAGAATGGTTCTGCCTTCGCTCATGAGTTGGGCAACGGTTTTGCCGTCTCGCGCGCCTTCCATGACGGCGGCGCTGATGAGGGCAATGGCCTCTGGGTAGTTCAGTTTCAATCCACGGGCTTGACGACGTTGCGCCAAAAGTGCAGCCGTAAAAATTAGAAGTTTGTCTTTTTCGCGCGGTGTGAGTTCCATAACTTTATTTTCATGCAACTTGTGTGCCTTGCGATTGTGCAGAAATTTTTCTTGTATTTCGAGTTCGCGCACGAAATGATGCAACTAAGGGCGCACAACCGTGGTGCGCGAACCATTTTGATGCATTTTCTAGGCGCTGATTTATGGGAGATGCAGTCATCTATATATAGGAGATGCATTTAAGTTCTGGGTGTGAAGAGGTTGGCACAGGGCTTGCAAAGAGTTATTCAGCGAGTGAATTGCTACCCGCACATACCAACCTTTTTTGGAGTGAACCCCATGATGAATCGTCGAGGAAATCTCAAAGCCCTGGCCGCAGCTGCAGCACTGTCGGTTGGATCGTTTGTAGCAGTGCCTAATGCATTAGCACAAAATACGATCAAAGTTGGCGTCTTGCACAGCTTGTCTGGCACGATGGCCATTTCTGAAACAGTTTTAAAAGACACTGTTTTGATGGCAATTGACGAGATCAATGCCAAGGGCGGCGTACTCGGCAAAAAACTCGAGCCTGTAGTGGTTGACCCAGCCTCCAACTGGCCTTTGTTTGCTGAAAAAACCAAGCAGTTGCTTGGCCAAGACAAAGTCTCTGTGATCTTCGGTTGCTGGACTTCTGTGTCACGCAAATCAGTGTTGCCAGTCGTAGAAGAGATGAACGGCTTGTTGTTCTATCCCGTGCAATATGAAGGTGAAGAGCTCAGCAAAAATGTGTTCTACACAGGTGCAGCGCCAAACCAACAAGCGATTCCAGCGGTTGACTATTTGATGAGCAAAGACGGCGGTGGTGCTAAGCGTTGGGTATTACTCGGAACCGACTATGTGTACCCACGTACAACCAACAAAATTTTGCGTGCTTATTTAAAGAGCAAAGGCGTGAAAGAGACGGACATCGACGAGAAGTACACACCTTTCGGTCACTCTGATTACCAAACCATCGTGGCTGATATCAAGAAGTTTTCTACCGGCGGTAAAACAGCAGTGGTCTCTACCATCAACGGTGACTCGAACGTGCCTTTCTACAAAGAGCTCGGCAATGCTGGCTTGAAGGCCAAAGACGTTCCAGTCGTGGCTTTCTCAGTGGGTGAAGAAGAATTGCGCGGCGTGGACACCAAGCCTTTAGTCGGTCACTTGGCTGCATGGAACTATTTCATGAGCATCAAGAACCCCACCAACGACGCATTCATCAAGAAGTGGAGCGACTACGCCAAAGCCAAGGGTATCGCTGGGCACAAAGACAAGCCTCTGACCAACGACCCCATGGAAGCTACCTACATCGGTATCAATATGTGGAAACAAGCGGTCGAAAAAGCGAAGTCTACTGACGTCGACAAAGTCATCGCAGCGATGGCTGGTCAAACTTTCACTGCGCCTAGCGGCATCACCTCGAAGATGGATGAGAAAAACCACCACTTGCACAAGTCTGTGTTCATCGGCGAAGTTAAAGCAGACGGTCAATTCAATGTGGTGTGGAAGACGCCTGGCCCTGTCAAGGCCAAGCCATGGAGCCCCTTCATCGAAGGTAACGATAAGAAGCCCGATGAGCCTGTGAAGAAGTAATTCGCTTTCTCCTCGGATCAAATTGGGGGAGGGCAGTGCGCTCCCCCTTTTTTATGGAAATTTGATGACTCGTTTTTTATCCCTTGTGTTGACCAGTGTGATCTGTTGGGCCTTTGTGGGATCAACGTATGCATTAACTCCCGAACAAGCCCGTGCCCTGACCCAAGGTGATACTGATAGCCGAATCACTGTCTTGCAGCAAGTTCTTGCTGCACCCGATGAAAAAACTGCCGCTTTGTTGCAAGCCATGGCAGATGACGCTGTGAAAGTCAGTGGATCCCAAGTATTTGTTATCCGTGACGGTAAAGCCTTAGACCCAGCAACTGGTCAAGAAGTCGCTTTGCCTGCCAGCGCTGAAGATGTGATCAATAACAATCGCATGCGTGGCGAAATAGACGCAGCCATATCCGCTTTGCAGTTGCTAAGCCCAGATGTTGCCAAGCGCATTGACGCTGTGAAGTTGATGCTCAAAGAGCCAGACATTACCAAGTTACCCATGCTTGAAAAAGCGCTGTCAAGTGAAACCGATAACTCGGCTAAAGTCCTCATGCTGTTGGCACGTGCTGCGATCATGATTAACAGCGATAAGCCACAAGAGCGATTGGAAGCAGCCAAAGCGCTCGCGCAAAATCAAACGCCTGATACGGTTCTCTTGTTGAACCAACGTCTAAGTCAAGAAGACAACAAAGAAGTGCGACATCAAATTGAGTCTTCCTTGCGCACCATCCAATCTGCACTGGGTTGGGGTGAGAAACTAGGGGCCTTGTTCACTGGTATCAGCCTTGGTTCTATCTTGTTATTGGTGGCATTGGGCTTAGCCATCACCTACGGCTTGATGGGCGTCATCAACATGGCCCATGGCGAGTTGATGATGATCGGTGCCTATGCCACGTATGTGGTGCAAATACTTTTTAGGCAATATTTGCCTGCGGCTTTTGATTGGTATTTGTTGGTGGCCGTGCCTATCTCTTTTTTATCTGCCGCCTTGGTGGGCGCAGTATTGGAGCGCTTAGTGCTCAAACATCTTTACGGAAGGCCACTAGAGACACTGTTGGCCACCTGGGGTATCAGTTTGGTTTTGATGCAAAGTGTGCGAAGTCTATTTGGTGCGCAAAACGTTGGTGTTGAAAACCCTTCGTGGATGAGTGGTGGTGTGCAGCTACTCTCTAATTTATCGCTGCCCTACAACCGGTTGGTCATCATTGGATTTGCTTTATTTGTTCTGCTGGGCATGGCTTTGCTCATTAGCAAAACACGCTTAGGCTTGTTTGTGCGTGGCGTGACGCAAAACAGACCCATGGCTTCTGCATTAGGTGTGCACACTGCGCGTATAGATACGTATGCGTTTTCATTGGGCTGTGGCATTGCTGGTTTAGCAGGCTGTGCCTTGAGTCAGATTGGTAATGTGGGCCCAGACCTTGGA
>JAGWXI010000148.1 GCA_018969975.1 Burkholderiales bacterium
CGCAACCGAACGGATGAGCGTATTGCCGGACTAGACGCCGGTGCGGATGACTATTTAGGCAAGCCCTTTGATTTAGCTGAGATTGAAGCGCGTCTGCGCGCCTTGGCGCGACGTGCCTTAGGCGCCGAAGATGTGGTGCAAGTCGGGCGCTTACTCTTGCAGCGCAAGAATCGCAGAATATTGGTCGATGATCAAGACTTGGCCTTGCCTGCGCGTGAGTTTGAAGTGTTATGGGAACTGATGTCGCCCCCTGGTCGAACGGTGAGCAAACGCGAACTCTCTGACAAACTTTCTAGTTTTGAAGAGGCGCTGGCAGACAACGCACTCGAAGCGTTTATTTCGCGTTTACGCAAAAAGCTCAGCGACAGCGGTGCAACCATCCGCACATTGCGTGGCATTGGATACTTTTTAGAAGAAACCAAAGACCCAGCATGAGCCTCGCGCACGAACCTCAAAAACCATCCTTGCGTAACCGCCTGTTGCGCCATGTGTTGTTGCCGCTGGCGTTCACATGGTTGTTGGGCTCGGCCCTCGTTGTTACCGTTGCGGCTTATTTCACCCAACAAGCATACGATCGTGCTTTGTTAGATGACGCTTATTTGGTGGCTAGCCATGTGCGCCGCAACCCTGAATCTGGAGAGTTGGAACTAAGCCTTTCGACGCAAGAGATGCGTACGGTGTTGTTCGACCAAAGCGAAGTTTTGCTTTTTGCTGTTTTGCGTCCAGACGGCTCCTTGTTGGCTGGCCACAAGGGATTGCACGTGGACCCTTTGGGCGAGAGCAAGGGACCGAACTTTCAGTCGCTCGATTATCAAAGCCGCAACCTCCGGCGCGTCACCATCCATCGGCAACAGCCCGCTGAGTTTTATGTGGTCATGGCCCAAACCACCATGAGCCGTGACCGGTTGATACAACGTTTGTTAGTTTTCTCTATAGCCCCGCAAATTCTTTTGCTTATCTTTTTGGCCGCTTGGCTACAACGTGCGATTGAAAAAGACTTAGACCCTCTGGCCGCGTTGGAAAAAGGCTTGGGCCAACGCGACGCGCGCGACCTCACACCTGTCACGGTGTCTGCAAGCACACGCGACATTCAGAGGCTTGGACAAGCCATCAATGCCTTGCTGGGACGTGTTGCAGATAGCGTGCAAGCGCAGCGCGAGTTCTCGGGTAATGTGGCGCACGAATTGCGCACTCCGCTTGCAGGTATACGCGCGTTGGCTGACTATGGTTTGCGACAAAACGAGCCGCGTATTTGGAAAGAGCAATTAGAGGGGATTGCCCAGAGCCAAGCGCGCGCTAGCCATTTGGTCGACCAATTACTCGCTTTGGCTTTGGCCGATGAAGCACAACAAACCCTAGAACAAAAACCCATTGCAATTGATCAATTGGTGCGCGAAGCGGTTATGCGCTTCTTGCCGCGTGCAGATGCGGCTGGCGTTGATCTTGGTGCCAATAACGCGGAGCTAGTCTGTACAGTGCTGGGAAACGGCGCTTTGATAGAAGGTGTCTTGAATAACTTGTTGGATAACGCATTGCGCTACGGGCTTGCCTCAGAAGAGGCCAAACGCATAACAGTTGCTTTGGTAGATAACCCACAGTCTGTGGTGTTGTCGGTGTATGACAACGGCCCCGGAGTATCAAAAGCACACCTACAAAAACTCTCGAAACGTTGGGTGCAGGGTTCTGCGGGCGAGGCCTTGAAAGAGGGCTCAGGGCTTGGCTTGGCGATCGTGAAAGCCTATGTTAGTTTGATGGGCGCGAAGTTGCAGTTAGATAACGAGACACCCCATGGTTTGCGTGTGAGTGTGACATTCCCCAAGCCCTAGCCAAAAACGCGAGCCCCTTGTAAAATCGCCGGTTGCTCGGCAGGGCGGCGTACACAGCCCCTGCATCCCAAAAGGTTGTGCATTTATGTTGTATCCCAAAGCGTTTGATGTCATTGTGGTGGGTGGCGGTCATGCCGGCACCGAGGCTGCTTTGGCCGCCGCGCGCATGGGATGCAGTACTTTATTACTCACCCACAACATTGAAACCCTTGGCCAAATGAGCTGCAACCCGTCGATTGGCGGCATCGGCAAGGGCCATTTGGTGAAAGAGGTCGATGCATTGGGTGGCGCCATGGCTTTGGCGACAGACCGGGGCGGTATCCAATTTCGTATTTTGAATAGCTCTAAAGGACCGGCTGTACGCGCAACCCGCGCTCAGGCAGACCGCGTTTTGTACAAGGCCGCTATTCGTGGGATGTTGGAAAACCAGCCTAACTTATGGCTGTTCCAGCAGTCGGTAGAAGACTTGATGGTTGAGGGCGATAGGGTGGTAGGTGCTGTAACCCAAGCGGGCATTCAGTTTCGCTCAACCACCGTGGTGCTCACTGCGGGCACCTTCTTGGA
>JAGWXI010000006.1 GCA_018969975.1 Burkholderiales bacterium
GCCTTACACAACGGCTTGGCAATCGCCAATTGATCCATCTCCTCGTAGTCGCCTTGCTGGAGATCTACTATTTCACGTTCACTCGACCCGCTGATCAATATCATGGGAAAGCAATTAACGGTGGCATTGGCTAATGCAGTTAATCCATTTAAAAAACCAGGCGCAGAAACAGTGAGACAAATACCTGGTTTTTGTGTCAGAAATCCTGCCGCTGCTGCCGCATTGCCTGCATGCTGCTCATGGCGAAATGAAATCACCCGCATGCCTTCGGCTTGCGCCATCCGGGTTAAATCAGTGATGGGTATACCTGGTAAACCATAAATAGTGTTTATTTCATTGAGTTTGAGTGCTTCAATAACCAAATGAAAACCATCTATGGTGGCTTCGGTTGTGACTTCAGTTGTCATGATTTGATACTTTCAGAGGAGGAGCCAAACAAGCTCTGTTTGATTTTGTTGAGCAACGGCAAAAACAAAATTGTCAATGCCAAGATAGTGATAGATGCGGAGAGCAAAGTTTCAGTAAAGATGGACAAACTGCCCTTGGACATCAGCATCGACTGCCTAAAGCTTGATTCGGCCATGTCCCCCAAGACCAAAGCTAAAACCAAGGGCGCCAAGGGATATTGCAATTTTTTGAACGCATAACCCAGTAAGCCAAAAACTACCATCATCACCACATCGAGTAAGCGGTTGTGCACGGTGTAAGCGCCGACAGCACATATCACCACAATCACAGGGGCAATGATTGAAAATGGAATACGCAATATCGCTGCCCACCATGGCACCGTGGTGAGCACAACGATAAAGCCGACAACATTACCCAAATACATCGATGCAATCAAACCCCATACAAAATCTTTTTGCTCTACAAACAGCAATGGACCGGGCTGTAATCCCCAAATTAACAAGCCTCCCAGTAACACCGCAGCAGTAGGTGAGCCGGGTATGCCTAGGGTCAGCATAGGAAGGAGGGCGCTGGTGCCCGCAGCATGGGCAGCGGTTTCGGGAGCAACAACACCTTCAATTTTTCCTTTGCCAAATTCTTCGGGTTGTTTACTCAAGCGCTTGGCCATACCGTAACTCATAAAGGAGGCAGGCGTTGCACCTCCGGGTGTGATGCCCATCCAACAACCAATAAAACACGCGCGTAAAGAAGTAGCCCAATGCATAGGCAGGAGCTTCCAAGTGTCTAGAACATCACGCAAACTAATACGGCCACGCTCCCCCTTGAATGCCAAACCTTCTTCCATCGTGATGAGAATTTCACCAATACCAAATAGACCAATCACGGCAATTAAAAAATCAAAGCCCTGTAGCAAACTCTCCGTGCCATAAGTCATTCGCAAGGTTCCGGTCACGCTATCGAGGCCTACAGCCGCCAAAGCAAAACCTAGCATCATGGCAAGCATAGTTTTTATCGGTGGCTCTTTCCCCATCCCGATAAAACTACAAAACGTTAGTAACTGAACAGCAAAATATTCTGGCGGACCAAATTCAAGAGCAAATTTAGCAACTACGGGCGCTAAGAAAGTAACCACCACAATGGCAAACAAGGCGCCAACAAAAGAGGAGGTGAAAGCAGCTGTCAATGCATGGGATGCACGACCTTGTTGTGCCATGGGATAGCCATCGAAGGTAGTGGCTACCGACCAAGGTTCACCGGGAATGTTGAACAAGATCGATGTGATTGCACCACCGAATAAGGCGCCCCAATAAATACATGACAACATGATGATGGCTGAAACCGGCGACATGCTGAAAGTCAGTGGCAACAGGATGGCTACGCCATTGGCGCCCCCTAGACCCGGCAACACTCCGATAAGTACGCCCAACAAAATACCCACCAACATAAACAAAATATTTTGGAAAGTCAGTGCTACCGCAAAGCCGTGAAATAAGTTATTGATTTCGTCCATGGCTCAATACCCCAACCAAGCTTCAATAGGTCCTTTGGGCAAGGAAATCAGAAACCAAATTTCAAACAGGGCAAAGAGAATGGCTGATAAAGACAATCCAATAATGGCCGATTTGAACAAAGAAAATTTACCTTGCCACATCATGAAAGCCGCAACAAAAACGCTGGAAGCCAGGTAAATTCCTAAAAAAATAACACCAAGCACATAGACGCATGTCGGTATGAGCATCAGCAGCATTAATTTGAACTCACCGAAAGTCGCAAAAGATGCAAGCGCATCCGCTGCTTTCCAATTTTTAAGAGTTTGGGCTACAACTAGCAGTCCGCCCAAAATAAGCAAACACCCAATATAGAAAATAAAGTAGCCAGGCTCAGGGCCGTCATTGGCCCATCGATAGCCAATTCGCAAGCTATCTACGACCACCAAAACGCCAACGATGACGAAACACAGAGCTACTCCAATTTCAACCAGTCTTTTTTGTATGAAACCTTGACTCATGAATGCCGCCTTTATTTAGCCAAGAAATTGGCTTCACGCATTAAGCGGTAATGCTCCACCTCTGCTTTGAGTAGCCAGTCTTGAAAGGCTTGCCCTACTAAAAAACTGTCCTTGAAAGCGCCTGTTTCCATGAAACCTTGCCACTCGGGCAACGCACGCACTTTTTTGAAGATATCTATGAAATAGTCAACTTGGGCTTGGGTCGCTTTGGGAGCCATGAAAATACCCCGAAGCATCAAATACTCCACATCTAGACCTTGCGATTTACAAGTAGGAATGTCTTTCCAAGACTGTGTGGCAGTGATTTTTTTCGGGTAAGGCATCACCACAGAATCAAACACACACAAGGGGCGCAGAGTATTTCCCTTCCAATGCGACACGGCTTCATTAGGGTTGTTGACAGTCACGTCAACATGTTTACCCACCAATTGCACTGCCACATCGCCACCCCCTTTGAAGGGGATATAGGTCATTTTTTTGCCAGTGAACTTTTCAATCGCGACCGTGATAATTTGATCTTCTTGCTTGGAGCCTGTGCCGCCCATTTTGAATTTACCGTCTTCCCCTTGTTTAAGGGCTTTGGAGAGATCTGCAACATTTTTATAAGCAGATTCAGCATTCACCCACAGCACGAATTCGTCCAAGGCCAGCATGGAAACCGGAGTTAAGTCTTTCCAATTGAAAGGTACGCCCGTAGCCAAAGGGGTGGTGAATAGACTTGACAAGGTGATGATGATTTTGTGGCCGTCAGGACGTGATCCTTTGACATCCAAAAAGCCTTCGGCTCCAGCTCCCCCCCCTTTGTTAATTACTACCAAAGGATGTTCCATCAGCTTGTGTTTGGTGATAACGCCTTGTAAAAAACGGGCCATTTGATCAGCCCCACCTCCAGTACCTGCTGGAACAATGAGTTCCACACTCTTGGTCGGACTCCAGGTTTGGGCTTGTAGACCCAAGGGCAATAGCATGGCAGTGAATGCAAGAGCGAATAGTTTTTTTGTAGCCAACATCATTTCACCTTTTTACATTTGTTGTTGAAGAAAATTTGCAGTTTCAAGTCTGCAGGAGGAATTTCTTGTGTTGAAAACATTTCAAAACAGGGAGGCACACCTTGTCTTGAATGCTTGATTCAGTGTAGTCCTACCTGTTTGTAAAACAAGCCACTTAAGTGCCATCGTTAACCCTTAAAACTAAAAAAATAAACTTTTAGTTTTGATTACATTTTTCATAAAGCGTTCTTAATAATTAGCGCAAGAACGCAGGGAGTGCACTTTCGCTGTTTTCTTAAAACTCAAACGCCCAAGTAATTTGTTAAAGCTTTGTTCGCCAATAAATCGCTAGCTTTTCCATCTAATACCACCATGCCTTTTTGTAATACAAGGGCACGGTCACTTCGCGAGAGAACTTTATGCCAGTCACGATCAACAATCAAGACAGCTAAGCCACTGGCCTTTATTTCCTCTATGACTCGCCATATCTCGGCAACTATGAGGGGAGCCAAGCCTTCAGTAGCTTCGTCCAAGATGATGAGTTCAGGATGCGTCATCAGGGCACGACCGATCGAGAGCATTTGTTGCTCCCCGCCCGAGAGTTGACTACCCAAACTGGTCATACGCTCAGCTAAACGTGGAAAAGTAGCAAGCACATGGTCGAGCGTCCAGTCGTGGCGACCATCGCGTCCATGGCGTGCGGCCATGACTAAGTTTTCCCGCACGCTCAAGTTGCCAAATACGCCACGACCTTCGGGTACGTAAGCCACTCCCATGCGTGCCACTTCATGTGGACGGGCTTTAGATATGTCGTGGCCAAACAGTTGAATGTGGCCATCGCGTTGTTGTACGTGCCCGAGCAGGCAGCGAATCAACGTGCTCTTACCCATGCCATTGCGTCCCAAGAGACCCATAGTCTCGCCTTTGCGAATATCCAAGCTCACACCATGCAAAACGTGACTGCTGTCATACCAAGCGTGCACATCATGGGCCTGCAAAATAGTCTCTGCGCTTACCGACATCAGTGGTCTCCTAAGTAGGCGTTGCGCACATCGGGGTTGTTGCGCACTTCATCGGGCGTGCCCGAGGCAATCACATTGCCATTGACCATGACGGTGATGCGATCTGCAATACGAAACACTGCATCCATATCGTGCTCCACCAGCAAAATAGCATGTTCTTTTTTTAGTTCTTGCAGGAGGGCTAGCATGCGCTCCGTCTCTTCAGCGCCCATACCTGCTAAGGGTTCATCTAGCAATAACACTTGTGGGCAAGTTGCTAAGCACATGGCAATTTCGAGTTGGCGCTTTTGCCCGTGGCTCAAAAATCCTGCCTGGCGGTCCAGCACATCGACTAGTCCAACGCGCACCGCCGCTTCTTGGCCAAGGTTCTGGGTGGTGGGGTCGGTCTCGGCCTGACGCCAAAACGCCCAGGCTTGCTGGTGCTGCGCTTGAGCCGATAGGCGACAGTTTTCCAGTACAGAGAAGCTAGGGTAGATAGTGTTGCGCTGGTAGCTACGTCCCAAACCAGCACGTGCACGGCGAGGCTGCGGCCATTGAGAAACATCTTGACCGATTAACTCAACTTGCCCCGATGAGGGGGGGAATTCGCCTGAGAGCAAATTGATCAGAGTAGATTTTCCCGCGCCATTAGTGCCGATAACAGCATGCACTTTGCCACGTTCAAGATCGAGTGAAACGTTGTTGACGGCCACCAAGCCGCCCCAGCGACGGGTCAGGTTTTTGCCCCGCAGGAGAATATCCATGCTCATGCCCCCTCTTTATCGTCACGCGGAGCAATAGGGGTGGGGTTGATGCCGCTGAGCCGTTTGCGAAACTGCTGCGGCAGTGCCACCAAGCCTTTTGGCATGAAAGCCACACAGGCGATGATGGCCAAGCCTAACCCCAAATGCCAATGCTTGGCATAGCTACCAAACACTGCTTCTGACTGAAACAGCTCTTGCAGCAAAGCAAAAGCAAAAGCGCCAATTAACGCGCCGCGCATGTGGCCAAGACCGCCCAAAATGATCATTACCAGCACAGAACCGCTTAGATGCCAGCTGAGTAACTCAGGATTCACAAAGCCGTCTTTGATGGCAAACAAATAACCAGCCCAGCCTGCTATTGCACCTGAAATCGTGAAAGCTGCCAATTTATAGGGATAGGTAGAAAAACCTGTAGCTTTCATGCGTTGCTCGTTCACACGAATGCCTGACAAAGCACGACCAAACGGTGAGCGCAGCAGTTGAGAGAGAAACACGTAACCCACCAATAAGCTGGTCCAAATGAAACCATACAAGTGCATGGGCTGATCCAGGTCAATCCAACCCTGTGCAGGTTTGACATACATGTAAATACCGTCAGTGCCACCACCCAAAGGTGTATCGTGCACCACGTAGTAAGCCATTTGCGAAAAAGCCAAAGTCACCATGATGAAGTACACGCCTTGGGTGCGTAGCGACAGCGCACCTACCGCCAGCGCGTAAACCCCCGCTAGAACCACGGCAGCCACCATAGAGGACAAAAGATTCGGAGCACTACCATCCGCAGGGGCAAGTAGCAACGCTGCATAGGCACCGATACCAAAAAATGCCGCTTGACCAAAACACACCAAACCCGTGCTGCCAACGAGCAGTTCAAGGCTGAGTGCGAGCAAGGCATAAATCATGATCTTGGCGACCAAGTCGACACCATAGGAACTGGCAATCAAAGGCCACAACGCCAACAGACCAAACACTGTCACCACAAATGAGAAGGGATGACGCATGGCTTAGTCCTTGAACAAACCGTTGGGACGCCACAAAAGCCTAGGTTTTGTTGAAGGTTACGGGTTGGGGGAAAGTTGCGCTTGGAAAAACCGCTTGCACGCTTGGGTCAGCGCTTGGGGTTGATCGCGATGGGGTGAATGTCCACAAGAGTCGAGAACCAGCAATTGGGTTTGTGCAACGTGGTGCTGGATATCTCTGATTTGAGCCAGAGTGCCGTAAGCATCCTCGACTCCTTGAATGGCCAGCAAAGGGCAGCCGATAGTTGAGAGCTCACGAACTATGGACCAACTCCGAAATTCAGGGCTTAGCCAAATCTTGTTCCAGCCCCAAAATGCAGAATCCACATCAGCATGGAAGCGCGCGAGGCGCTGGCGCAAATCTTTTGCTTCATAGGCCTCTTTAGCCAAAGCAATGCTTTGTATCGACACATCTTCAACTAGGATGTGCGGAGCCAAAACCATCACACCTGCAGTGGCGTGACGCGCCGCGTAGAGCAATGCAATCGAGCCACCATCGCTGTGGCCAAATAGCCAAGGCGCTTCGGTTTCACCCAATATATGGAGAAGTGCTGGCAACACTTGGTGCGCTTGGCGGTGCATAAAGTCTGGAGCCCAGTGCTCGTCTGCGGCACGCGGCGTTGATTGGCCATAGCCCGGACGCGAATACACCAAGCCGCGTACGCCAAGTGCGTCACACAACTGTTGCGGGTAGTCGCGCCACATAGCGACTGAGCCTAAGCCCTCGTGCAAAAACACCATTAATGGTGCATCGCTCAAGTTCGCATTGCACCATTGGTACTCAATGCGACAAGGACGACCTTGCCAGTCGATGATCACGTAAGAGGTACTGCTCAAGCTTGCGCCTCTTGGGCGCGCAGTTTGAAGCGCTGAATTTTGCCTGTAGCTGTTTTGGGCAACTCCGTCACAAATTCAATCACTCGGGGGTATTTGTAGGGAGCGAGTTTGTCTTTGACAAAAGCTTTGAGGGTATCTTCGCTCGCTTGTGCGCCGGATTTGAGCACCACAAAAGCTTTGGTTTTGGTCAGCCCTTCCTTGTCGATCACGCCAATGACTGCTGCTTCAAGCACCGCAGGGTGTTGAATCAGAGTGGCCTCGACCTCGAAGGGGCTGACATAAATGCCACTGACTTTGAGCATGTCATCTGAGCGACCCCCATAGGTGTAGGTGCCATCGGGATTACGAATGTATTTGTCGCCGCTCTTGGTCCATCCGCCTTGGAATGTCTCGCGGCTTTTCTCCCGGTTACCCCAGTACATGAGGGCCGCGGATGGGCCTTTGGTGTAGAGGTCGCCAGGTTCTCCGTCAGCAACCGGTTGACCATCATCCCCGCGTAGTTCAACTTCGTATCCGGCCACGGGCCAACCGGTGGTGCCATAGCGAACATCGGTGGGGTGATTGGACAAATAAATATGCAGCATTTCCGTCGAACCAATGCCATCGACGATATGCACGCCGAAATGTTTGAAAAAACGCTCTCCGAGCTCTGCAGGCAGGGCTTCCCCTGCAGAGGACACCAGACGTATCGCCACTTGTTCTTTGCTGGGTAAATTGGGATGGGCCAACATGCCTGCAAAGCCTGTAGGTGCGCCAAAAAACACGCTGGGTTTGACGCCGCCCACCCCCCCTAACAATCGTTTGAAAGTGGCGTCTGGGGTAGGGCGTTCGGCCATCAAAATGGTACAAGCCCCCACGGTCATTGGAAAAGTGAGGGCATTGCCTAAGCCGTAAGCAAAGAACAGTTTGGCCGCAGAAAAACAAACATCTTGTTGGCTGAGCTTTAAAGTGTTTTGACCATACAACAGAGATGACCAATAGGGATTGGCATGCGAATGCACAGCTCCTTTAGGGCGTCCGGTGGAGCCAGACGAATACAGCCAAAAGCCAGGGTCATCGCCCTTGGTAGGTGCCGCCTTCAACATGGGCGAGTTGGCATGAATAAACGCTTCCAACTCAACTTCCGCTGGATGCAGTGGAGCAACTGGTTGCGACACAATGACTTTTCCCACTTCATGGTCCGACTTGATCAGGGCAGCGGTTAGCGTGGGTAGCAATGGACCCGAGACCAAAACTGCTTGCGCGCGCGAATGCTCGAGCATGTAGGCATAGTCGTCGGGGGTGAGTAAGGTGTTCACGGCCACTGGAACCAAGCCAGCGTACATCGCACCCAAGAAGCACACCGGCCAATCGTTGCAGTCTTGCATCAAAAGCAGCACGCGCTCTTCGCGCCGAATTCCTAATCCGCGCAGACCCGTCGCCATACTTTGCACCCGCTGCGCTAATTCTCCGTAGGTCAATTTGCCCGTGTCGTCGATGAAGGCGGGACGATCACCATGCCCAGCATTTCGTTCAAGCAAAAACTGCGCAAAGTTGAAATGCTCGGGTGGTGGGGCAACGTCTGGCGGTGCGCTCTGATGTGTGCTCATGGCTGTTTTCCAAGTAGATGCATTAGGTGGGCCTATTGGAGTTGCGACAACACCGCAGTACTAGCTTGGATAGCAGATCTGCGGTGGTAGAAGTTCAATGCCCTCAGCCCACCTAGTTCTTCCCCGCCGCCGGCGCGGCCCGGTCCCCCGTGCAAGGACTGGGGCATGACATTGCCGTGTCCAGTTTGCAGTGCAGCTACATCGGGAGAGATGACATGCACACGGCCATGGCTATCGCTTAGTTCAGGTACAACTTGGGCTAAAGCAACGGGGTCACTGCTGTAGACGGATGCCACCAAAGAGCCTTCTCCGCGGCGAATGAGTTGCAGCGCATGGTTGAGGTCGTTATTGCGGTAGGGTACCAAGGTGGCCACGGGGCCAAATACTTCCGTGTTGTGGATACGGTCGGCGGCATCGCTGCCCGCGGCGTCACGCGTGCCCAACAGGGTGGGGCCAACACAGCAAGCCTTAGACGCATCTGCATCGATTAATGCGTGGGTATTTCCGTCATGCAAAACGCTGGTTTGGGCTTTCAAATACGCCAAACCATCGCGCACCGAGTTCAATTGCTCTTGGTTGACAACCGCGCCCATGCGGACAGTCTCGTTGCGGGGGTTACCCACCGTGGTTTTGGTCAGACGTGCAGACAGGGCTTGGGCCACCGCGTCATAGCAAATCTCTGGCACAAAAATCCGTCGAATCGCAGTGCATTTTTGGCCAGACTTGACGGTCATTTCACGCGCTACCTCTTTCACCAACAAGTCAATTGCATCGCTGCCAGCGGCTTCGTTTGGCATGAGCAGGGCAGAATTCACGCTGTCGGCTTCGATGTTCACGCGTACCGATTTTTTTGTCACCGCGGGATGCGAGCGAATAATGGCGGCGGTCTCGGCAGAACCAGTAAACGACACCACATCAAATGCCTCGAGTTGGTCCATCAGACCTGCGGAGCTGCCGCAAATCACTGAGATAGCGCCTGCAGGGAAGATGCCTGCATCCACCACGTCTTGGACCATACGTTGTGTCAGCCAAGCAGTGGTGGTGGCAGGCTTGACGATTACAGGTACGCCCGATAAGAGTGCAGGAGCCGCTTTTTCCCATAAGCCCCAAGAAGGGAAGTTGAATGCGTTGATGAATAAGGCTAGACCGCGTGTGGGCGTGAGCATGTGCTGCGATTGAAACAGGGGGTCTTTGGCCAATCGGGCAGGTTCGCCCTCTGGCATGAAATGCCTATCGCCCAAACTCTCGCCCATCTTGGCGTAAGTGCCCAAGGTGTAGATGCCACCATCGACGTCTACGGCCGTGTCATTTTTCACGGTGCCGCTGTTGGCGGTGGAGATCTCGTAATAACTATCGCGGTTGGCTTGTAGCACTTTGACTGCAGCACCCAACAGGGCGGCGCGTTGCGCATAGGTGAGGGCACGCAGAGCGGCGCCACCTTTATGGCGGGCGAAGGCAAAGGCAGCCGCTAAATCTAGGCCAGATGCGTCTACGCGCACCAGCTCAGTGCCTAGTACGGGGTCTCTCAATGCTGTGCCCGCACCTTTGCCGCTGATCCACTGGCCGCTGACATAGTTCGAAAGAAGTTCGGTTTTGCTTGTCATAATCGCTAACATGAATTATTATGCTTAAAGCGTAGCATGTAAAAAACCAGAAGACAAGCAATATATTGCATATAAAGGGTTTACACCTAACTTCCCACTAGATGAAGGTATGGAATGACAGAAATAGTTGAAGAAAAAAATCCATTTTTAGTCTCCCTGGGCGATAGGGTTCGCGCTTTACGTGCCAGACGAGGGCTAACGCGCAAGGCCGTCGCACTAGCGGCTGACGTTTCAGAGCGGCATCTTGCCAGTCTTGAATACGGCGAAGGTAATGCTTCTATATTAGTGCTGTTGCAAGTTGCTGGCGCTTTGCAATGTACGTTGGCAGAGCTAATTGGAGACATAACTACCACCTCTCCCGAATGGCTGTTATTACGTGAAATGTTGAGCCAACGCAGTGAGGGGGATCTTCGCCGTGTGCGCATTCAAATAGCAGAAATGTTTGGCGCATCCACCGATGCCAAACGTGCGAATCGAATTGCTTTGATTGGCTTGCGGGGGGCTGGGAAAACAACTTTAGGTGTCCGTTTGGCAAAAGATTTGGGATATGCCTTTGTCGAACTGAGTCGCGAAATTGAGAAGTTTGCTGGGTGCAGCATCTCGGAAATTCACAACCTCTACGGTACCCATGCATACCGTAGGTATGAACGGCGCGCTTTGGAAGAGACGATCCAAATCTACCCCGAGGTGGTTATAGCTACGCCAGGAGGACTGGTATCGGATTCGGCGACTCTCAATGAGATGCTGTCCCACTGCACTACCGTGTGGCTGCAGGCCAAACCAGAAGAGCATTTGTCACGCGTAGCGGCCCAAGGGGATATGCGGCCCATGGCTGGCAGTGCGCAAGCCATCGAGGATTTGAAAATGATTTTGGAGGGGCGATCAGCCTTCTATGCCAAAGCTGACATGACGTTTGACACCAGCGCCCAGCCTTTGGAGGAGAGCTTTCAATTGTTGCGCGCCAAGCTTCGAGCAGTTATCAATTTGCCGGCTTAGTGAATAGCCCTCCTCTTTTTAATGAATAAAATTGCATGTTACTTTTTATATTTGCAATATAATGCATAATATGGACTTGCAACCCCTTCGGTTGCGATAACCAATTGGACACATCTTGCTTGGAGAAAAAGTCATGAACCAACCCACCTCGGTCAATTACCAGATGGACCCGAGCCAGTACAAACACTGGTCTGTGAAGTACGAGGGTGAAATTGCCACCTTGCAACTCAACATCAACGAAGACGGCGGTATTCGTCCCGGCTACAAACTCAAACTCAATAGTTATGACTTGGGCGTTGATATGGAGTTGTACGACGCATTGAACCGTATCCGATTCGAGCATCCTGAAGTCAAAAGTGTGGTCGTTACAAGTTTGAAAGACCGTATCTTCTGCTCAGGCGCGAATATTTTTATGCTGGGAGTGTCTAGCCACGCATGGAAAGTGAATTTCTGTAAGTTCACCAATGAGACGCGCAATGGTATGGAGGACAGTAGCCGCCACAGCGGTTTGAAGTTCGTCGCCGCCGTCAACGGCGCTTGTGCGGGGGGCGGTTACGAGTTGGCTCTGGCATGTGACGAAATCGTTTTGGTAGACGACCGTTCTTCATCCGTGTCCTTACCCGAGGTGCCTTTACTGGGGGTGTTGCCAGGCACTGGGGGACTTACCCGCGTGACCGACAAGCGCAAAGTGCGTCACGACCATGCCGATATTTTCTGCACCAGTGTTGAAGGTGTGCGAGGCCAGCGCGCTGTCGATTGGCGTTTGGTCGATGAGATCGCCAAGCCAGCGCAATTTACTGCCGCAGTCAATGTCCGCGCCAGCCAACCATTTGCGCATTGCAAGCGACCAGGTGCCACAGCAATAGGCCAAGGTGTGGCCTTGACGCCTCTCAAGCGCACCATGGGCGCTGACAGCATGACCTACGAATACGTCCAAGTGGCAATTGACCGCGCTAAGCGCACTGCCACGCTGACAGTGCATGCGCCCAAAAGCGCGTTGCCTGAGACGGTGGCTGCCATTCAAACGGCTGGTGCTAATTGGTATCCGCTGCAAATGGCCCGTGAGCTCGACGACGCCATTTTGAATTTGCGCACCAACGAACTCGACATCGGGACGTGGCTGTTAAAAACAGCAGGGAACGCCAAGCTTGCCTTGCAAAGCGATGCCCTCTTGGCGCAGCACCAAGACCATTGGTTGGTCAATGAAACCATTGGTTTATTGCGTCGCACCTTGGGGCGTGTGGATGTGACATCACGCTCTTTGTTTGCATTGATTGAGGAAGGCTCTTGCTTTGTCGGCACATTGGCTGAGTTGGCGTTTGCTGCAGACCGCGCTTACATGCTGGACTTGCCAGATAGCCCAGAAAAAGCGCCACACATTGCCCTGAGCGAGATGAATTTTGGTTATTTCCCTATGGTCAACCACCAATCACGCTTGCAACGCCGTTTCTACGAAGAGGTGGGACCGCTAGAGGGTGCGCGTGCAGTAGTGGGGCAAATGCTTGACGCTGCTAAAGCATTGGCGCTGGGATTGGTAACTGCGGCTCCGGATGACATTGATTGGGCGGACGAAATCCGTTTGGCCGTGGAGGAGCGGGTTGCGATGTCCCCAGACAGTTTGACTGGCTTGGAAGCGAACTTGCGTTTTGCGCAAAAAGAAAGCATGGAAACTCGTATTTTTGGTCGTTTGTCGGCTTGGCAGAACTGGATCTTCAACCGCCCCAATGCAGTTGGCGAAAAAGGCGCCTTAAAGGTTTACGGCAAGGGCGAAAAAGCGGCATTTGATATGAACCGCGTTTGATGTCATTGCGTTGTGCAGTGCGGTTCCCGGTGGTCCGCTTTGCAACCGAAGTTTGATCCCCACCGTTGCATTCATTTTTGGAGACTCTCATGTCCGGTATCAACTACAGCGAAAAAATTCCCAATAACGTTAATCTCAGCGAGGACCGCACATTGCAGCGTGCGCTTGAGCAGTGGCAACCCAACTTCATCAACTGGTGGGATGAGATGGGGCCAGAAGGCTCAACCGATATGGATGTCTACTTACGCACCGCGGTAAGTGTGGATCCGCAAGGATGGGCGCAGTTTGGCCACGTCAAGATGCGCGACTACCGTTGGGGTGTTTTTTTGAATCCTGGTGAAGAAGAAAGAAAAATCCACTTTGGTGATCACATCGGTGAAAAAGCTTGGCAAGACGTGCCTGGTGAGCACCGCGCCAACTTGCGTCGCATCATCGTGACACAAGGCGATACCGAGCCCGCATCGGTTGAACAACAACGCCACTTGGGTTTGACAGCACCGAGCATGTACGACTTGCGCAATCTGTTTCAGATCAACGTAGAGGAAGGTCGTCACCTTTGGGCCATGGTGTACCTCTTGCACAAATACTTCGGCAAAGATGGTCGTGAAGAGGCCGATGCTTTGCTCCAGCGAAACAGCGGCAACGAAGATAACCCGCGCATCTTGCAGGCTTTCAACGAGAAGACTCCCGACTGGTTGTCTTTCTTTATGTTCACCTACTTCACTGACCGCGACGGCAAGTTCCAGTTGTGTGCTTTAGCTGAGTCTGCATTTGACCCCTTGGCACGCACCACCAAGTTCATGTTGACCGAGGAAGCGCACCACATGTTTGTGGGTGAGTCTGGTGTTAGCCGCACCATCCAACGCACGGTCGATGTTATGAACGAACTTAAAACTGATGACGTTGGTAAGTTGCGCGCAGCTGGTGTGATTGATCTTCCAACCATTCAACGCTACATCAACTTCCATTTCTCGGTGACCATCGATTTGTTTGGCGCTGACCAGTCGTCCAATGCTGCTACTTTCTACAGCGCTGGCCTCAAAGGCCGTTATGAAGAAGGCAAGCGTACAGATGACCACGTACTCAAGGGCAATAGCTACAAAATTTTGTCGGTTGAAGAAGGTAAGCTGGTTGAAAAAGAAGTGCCCATGCTCAACGCTTTGAACGAAGTTCTGCGTGACGACTACATTACGGACTCCAAAGGCGGTATCGATCGCTGGAACCGTGTGATCGAGAAGGCGGGCATCCCCTTCAAACTCAAAGCACCGCACAAGGCTTTTCACCGCAACATTGGATCTTTGTCTGGCGCAAAAATAACACCAGAAGGAGAGGTGGTTACCGATGCGCAGTGGATGGCCAAAGTTGGTGAATGGTTGCCTTCTAACGAAGACCGCGGTTTTGTTGCGAGCTTGATGGGTCGCGTGATCGAACCAGGTAAATTCGCCAACTGGATTGCACCTCCTGTCATGGGAATCAATCGCCAACCAGTGAACTTTGACTACGTTCGTTTCAACTGAGTATTTACAAGTTACAAAACGCTATGAATGCACCTGCCGAACTCTTTAACCAGCATTTGATTGATCCGGAAATTTGCATCCGATGTAACACGTGCGAGGCTACATGTCCGGTAGGTGCCATCACCCACGATAGTCGTAACTATGTGGTGATTGCCGAAAAGTGCAATTTCTGCATGGCCTGCGTGCCACCATGCCCTACGGGCTCGATTGACAACTGGCGCATGCGTCCCAAGTCTGCTGCCTACACCGTAGAAGAGCAGTTATCTTGGGATGATTTGCCCCCAGCTATGTTGGAGGGTGAGTTGTCTGAAACTCAAGCAGAAATTTTTACATCTTCTGCTTTTGGAGCTACTGTGCCTCCGTGGTCGGCTGCGCATCCCTATACCAATTTATACGGCCCCAAAGAGCCCACAACCGCTACCGTGGTTGGTAATGTGCAGGTGAACGAGGCCGGCACGGCTAACGAGACCCACCACATTGTGTTGGACTTTGGCAATCTGCCTTTCCCCGTTTTAGAGGGCCAGTCTATTGGCATCATCCCGCCCGGCCAAGATACGCAAGGTAACGCGCACCATGCACGGCAATATTCAATAGCCAGCCCGCGTAACGGCGAGCGAGCTGGCTACAACAACCTCTCGATTACCGTCAAGCGTGTGCTTGAAGACCACGATGGAAAACCTGTCATCGGTGTGGCATCGAACTTCCTTTGCGACCTCAAAACAGGTGACAAAGTGAAAGTTATTGGCCCCTTTGGCAGTAGTTTTCTGATGCCCAACCACCCCAAGTCCAATATTGTGATGATTTGCACTGGCACTGGCAGTGCGCCCATGCGAGCAATGACTGAATGGCGTCGTCGCTTACGCCAAAGCGGCAAGTTTGAAGGCGGCAAGCTCATGCTGTTCTTTGGTGCTCGCACACAAAAAGAATTACCCTACTTTGGCCCGCTGCAAAAGTTGCCCAAAGACTTCATTGACATCAACTTCGCCTTTTCTCGCGAGCAAGGTCAAACCAAACGTTACGTACAAGACCTGTTGCGCGAACGTAGCACGGATCTTTTGGCATTACTCAAAGATAGCAACACTTATATTTATGTGTGCGGATTAAAGAGCATGGAAGAGGGTGTGGTGCTCGCCCTTCGCGATGTAGCAAACCAAGCGGGCCTGAGTTGGGATAGCATCGGGCAGTCGCTCAAACAAGAGGGTCGTTTGCATTTGGAAACTTATTAAACGCACCTAGCTTGCGCGTTTTTAATAAAAATTGAATCGGTTGCATTAATGTCTCGAATTGTTATCGCAGAGTTTATGGATGAGGGCGCTGTGGCGCAACTTGCTAAATCCCACGAAGTGTTCTATGACCCCACCTTAGTCGATGACATACCCCGTTTAACCAGTGCGGTGGCAAACACAGATGCCCTTATCGTTCGCAATAGAACGCAAGTAAGAGGCCAATTACTAACTGCTATGTCTCAATGCCGAGTTGTTGGCAGGTTGGGTGTTGGCTTGGACAATATTGATTTGTCGGGCTGCGAATCACAGGGAATTCAAGTGATACCGGCAACTGGCGCAAATGCGTTATCAGTTGCTGAATACGTAATTTCAACTGCACTTTTATTACTACGCGGATCCTTTCAATCTACCCATCTAGTTGCGCAAGGACTTTGGCCGAGGAGCAACTTGTCTAACGGGCGCGAGATTCGCGGGAAAAAAATGGGCTTGATTGGTTTTGGCTCAATCGGTCAACTCACCGCAAGTCTTGCTAAAAATGTTGGAATGGAAGTTGTCGCTTTTGACAGCGTCATGCCCGAAACCCATCCTGCCTTTAGACAACATGGTGTGCAGTTTGTGGAATTTGATAATTTAGTTGCCATGTCCGATGTCATCAGTTTGCACATTCCTTTGCTACCTTCTACCAAGGGCTTGTTCGATAAAAGAACATTGTCTTCAATGAAGTCGGATGCAGTTTTAATCAATACCTCGCGCGGTGAAATTGTGGATGAAGAATGTTTGGCTGAAGCATTAAAAACAAACAAATTAGGGGGTGCTGCAATCGATGTTTTTGGCATCGAACCGCTTCCAATTTCTCCCCACTTTATCGATTGTCCTAACCTTCTACTTACCCCGCACATAGCTGGTGTTACAACCGAGTCAAATAAAAGAGTGAGTTTCTTAGTCGCAGAGAAAGTACTTGAGGCCTTGCAATGAAAATGCATGCAGAGACACTAACAAATTTAATTGCGCGTGTCTTGCAGCATGCTGGAGCCCATCGAGATATGGCGCAAGCTACAGCAAATGCGCTGGTATTAGCCCAATCCCAAGGACTTGAATCGCACGGTCTTTCTCGCGTAAGCCAATATGCAACCCATCTGCTCAATGGCCGTGTTAACGGGCAGGCAATTCCAACAGTGGTTAAACGCAAGGGTGGCGCTCTCTTGATTGATGCCCAAGAGGGTTTGGCTTTCCAGGCATGCCAATTAGCTGTAAATGAAGCAATATTGACAGCGAATGCATTGGGAGTTGCTTTTGCCGGCGTTATTCGAAGCCACCACTGTGGTGTTGTAGTAGATCACTTGCGCGATGTCGCAAAAGCAGGAATGGTTGGCATTGGCTTTTCCAATTCGCCAGCAGCAATGCCCGCTGCAGGAGGGCGCCATCCTATTTTTGGAACTGATCCTATCGCTGCAATTTTCCCCAGACGAGATGGAACGCCGTTGATGATTGATCTCAGTTTGAGCGAAGTTGCGCGCGGAAAACTAATGGTGGCGGCGAAAGAGGGAAATAATATTCCTCTGGGTTGGGCGCTCGACAATGAAGGTAATCCCACTACGGATCCAAAAGCTGGCTTGATTGGTTCTATGTTGCCTTTTGGCAGTGGGCCAGATGCATCACCAAAAGGTGCCATGCTTGCATTAATGGTGGAGCTTTTGGTAACGGCTGTGATTGGAGCAAATTTTGGCTTTGAAGCGTCGAGTTTTTTCGTGGATGAAGGTAACCGACCAGGACTTGGTCAAGCTTTTATAGTGATCGATCCTGGCGCGTTATCTGGACGAGATCATTTTCTAGATCGGGTCGAAACGCTTGTATTGGAAATGTTAAAAGATGACACGGTCAGGTTGCCGGGCGCAAGGCGTGAGGCGCTAAGACTGAAAACATTAAGTGATGGTTTTGATGTTCCTGATGCCTTAATCTCCAATTGGAACAAGGCTTTAGAGAGTTAAATTTTTGGCTTTTAAGGATTTATCTTTGACCGATGTCCTTGTTATAGGTGGTGGCAATGCTGCGTTATGTGCAGCTCTTATGGCGGCTGAGGGTGGCGCAAAGGTTCAAATATTGGAATCTTCGCCTAAAGATTGGCGAGGCGGTAACTCCTCTCATACACGCAACGTACGTTGCATGCATGATGCACCTCAAGACGTATTGGTAGATGCTTATTCAGAAGAAGAATTTTGGCAAGATTTGCTCAAAGTCACTGGAGGACAAACCAACGAACATTTGGCACGATTGGTGATTCGTTCTTCTGCCACATTTCGTACTTGGATGCACAAGCATGGGGTTCGATTTCAGCCCTCAATTTCTGGTGCTTTGCATACAGCGCGTACTAATGCATTTTTCATGGGGGGAGGTAAGGCGCTGATCAATGCCTACTACCGCAGTGCTGAACTACTAGGCATTGAGGTGAAGTACAACGCCCGCGTGAGTGAACTCAAACTTGTAGACGGTTGTTTTGAGGCAGCCCGCGTGATTCATACCAATGCAAATGGTGAAACACGAGAAGAGTGGATTGAGGCAAAAACTTGTGTATTGGCTTGTGGTGGTTTTGAGTCAAACCGCGAGTGGTTGCGTGAAGCTTGGGGACAAAATGCTTTGGGAGAATGGTCTGCAGATAACTTTCTAATCCGAGGCTCTCGTTTTAACCAAGGCGAGTTATTGAGGTTTTTAATGGGGCAGGGCGCCGACATCATTGGTGACCCCACGCAAGCCCATATGGTTGCTATTGATGCAAGAGCGCCTTTGTATGACGGTGGTATTTGCACCAGACTTGACTCAGTATCTCTTGGTGTAGTGGTAAATCAAGCAGCTGAGCGGTTTTATGATGAAGGCGAAGATTTTTGGCCTAAACGCTATGCGATTTGGGGTCGACTGGTAGCGCAGCAACCTCAGCAAATTGGCTATTCAATTATTGACAGTAAAGCTATAGGCAGATTCATGCCTTCCGTATTTGAAGCAATAGAGGCCAATACTTTGTCTGAATTGGCAACTAAGTTAGAACTCGATGTTGAGAAATTTATGCAAACTATGAATGCATTTAATGCTGCTTGTGTGCAAGGTGACTTTGATCACACCATCCTTGACAACTGCCACACCAAAGGATTGCTTCCTGCCAAAACCCATTGGGCACGGACTATCGATATTCCGCCTTTTTATGCATATCCTTTGCGACCTGGTGTTACCTTTACCTATCTGGGCCTGAAAACTGATGAGACAACAGCGGTTCATTTTGCTGGGGTACCAAGCCCTAATTTATTTGCAGCAGGTGAAATCATGGCTGGTAATGTGCTCGGCAAGGGTTACACCGCAGGCGTTGGTATGACTATTGGCACGTTTTTTGGACGTCAAGCTGGTGCCTATGCAGCCAAAGTCGCACTAGACGCAAAAGCCTCGGTATGAATGATTTACTAGCACTTACCGATCAAGCCAAGGCCTTAGCGAGAGGTGAAGGGCTAAATGCTGAGCAAGAGGTTGGGAGGCAAATGCAAGTTTGTAATGCTTGCCGTTATTGTGAAAGTTTTTGTGCAACTTTTTCAGCAATGACGCGTCGTCTTACTTTTGGTGATGCCGATATTCATTACTTAGCCAATCTATGCCATAACTGTGGGGCCTGTTTGCATGCTTGCCAATATGCGCCACCGCATGATTTCGGTATCAACGTACCTAGGGCTATGGCTCGGGTTCGGTTAGAGACTTACACACGTTATGCGTGGCCTGCCGCTTTTGGCAAACTCTATGCAGCCAATGGGTTGTGGATAGCTTTATGTCTCGCGTTTGGCGTGTCTGTTTTTCTCTGCTTAACTTTACTTAGGAACGGTACTTTGATTGGACCTGTTGTTGAAAATAATTTTTACAATATTTTTCCGCATGGTTTGTTAGTGAATTTGTTTTTGCCGGTGTTTGTTTTTGTTGTTATCTCATTAGGGCTAGGCGTATATCGATTTTGGCGTGACATAACACCTGCAACAGGGAAGCAAGCACCTAACGTAGCAGCTACTTCTAACGCAGTATGGGACACTTTGCGTCTGAAAAATTTAGATGGTGGTCACGGAGAGGGATGTCATAACGAAGACGATAAGTGGACCGATGCACGACGTAAGGCACACCACCTTACTTTCTACGGTTTCATGCTGTGTTTTTTGGCAACATCTGTCGCAACCTTGTATCACTATGTTTTTGGATGGATAGCACCCTACGACTTCATTAGTCTTCCAAAACTATTTGGTGTCACAGGCGGACTTTTTTTAGGGATAGGAACCACTTGGTTAGCTTGGTTGCATCTTCGTCGAAATGCAGATCACGGTGATAAGGCACAAAGGCCTATGGATTTAGGATTTATCGCCCTGTTATGGTTGACTGCTTGGAGTGGGTTGTTATTGCTTTTGGTAAAAGCAAGTCCCTATTTGCCCGTAGTTTTGGCAACTCACTTGGGCATAGTGATGGCACTTTTTCTAACCTTGCCTTACGGAAAATTTGCCCATGGAATTTTTAGGTCTGCCGCCTTGTTACGACACCATGTTGAAAAAAGGCTACCCAACTTTAATTCGTCGGTGCTAAGTTAATCGGGTTTGATGCCAGCACGTTTGACGATATCGCTCCAGATGCGTTGCTCTTTTTTTATGAATGCGGCGTACTCACTAGATAGGCCACCGCCCCCAACCGCGTTATCCGTCGCAAAACGTTCAGTGACAGCACTCGATTTGAGCGCCTTGTATGACTCTTCTTGTAACCTTTTGACTATGTCTGGAGGAGTTCCATTTGGCACATGGATGCCGTACCACTGCGAAGTTTCAAAATCTTTAAACCCCATTTCAGCAACAGTGGGCACGTCCGGCATGGCGGGAATACGCTGTTGTGTTCCCACTGCTATTGCACGTAATTTACCGCTACGAATATGGGGACCAAGCGCAGGCATACCGGCAGAGGAGGCTTGGGTGCGACCTGCTAATAGATCTGTCAATTGAGGTCCCGTACCACGGTAGGGAATATGTGTAATGAAAGTTCCAGTTACAAGTTTTAAATATTCCATGGCCAAATGCCCAGCACTTGCGTTACCAGCGGATCCGTAATTAAGTTGTCCAGGGTGCGTTTTTGCATACTGAATGAATTCTTGGAAGTTTTTAACTGGTAGGTCAGGGTGGACGACAAAAACATTAGGTACCTTAGCAAGCAATGTGACAGGAATAAAGTCTTTGTCTACGTCATACGGTTGATTCTTCAACATAAATGGGTTGACAGCTAGAGTGCCTACGTGTGTGAGAATGATCGTATGGCCATCAGGAGCTGCTTTGGCTACCTCTTGCATTGCAGTTACCCCAGCACCGCCAGGCTTATTTTCAACATAAACACTTTGCCCGAGTTGTTTGGTTAATTCAGATGCAACCGATCTAGCAACAACTTCACTTGTCCCGCCAGGAGCAAAAGGCACAACAAAGCGTATGGGTTTTGTTGGCCAGTGATTTGCTTGTGCATCAGCGAGGGAAGGTGTCATAAACGCCATAAAGGAGAACACGCTGGCAATAAAGTGACAGTGTCTGTAATGGGTTGACATAAGAATCTCCGATAAAAAATCAAAATTGGTATTTTCGCAATCCTCCATCAACTGGAATAACAGTTCCCGTGATGTAGCTTGCCAATGGGGAAACTAGAAAGGTGACCAAGTTCGCCATGTCTTCAGGTTCGCCGTATCGACCCATAGGAATTTCGTTTTCACATTGCCATTGACGATGCTCTGGTGAGTAGTTTTTAAATATCTGCTCAGAGTGAATACGACCAGGCGCTAAACAATTGATCGTGATTCCGAATTTCCCCACCATTCGGGACATACCCTTGGCCCAACTGTGCATTCCCGCTTTTGCACAAAAAGCACCATTGGTATGTTCGGGTTCACTTTTGCCCGTAATGTTGATAATGCGCCCCCAACGGCGTTCAATCATTTGATCAATTAAGGCATCGGCAACTTGGCGAGGGCGGTGAAAGTTAAGAGTGATAGCTTCCTGCCAAGCCTCTTCGCTGACATGGAGATCTTTAAAACTTCGAGACCCACCAGCATTGTTTACCAAAATGTCGACGCTGCCGAGTCCTTTTAAGGCTGCATTTGTCAATAACTTTGCAGCATCTTGCGCGTAGAGGTCAGATGCGATGATGACGGGTGTAGGACCACCGCAAGCAGTAATTTCGTCTGACAACTCTTGTAATTTGTCTACTCTTCGGGCAGATATAGCAATCCTGACACCTTCTGCTGCCAAAGATTTTGCAATTCCACGCCCAATACCTACACTCGCACCCGTTACCAATGCGGTTTTGCCCTTGAGTTGAAGATCCATAAAACTTGCTCCTTTAAAAATTTAGAAATTATTTTTCTTGTGATCCTTCCTCAATCCTACTGCAATGAATTTTCTGATAGGCGCATAATTTTTAGTTTGCAAGGAATACAAGATGAACATTAAGGCGGTTGTTTTTGATGCATACGGTACGTTATTTGATGTTTACTCCATTGAGGCGTTGGCTGAAAAAATTTACCCCCAAAAAGGGGTCGCTATCTCTCTTGCTTGGCGCGACAAGCAAATCGAATACACGCGAATAATTACGCAATCTGACCCGCACAACACGTCGGGCAGTAAATACTACAAACCGTTTTGGGAACTAACGCGGTTATCGCTGGAGTACACCTTAGACCGGTTGAAACTGGATCGTAGTGCTGGACAGGTCGATATGCTGATGCAACAGTATGCCCATCTTGCTCCTTTTGCGGAGAACTTAGCCGTTTTGCATGAATTAAAAGCAAAGGGGTTGGTGACAGCGATCTTGTCCAACGGCAGTCCGGAAATGCTCAACTCAGCAGTTAAGAACGCGGGAATGGAGGGAGTTCTTGACCATGTGATCTCTGTAGATTCAATTGGATTATTTAAAACCGCACCCGAGAGCTATGCCTTAGTTGAGAAAATCATTCCAATAAAAAAAATAGAAATCCTTTTTGTTTCCAGTAACAGTTGGGACGCATTGGGTGCCACTTGGTACGGATTCAAAACACATTGGGTAAACAGACAAGGCTTGCCTTTGGAGGCTTTGACGCCACACCCAGATTTCTCTGGCGCAGATCTGCGTTCTGTCCTTGATTCCCTGAGAAATTAATTAATTGGAGCTACTTCTGATTCCTATCTAGTGGGCTTGGCATTATTTATGCTTGGATTAGAAGGGATAAACACGTTCTTGAAATAAAGGGGTAAAAACAAAAGGAGATGCTATGGCTACTTCATTTGCGTTACGTATAGATGGCGCTGCCCGCCAACAGGGCGGCAATCATTCGCCGCAGGAAGACAGAGAAAGCCGCCGCCGGCAAAAGTTACAGGCCTTGTTGACAAACTTGAAGGCAGGCGACTTGGACGCAGCGCGAACGGCTTTTACAGCACTTGTCAACTTCGATCCCAATGCGTCTGCAGACCCGTTGCTAGGAAAGATTGGCGCAGCTCTGCTAAGTAGCAATCTGTACGCAGCCCAGCACTTTGGTTTGGAGTTGCAAAACCGCGGTATGCAACTTCCATCAAAGGCAACAACCCAGCAGGCCGCTGCAAACATCCAATCGCAACAACCTTGGAATGTGCATTCCGCAATAGTAAGGATTGACCTTAAGGCTTAGCATTTATGGAATTGTTGCTTTTGAACAATTAGGGCTTGTCTTAATATTTTTAAATTAGTCCAAGGAACAAAATTAAAAAAATAAAAAGGAGTTGCTATGGATACTTGGAAATCAGAAATACGTGATGGGATGCACATAGATTGGGATCTACCCATAGAAATGGATGATGGCCTTGTTCTAAGAGCTGATGTTTTCATGCCCACACACAAAGGAAAATTTCCTGTAATCCTTTCGTATGGTCCTTACGGTAAGGGCTTGGCTTTTCAGGAAGGTTACAAAACGGCATGGGAGATCATGGAAATTGAGAATCCCGATGTCATGAGAGGGTCCACCAACAAATATCAAAATTGGGAAGTCGTTGACCCTGAAAAATGGGTATCTGATGACTACGTTTGTATACGAGTTGATTCGCGTGGTGCTGGCAGATCTCCAGGTTTCATGGATCACAACAATGCGCGTGAGACTAAAGACATTCATTTGTGCATTGAATGGGCAGCCAAACAAGAATGGTCCAACGGACGGGTAGGAATGAATGGTATTTCTTATTACGCTAGTAATCAGTGGCGCGCAGCAGCTAGTAAACCAGCGCACTTAGTTGCCATTTGCGCGTGGGAAGGGTGGAACGATAACTATAGAGAATCAAACAGGCACGGTGGCATAGCATGCTCATTCCGTAAGAACTGGTTAGAGATGCAAGTTAAAACCGTACAACACGGTGTCGGAGACAGAGGTAAGCGAAACCCCATAACTGGGGAGACTGTTTGTGGTCCAGAAACTTTGCCAGAGCAAGAATTACGCAAAAACATTGAGGATATTTGGAAGCGCGTAATTGATAACGAAATGATTTGTCCATGGTACGAAGAGCGCACTGCTAAGTTAGATGAAGTAGACATTCCACTCCTAAGCGCAGCTAATTGGGGTGGGCAGGGTTTGCATACGCGAGGTAATTTTGAGGGTTTTGTTAGATCAAAATCAAAAAACAAATGGCTTGAAGTCCACGGCGGATCTCATTGGGCGCCTTTTTATACTGATTATGGAATTGGTATTCAAAAGCGTTTTTTTGATTTTTATCTCAAAGGCAAAAAAAACGGCTGGGAAACTACGCCAAAAGTTTCTTTGTTGGTGAGATCTCCTGGTGAAAAATTTACACCTCGATCAGAAAATGAATGGCCATTAAAACGTACTCAATGGACTCCCCTGTATCTGGACCCATTAAAAAATTCATTCTCACAGTTTCCTTTAAAGAGGGCGGAAACGATTGCGTATGACATGATGGGAAATGGCGTTACTTTCGCTTTCCCGCCGCAAACCCAGGAAGTTGAATTAACCGGTCCAATGGCCCTGAAACTTTTTATTTCTTCTTCAACTGTTGACGCTGATATTTTTGCTGTTGTAAGAGTGTTTGATCCTAAGGGTAAGGAAGTTTTATTTCATGGGGCATTAGATCCCAAGACACCCATAGCACAAGGGTGGCTAAGAGCATCTCATCGAAAATTAGATAAGAAAAAAAGTTTGCCATACCGTCCTTGGCATAGCCATGATGAGAAGCAACCTTTGACTCCAGGGAAAATATACGAATTAGATGTTGAAATTTGGCCAACTTGTATTGTTGTACCTAAAGGTTTCAGTATTGCATTGTCTGTTCGCGGACGTGATTATGAACATGACGACGCAGCAGCAGTTTTGTCTAACATGAAGAATCCTATGAAAGGTTGTGGTCCATTCACGCATGAGGATGAACAAGACCGTCCGCCCGCAATATTTGGTGGTAAGGTTACTTTACACATGGGACCTAAACATAAAGCAAGACTATTAGTCCCTGTCATTCCAAAGAAAAAGTAAATTTTTAATTAGGAGGAAATATGCGATTTAGTTTTCTTAAAAAATGGGAATCGAGATGTTTGATCTTATTCTTCGTTTTATTTATTGGAATTGCAAATTCTCAAACTGGCCCGTACCCTAATAAGCCAATAAAAATTATTATTCCTTTTCCTCCAGGTAATACAACCGACTTGATGGCGCGTCTCATAGCACCACGATTGTCTGAGCGTTTAGGGCAACAAGTGATCGTTGAAAACCGTCCTGGTGCTAGCGGGATGCTGGGGCTAGACTTGGTTGCAAAAGCTTCCCCAGACGGTTACACCATAGGGGCTGGGCAAGGGGGTAACCTTGTTGTGCTTCCACACACTAGCAAAAGTATTCCCTACGATGCTTTGAAGGACTTTTCGCCGATAGCAGTTTCAACAACTAACTTCCTTGTCGTGGTGGGCGGTACTGGCGCACCATTTAAAACACTTCCTGAAATGATTACTTGGGCAAAAGCAAATCCAGGTAAGTTAACGGTTGCTACCAACGGAGAAGGTGGATTTCCACACCTTATTTTTGAGCACCTGCGAATGATGGGCAATTTTTCCTTTAATCACATTCCTTATAAAGGATCAGCACAAATTGCTACAGACTTGATCGGCGGTCAAGTACAGGCTGGCGTAGATGGTGTTACTGGACTTACGCCTCATATCAAATCTGGACGCATTAACCTTTTGGCAGTTACTAGTAAGAACAGAGCTCCTCAGTGGCCTGATGCTGCAGCTGCATCGGAGGCAGTACCTGGCTACGAGTCAGGCGGTTGGTTTGGTTTCGTGGGCCCCCCAGGAATGCCGCGCGACATAGTGATCAAACTCAACGACGAAATTAATCGGGCTATGAAAAATCCAGAGGTATCCGAAAAACTTATAGCCTCTGGGCTGAACATGGTCTATGAGACCCCTGATTACTTTGCCGAAATTATCAAAAGTGATTTTGCAAAGTACGGCAAACTAGTAAGAGACATAGGCTTCAAGCCACAGTAAGCAAACTCTCCAGCAATAAGGCATTTAAATGAAGACAGATTTGACTGTAGGAACGCCGCCTAGATACGAACCTTTTGGTTGGCACCATTGGCCTGATCATTTTTTCATGTCATATCAATTTCGCCGAGGCCTAGGCGAAACGCAAGAGGGTGGTGGGGCGGTTAGTGAATGTTTCCAAGCAGCTAGCCGCATGATCCCTGGAGATTTAGAAAGTTGGCATAACGAGTGGATGATCGTAGCTGACCGCAACGACAAGCGCGGTGATATTGCATTGCGTGAAGGAAATATCCGCACAGCAATGAATTGCTGGCTTCGTGCCGCTGATTATTTTCGTTCTGCTGAGTTCTGGCTTGCTCACGATGATCCGCGCCGCTTGCCGACATTTACACGATGTGAGATGGCTAGCCAAAAGTGGTTACGCCATCTCAATCCACCCGGCGAAGTTGTGGAAATACCCTATGAAGAGGGTAAGACTTTGCCAGCCTATTTCATCAAGTCACCTGCCTACAAGAATAGTAGCGAAAAACAGCCAGTGTTGATCTCTTTCGGTGGACTTGATTCATTTAAAGATGAACTATGGTTTATGACTGGTCGCGGAGCTGTTCAGCGTGGAATTTCAGTGCTTCTAGTTGATGGACCCGGGCAAGGTGGAGCTCTAAGACGACAAGGCATTGTGTCGCGATTCGACTACGAAGTTCCTGTTGGTAGGTGTATAGATTGGTTGGAGAAGCGCACTGACATAGATAACAAACGCATTGCCGTCAGTGGTTCAAGCATGGGTGGATATTACGCTGCTCGAGCTGGTTCTTGTGAGCACCGACTTGCTGCATGCATTTCGCATGGGGCTATTTGGGATATAGAAAAGCGTTTTGCTGACCGAGGCGAAGAACACGCGCTTGCCGGACATATGAAATGGGTTATGGGAGCCAAAACAATGGCTGAGGCAGTAAAAATAGCTAAACCCTTCAAATTAGAGGGCGTTCTTGACAATATGCGTTGCCCCTACCTAGTTCTTCACGGCGGACATGATGTGCTGGGCGTTGACACAGTCAAACTAGTTCACGATTACGCCAAGGCGCGCGGCATTGACGTTACGCTTAAATTAACAGAAGCTGAAGAAACTGGAGCTGAGCATTGTCAGCACGACAACCCGACCCTTGGCCAAGAGATCATGGCCGACTGGTTAACCAAAGTGTTCAAGATCGACCAAACCAAGCTTTCCTTTGTACCTAGTTGAGTCGATCGCTGAGGTCATAAGTGAAGCTAAATGATGCTCGTTTTAATAAAAATTTGAGCTGATTCGACTATTACAGTTTGTTGACATACGACCGCAATAAGAGTAGCGTGGCTATTAACTCAAGAGGTCAGCACGATGAGGTCTTGCATTCCTAGTTTTTGTGTTGTTATTCAGATTGAGCGAGTCCTATTGGATTGACTTTTGTTGAGTTGTTCAACTTAATAGGAGTTACTATGTTTAAGACATTATTATTGCCAACAGACGGTACCGACTTATCCAATAAATCTATTGATAAAGCTGTAATTTTTGCGGCTGAAATCAATGCAAAAATAATCGGCATCACCGTAACCGAGCCTTTTCATTACATCAGTATTGACTCAATTTCTATTTCTGACACACCAGAAACATATGCCTCTGAAATGGCCAAAACAGCGAACGAAAGATTGGCGCATATTGCAAAACGCTGTAGTGAATTAGAGGTGAGTTGTGAAACAGTGCATTGCGAAGCGAGCCACCCCTACAGCGCCATTGTTGCTACTGCTGAAGAACACAATTGCGATTTGATTTTCATGGCTTCCCATGGTCGCAGTGGACTGAGCGCATTGCTAGTAGGAAGCGAAGTCAGTAAGGTACTTACACACACAAACATTCCTGTCTTGGTCTATCGGTAAGATTTTCATAATTCATTGGGTGCAAAAGAGCTATGAAGTGGACATAGGTCGTCATCAAAGCATTGGTGATCTTGGATGCATTTTTCGAAGCCTTGTTCTAGATGGACGCATGCACCCCTCGTTGGACAAAAATTATTTACCTCAGAAGATTGAATTTCGGTATTACTTGCAACTGGGGTAAGCAAGAATCTGATCAGGTCTGATACTTTTTTAATTTCCGCCCCAAACGGAAGTACACCTGCACCTCTGAAAAAGAGCCCACGTTTCAAATCGCCTTCTAGTGCGTGCCCCAGTTGTTGATCAATGCAAAATTGACCAATGGTTGCGTCTCCATCTCGTAAACCGCAATGTGTAAGACAATCAAAAGACATGTTGCATTTCAATTTTTTATGTGCTCTTTCTTGTAGCACCGGCAGTATGCGCAGATACTTATCTAACCATGGGGTTCGGACTGCACGAGCTGGTAGTCCAGCGACACTGACGAATTCAACAATATCCTGTGGTTTCGCTTGAGCCAAAACTTCTTTGAAGACCTGTGGGGCATCACACTCTTGTGTTACTGCAAATGCCGTGCCTAGTTGAACACCGCTTGCTCCGAGCCTCTGAAGACGTAATATCTCTGCGTGGCTATTTATGCCACCAGCAGCTATAAGTGGTATTTCATTTTCAATTCCCGAGGTTTTAAAAAATTCAAGGATTTGCCCTATGGCTATTTCAAACTCAAATCGTGAATCACCTAGATCCGCTAACCTAGCTGCCCCCAAATGGCCCCCAGCTAATCTGGGATTTTCAATGATGATGGCATCAGGTAGACGTCCTTTCTTCTCCCATTTCCGAACAAGTAGTTGGACGCCACGTGCATCAGAAAGAATGGGTATCAATGCTATGTCTGGATGATCCTTTGTTAACTCTGGAAGATCAAGTGGCAGGCCCGCTCCAACAACCAAGGCATTTGCTCCGCTTTTGATAGATTGTTGGATGTAGCCTTCATAAGCACTTAGCGCCTTCATAATATTTACGGCTATCCAACCTTGGCCATTGGAATTTAATTTGGCAGTTTTTATCTCGCGATCAAGTGCTTCTAGATTTGCGGCATCAATCAGGGAGCGGGCATCAGGCTCCTTATCTAAATGACCTGTTTTCTTCATCAAATCAGAATGACGTCGGCGCAAGTCAACTGAAGAAATAGTTCCCATCCCTCCTAATTTGGCAACAGCAGATGACAGGCCAGATGCGGAAACGCATACGCCCATTCCTCCTTGAACTATTGGCAATAAAATTTGGCCCTTAATTTTGAGTGGCTTCAAACCAGCAGCTTGAGTCTGATCTAACCAATAGGTTGCGTCCTTGCGCATATAAGTTCCTTGAACTAATAAGACTTTTTAATGGCTTGAAGATGCCAAAGTTTCAAACTGAGGAAAAAGAAGATTATTTTCAGTATGAATGTGTTCTATTAAATCTTCAGCCAAGCGCGCAGTTCCAGCATAAAGAGCCATCCATGTATTGCATGCGCCTTCAGGCGCTTGGTGGTTAGACGTTAAATTACTTAATTTTTCCAGCTGTGCTCCGTGATTTATATGCTCATGCCGCATCATGCCAATAGGATGGACAAGCATTGGATTTATGCCTGCTTTTAACATTGGAAAAAGGATTTGTTCTTCTTTTTCCATGTGTGCCAACAGTTCATCTTGCATTTTTTCAAGGTGATCTGCTAATCCTTTCGCTAGCATCGGATGCTCACGATGAACTGCTTCAACTCGACGCGCCATTCGAATCAGTTCGGGGAGTTGTTGGCGGTGAACCGCGTGGAAGCGTTTAAGAACGTAATCAATCAACTCAGCTGCTTCTAGTATTTTGGGAAGTTCGGGTGTACTTTCTAAGGCAAGAAGACTCTCAATCACATCTGATGTGGAGATTCCTCTTGCTGCGCATGCTTCTTTAAGTGACTGATGTCCACCGCAGCAGAAATCAAGTTTTAGCTTTCTAAAAAGAGCAGTTGCGCCAGGAATTTGAACAGCCAGTGTTCCCAAGCTTTGGTCTGCATTTGCTGATGCCGTTGTCGATGTGTGAACCATATTTCCCCTTAATATTCATATGAAATGAATCTATTATAGAATAAGATTCATAAAAAGTGAATATTTATAAAAATATGCTTCAAATGGATTCAAAAATAAATAAATTTGAAAAGGATTAGCAGTGAGATTGACTCAAAAAACGGACTATGCATTACGCGTTTTGATGTACTGCGCAATTCAGCAGGAGAGGCAAGAGTCTTCAACAATTTCCGAAATTGCTGAATTTCATAAAATTTCCAGGAGTCATCTGATGAAGGTTGTTATGGAGCTTTCAGCTTATGGATGGCTCTCTACAACCAGGGGGCGTGGCGGTGGAATTCGATTGTTAGCACCAGCTGGCGAAATCGTCATAGGCGAAGTTGTCCGAAAAATGGAAGATAACTTCACAATTGTGGAATGCTTTAGCGTTGAAGGTAATTTGTGCCAGATTGATGGTCGTTGCAATTTAAAAAACGTGCTGATGCAGGGTTTAGATGCATTCATTCGTGTTTTGGATGGCGTAACCTTAAAAGACGTAGTCAACAACAGTGCAAATACAGCCCCAATGCCCATAGTATTCAAAAAAGCACCCCGGCGTTTAATTTAATTTTGACATTGTGGAAAGGGGCGGTCATGGACTTTTCATCTTCGCCAAAAGCACAGGAATGGCAAGCACGATTAGATGTTTTTATGTGCAGGTATTTACTGCCACACAATGCCGCGTGGCACCAATCAGTGAAGGAAGGGATTTATCCGCCTCCGTTCCTAGAGGATCTTAAATCCTTAGCAAAGGACGAGGGGTTATGGAATCTTTTCTTACCCTCTTTAAGCGGTGATCAACCTGGTACAGCTATGAGCCATCTTGACTATGCGCCTTTGGCTGAAAGTATGGGCAGGCTACCTTGGGCGGCTGAGGTTTTTAATTGCAATGCGCCCGATAGTGGCAATATGGAACTTCTCAATCAATTTGCAAGCAGTGCTCAAAAAGAGCAATGGTTAAGTCCCCTGTTATCAGGTGAAATCCGTTCTGCATTTGCCATGTCAGAGCCAGATGTGGCCTCTTCCGATCCAACAAATATACAAACTAGTGTGCAAATTGAAGGTGATGACTTGGTTATCCATGGACGCAAGTGGTTTATCACGGGTGCAGCACACCCACAATGCCAATTGCTAATTGTGATGTGTCGAAATATTCCAGATCGCGCACAAGAAATCCATTACCGGCACAGCATGATTTTGGTTCCTTTAAATACAAAGGGTGTTCACGTTGTTCGAAATATTCCTGTCATTCACCACCAATCGCCAGAGGGGCATTGCGAGATTACTTTTAAACAGGTGAGAGTACCGCGGTCCAATTTATTAGGAGCATGGGGTGAGGCCTTCCACATGGCGCAGGCACGACTTGGACCAGGGCGTATTCACCATTGCATGCGAACGATTGGGCAGTGCGAGTTGGCGCTGCAAATGGCTTTGGAGCGCGCACTTGAGAGAAAAGTATTTGGTAAATATTTGTCAGAGCAGTCCAATATCCAAGATTGGATTGCTGAGTCAAGACTAGAAATCGATCAAGCACGACTTCTCGTACTTAAAACTGCTTGGATGTTAGATAAAGGAAATTTTTCTTCAGATGAGTTGCGATCATTTATCTCTGGTATCAAAGTTGTTGCTGCTAGATTACAGACAAGGGTGGTCGATCGTGCCATGCAAATTTTTGGTGCGATGGGGTTGTCGCCAGATACGCCGCTTGCATATTTTTGGACTTGGGGTCGCGCACTACATGTTTTGGATGGGCCCGATGAGGTACATCTCAAGATGGTTGCCAGATACGAATTTAAGAAATCAAAAGCGCAGATCGGTCAATCTGCATCCTATTTCACAACCCCAGAACAGTTGGTCCTCCAAGCAAGGATTTCGGTTTGACATTACAAGGTTAAAACAGTATGAAACTCAGCACTATGACAACACAGGCGATCAGTGAGGACGTCCTTAAAGAGAAGTACCTGAAAGCGGGTGAGCAATGTGTGGGTGATTTATTTGATCGTGTAGCTAAGGCGCTAGCCAGTGTTGAATTGCCTGAACTCAGAGAGGATTTCGAAAAACTTTTTCGACACAATTTAGAAATCGGTGCAATAGGTGCCGGACGAATCATGAGCGCCGCTGGCAGCGGAATCCAGGCCACCTTGATCAATTGCTTTGTGCAACCAGTCGGCGATTGTATTCAAGGCCGAGACGAAGAAGGCTACCCGGGCATCTACGAAGCGTTGCGTGAAGCTGCTGAAACCATGCGTCGTGGCGGTGGCGTAGGTTATGACTTTTCGCGCATTCGTCCCAACGGCGCAAGAGTTAAAGGAACGGCATCCAAGGCATCAGGGCCATGCAGCTATATCAATGTATTTGATCAGTCGTGCGCTACCGTCGAGAGCGCCGGTGCAAGGCGTGGAGCGCAAATGGGTGTGTTGCGAATTGATCACCCAGATGTGATGGAATTCATTACCGCGAAAAGAACGCCCGGGCGCTGGAATAATTTCAACGTGTCAGTGGCTGTCAGTGACGCGTTTATTCATGCTGTGATCGAGGACAAGCCTTGGGATTTGGTGCACGCAGCAAGTCCCGACAACGACTTGTTAGCCCAAGGCGCGCACCAGCGTGCGGACGGTCATTGGGTGTATGCATCTGTTTGCGCCCGTGATCTCTGGGATTCGGTAATGCAGTCTGCCTATGACTTCGCCGAGCCTGGTGTTTTATTTCTTGATCCAATCAACCGAGATAACAACTTACGCGCGATCGAATGCATCACCGCTACCAACCCTTGCGGAGAGCAACCATTACCTCCCTACGGTTGTTGCGATTTAGGTCCTGTGATCTTGCCGCGTTTTGTTCGCAACCCTTTTGCATTGGGTGGTGTTGCGAACTTTGATTTCGTCAGCTTTGCCGATGCTGTCAAACTACAAGTACGCGCACTCGATAACGTGCTTGACTTAACGCATTGGCCGCTACCGCAACAAAAGGACGAAGCCCAATCTAAGCGCCGTATCGGCGTTGGTTTTACGGGGCTTGGCGACACTTTGGTCATGTTGGGTTTGAGGTACAACTCAGACGATGGGCGCGCTGTTGCAAGGGGTATTGCAGAGGTAATGCGCGACGCTGCCTACGCGGCCTCTGTTGAATTGGCAAAAGAAAAAGGTTCTTTTCCCTGTTTCGATGCTGATACTTATTTGGCCGAAGGCACATTTGCTAGTCGGTTGCCAGAACCCATCAAACGTGACATTCGTCGCCATGGAATGCGCAACAGCCATTTGCTGTCGATTGCACCCACCGGTACAGTGAGTTTGGCATTTGCAGATAACGCATCCAACGGCATTGAACCTGCCTTTTCTTGGACGTACACCCGCAAGAAACGCGAGGTCGATGGAACCTTTTCTCAATACGACGTACAAGACCATGCATGGCGCATTTACCGCGAATTAGGCGGCGATACAAACCAGCTTCCACCCTATTTTGTTAGCGCATTAGAAATGAATGCAAATGACCACATTGCCATGATGCAAGTGGTACAACCCTTTGTAGATACCGCCATTTCCAAAACCGTCAATGTGCCTGCCGATTACCCATATGCAGATTTCAAAGACTTATACCTCCAAGCTTGGCGCGCAGGACTCAAAGGTTTAGCAACGTACCGACCCAACGCTATTTTGGGTGCAGTACTGGAAGTTAATCCTCTAACGAAAGAGGACACTGCTACAAAATCGGAAACTGCTAATTCAACAAACCCTATGCGAACAGTGATCGGAAGCCGACCTAAGGGATCGCTCGATGCGGTTGCTGAGAAGATTGAATATTGGACCTACGAGGGACAAAAAACGCTATACCTTATTGTTTCCTTTTTACCTGTGCCGCGAGCAGATGGTTCGGGATTGGTAGATCGTGCGATTGAATTTTTTATGCCAGTAGGGCAGAGCGGTGAATCGCAGCAATGGATAACCTCCAGCATGCGCTTACTTTCCTTGGCTGCTCGGGGTGGATTTTTAGAACGGGCTTTAAGTGATATGCGAAAAGTGGCTTGGGATCGAGGCCCTGTTCGCCACGGATTTAAGACCAAAGAGGATGGTACGCAGGTGCCTCTATGGCATGACTCAGAAGTAGGTGCCATTGCCTTCGCTATTCAAAATATCCTTCAGCAGCGTGCGCTGAGAAACAATCATGGCCTTGACGCCAATCCATTAAACGCTGATTCGCTCCGGTTCTCAACGCCTAGCTCCAACCCAACCTTAGGCGCCATGGCGGGCAAAAAATGCCCTGAATGCGGTGCCCATGCCATGATACGCAAGGATGGTTGCGACTATTGCACCGAGTGTGGACATGTGGGTGCTTGCGGTTAACCACTATGTATTGCAAAAACCAAATCCATGAACATAGTTCTTTAGAACTATGTTTCAAGGCTTTTTGACAGTTTAAAGTCCATACACACATGAAAAACACAGCGTCACTTTCTACCAAACTGGTTCGAATCGGCGTGACCCTATTAATTGTTGCTCTTGTATCTATTGGACTTACTCTTTGGGTTACTTGGCAACTCAGCGGCGGAGCAGCAGCTTTGAATGAAGCGGGACGCTTGCGCATGCAAACATGGCGGTTAACCAGTGCCGTTCAGGCTGATACGAATGAGCATGAAATTTTTGCTTTAGTCAATAAGTTTGATGAAAGCATGCGGTTGCTGAGACAGGGTGATTCAGCAAGACCACTTTTTGTACCCTGGAATGCGCATGTTGAATCGCGCTTTAACGCAGTGGAGCTGGGTTGGCTTGAACAGCGAAGCCTATTAATTTCAAGCCCTTCAACGGATCGTGTTAATTTGGTACAAGCCTCAGAAGCATTCTTAGAAGTGATTGATCGCTTTGTTTTATCTATCGAATACCAATTAGCCTCATTAACAGCCATCCTGAATTTATTTCAATTTGTGATGATGGCTTTGGCTGTAGCCGGTGCGGTCATCATGCTCTATACCGGCTATCACTTTGTGATTCATCCGTTGAGTAAATTGCGAGATGGATTACGAAAATTAGAGAGTGCGCAATTTACAGCGCGCGTTGAAGTCACATCAAATGATGAATTTGGTCAAGTTGCACAGGGATTTAACCGAATGGCTGCTACCCTGCAAACCTTGTACAACGATTTAGAGGCGCAAGTTGTTGCTAAAACAAACAGGATTGCTGCGCAAAAAGAGAGACTACAGGCTCTCTATGAAGTTAGTTTATTTCTTGGTAAAGCCAACACCATAAATGAGATGACAAGGGGTTTTGCACAGCAAGTTCGCGAATTGATGAAAGCTGATGCCTTAGCCATCCGTTGGACTGGTGATGATCCAGATAAATTCCTAATTTTGAGTTCAGACAATTTTCCACTTGAAGCACTGGAAGAAGAGAAATGTCTAAGAGCTGGTGTCTGCGCGTGTGGAAATTCAGCTTTTGAAATGCGAACGCGTGTGATTCCTATCAAAAGCACTGAAATGGCGCCTCTTAGACATTGCAATAAATTGGGATACGAGACGCTGGTTTCTGTGCCCGTGAAATTGCAAAACAAGGTACTGGGAGAAATTGATCTTTTTTATCGGACAGATGTGCGACTTACCCACGAGGAACTTGAGTTAGTTGATACCTTTTCAAGTCATCTTGCAAGTTCTGTTGAAGGCTTTCGTGCTTTGGCAATGGACCGTGAGTCTGCAATAGCTGGCGAGCGCACAATGCTTGCTAGAGAGTTGCATGATTCAATAGCCCAGTCGTTAGCATTTTTGAAAATCCAAGTCGGGCTCATAAGGTCTTCGATAGCAAAAAATGATGTCTATAAAACTAAACATTTTTTAAATGAACTTGATCAAGGGTTGAAAGAAAGTATTGCTGACGTCCGTGAACTTTTACTGCACTTTAGAACAAGAACACAGACGGATGATATTGAAACAGCAATCCAAGAAACACTGCAAAAATTTCAACACCAAAGTGGCATAGTTGTTGTCAAAAAAATAACCGGTGATAGCTTGCCATTAGCGCAAGATGTGCAAGTTCATGTTTTGCATGTTCTCCAAGAATCTCTTTCCAATATTCGTAAACATGCCCAAGCAAAAAATGTTGTTTTTGAAATTCATAAAGGCGATATTTGGCGTTTCATCGTCCGTGATGATGGTGTCGGTTTTGACGATATGAATGCGCGGACCCAGTTACAAGTGGGATTGAACATCATGCGGGAGCGGGCAGCAAAAATAAGTGCGGAAGTTGAAATCAAATCCCAATCAGGATTGGGCACAGTCGTGACATTATTTGTTCCAAGAAATCAAAAAAATAAAACAGATATTGATCAATCTAAAACCCTGATGGAGAGGGTATGAGTACTGCTATAAGTTTGTTAGTGGTTGATGACCATCCCCTGTTTCGACGTGGCCTGCTATCGCTTTTATCGCAAGATGACAGATTTACCGTCTTAGGCGAGGCTAGTGACATTGGTGAGGCTTTGCGCATCCTCAATACCACTGTGCCAGATGTAATTTTGCTAGATAACCATTTACCAGGCGTCAAAGGTGTAGATGCGATTTGCGCACTTAAAGCCTCTCACGATAATTTACGAATCATGATGCTTACAGTTAGTGAAGATGAAGATGATTTAGCCAAAGCTTTACAAAACGGTGCAGATGGTTACCTTTTGAAAACTTCAGACTCTGCCCAGTTGTGTGATGCCATAGTCAAAGTGACAGAGGGACAGTCTGTGGTTAGCCCTGAAATGATGAATAAATTGGTTTCAGCGCTTCGCCAGCCATTGGAACAAGATTTGCAAGTATCTTTGCGTTCAGTTGTCAACCCTCTTCACATTTGGGATCTACTTTCACCCAGAGAGAAGGAAATATTTTTACAAGTTGCCAAAAGCCTGAGTAATAAACAAATTGCACGCGATTTGAATATTGCTGAAACAACTGTCAAAATTCATATCCAGCATATTTTTAAAAAACTAGATTTCAATTCAAGGGTACAAATTGCTGTGTTTGCAGCTACCCATGGCTTAGTTTGATTTATATCAATTTAAGTAATCCTTAAGGAGGATGTCAGCAACAGCTGCATCCTCCTTTTGCATTTTGAATATTGATCTTTAGATCAATACCATCTTTCTTCTTCTTCAAACACACTCAGTTCACGAGTCTGGAGAAGATCAATGAACAACGAACTTACACAACAACGCAAAGCATGGTCAGTTTTGATTGTGAGCACATTAGCGTTCACAGTATGTTTTATGGTCTGGATGATGTTTGGTGTTATTGGTGTTCCCATCAAGAAAATGCTGAATCTCAATGCTACTGAGTTTGGCTTATTGACTGCAACGCCAATTCTGACAGGTTCGCTCATTCGCGTGCCCTTGGGTATTTGGACAGATCGCTTTGGCGGACGTTTGGTAATGGCTGTTTTAATGGCGATCACAGTGCCCGCAATCTGGCTTATGGCCTATGCCACTGAGTTTTGGCATTTTTTGGTCATCGGGCTTTTTGTGGGCCTTGCGGGCGGATCATTTTCTGTTGGTACGCCATATGTAGCGCGTTGGTTTCCTCCAAGCCGTCAGGGCATGGCAATGGGAATTTACGGTGCTGGAAATTCAGGTTCTGCAGTTAATAAATTTGTAGCGCCAGTCATTCTTGTTGGTTTTGGTTGGGCCATGGTTCCTCAAGTGTATGCAGCGATCATGGCTGGTACTGTGGTTCTGTTCTGGCTGTTCAGTAAAAGTGATCCAACACACTTGGTCTCGAGTGAAATTAAATTCAGTGCGCAACTCAAAGCTCTGAAAGATCCGAAGGTACTCAAGTACTGTCAGTACTACAGCATTGTTTTTGGCGGGTATGTGGCATTGGCTCTGTGGATGGTGCAGTACTACATCGGAGAATTTGGTCTTGACATTCGTATTGCAGCTTTGTTGGCTGCATGTTTCTCTTTACCCGGAGGTGTTTTACGTGCTGTTGGTGGTTGGTTAAGTGATAAGTATGGTGCACACAGTGTGACTTGGTGGGTGCTGTGGGTGAGTTGGATTTGCTTATTTTTATTGTCCTATCCACAAACAGATTTCACCATCATCACGATCTACGGACCAGAGACTTTTCACATTGGACTCAACGTCTACATGTTTACAGGACTGATGTTTATCTTAGGCGTGGCATGGGCATTTGGAAAAGCCAGCGTTTTCAAATACATCGCTGACGACTACCCGAACAATATTGGAACGATCAGTGGCATCGTCGGGTTAGCTGGTGGATTAGGCGGTTTTGTACTTCCCGTCGTATTCGGAGCACTGTTAGATATCACAGGAGTTCGCAGCAGCGCTTTCATGTTTATGTACGGCGTAGTCTGGGTATCTTTGATTTGGATGTATTGGACAGAAGTTCGCAAAACTGAAGTTTTAGGTAAGAACGCACCTCAACCACCCTTTGCACGTTCTTCCATTTAAACCCGCTGATTTAATTGACTAAAGGAGATCGTATGCGTGATGAAAATTTCGCAGTTGATAGTACTTGGATATCCAAGTGGGAGCCTGAAAACGAGGAGTTCTGGAAAAGTAGTGGTTCTCGTCTTGCTTGGGTAACTTTAGCCATAACTACCTTGAATCTAACCATGGCATTCATGGCTTGGTTTTTAGTTTCTGCACTTGTTGTCAGATTACCTCAAATTGGATTTCAATTTTCATCTAACCAGTTATTTTGGCTAGCTGCAATGCCTGGTCTTGCCGGTGGCACTTTACGGCTAGTGCATATGTTTTTAACACCAATGCTTGGAACTAAAAAAGTAGTTGCATTGTCAACACTGTCGTTGTTATTGCCTCTAGTTGGATGGTTTTATGCAGTGCAAGATTTGTCTACTCCTTATTGGATGCTTTTAACACTCGCATTTTTAGCAGGATTAGGTGGTGGTAATTTTTCATCCTTTATGCCATCAACTTCATTGTTTTTTCCTAAGCGCTTACAAGGTACGGCTTTAGCAATACAAGCAGGAATTGGTAATTTTGGTGTATCGATTGTTCAATTTGTCACACCTTGGATTATTGGCTTTGCATTGCTAGGTGGTGCTAGTTTTTTGGGTGAATCACAGGTCTTGAGCAAAGGCGGCGTGGAGAGTAAGGTTTACCTACAAAACGCAGCAGCGGTGATGATTCCTCTTGTAGTTGTTTTTGGTATCAGCGCTTGGATATTTTTGAAATCCGTTCCTATCAAAGCAAATTTCGCGCAGCAGTTTGATATTTTTAACTCGCGCCATACATGGAGTATGACTTCCCTCTACATCATGACGTTTGGGGCTTTTTCCGGTCTTGCAGCTACTTTTCCATTATTGATAAAACAAATATACGGGGGATTTGAAGGTGCTCCAGATCCACTGGCATGGGCATTTTGGGGGCCACTCGTAGGCTCAGCCGCACGGGTCGCAGCTGGACCTTTGTCTGACAAATTTGGGGGGGCACGGGTTACGCACTGGGCTGCTTTAGGCATGTTGCTCTCTACTCTTTGGGTGACAACCCTGACGCATCCCAATGGGTTGGATAGTTTTCCCATGTTTGTTACTGGAATGCTGGTTTTATTTTTTTTCGCTGGGGTTGGTAACGCTTCTACTTTTAAACAAATGCCCATGCTGTTTGACCCACGCCAAGCTGGTGGTGTTATAGGTTTTACTGGCGCTATAGCTGCGTATGGCCCATTCATTTTCGGTATGTTGTTTGCAAGTTCATTTGCAGCTTACAAATCCGCAACACCAGTTTTTTACGCCTTAGCAGCTTTCTTTGCCTTCAATTTATTACTTAACTGGTGGATGTACGCCCGACGAGGCGCTTTAAATCCTTGCTAACTGTTTATTGCGGAGATCAATCATGAGTCATTTTTTAGATCGTTTAAATTATTTTTCAAATCCAAAAGAATCGTTTTCAAATGGTCACGGTCTTGCCACTGGGGAAGACCGAACTTGGGAGGATGCGTACCGCAATCGTTGGGCACATGACAAGGTTGTTCGAAGTACCCATGGCGTCAATTGCACAGGTTCCTGTTCATGGAAGATATATGTCAAAGGTGGCATCGTCACTTGGGAAACACAGCAAACCGATTACCCACGTACACGAGCGGATTTACCAAATCATGAACCTCGAGGCTGTGCGCGTGGCGCCTCTTATTCATGGTATTTGTACAGTGCTAATCGCGTGAAATACCCTATGGTGCGCGCGCGCTTATTAAAAAATTGGCGTGCTGCGATAGCGGTTGCTAAAAGCCCAGTAGATGCGTGGACTGCGATTGTGGAGAATGCTGAGTCAAGAGCGCAATGGCAGCACCAACGTGGTTTAGGTGGCTTTGTTCGAAGCACGTGGAATGAAGTCAATCAGATGATTGCCAGTGCAAACGTCTACACGGCAAAGAAATACGGTCCTGATCGCATCATCGGTTTTTCACCAATTCCAGCTATGTCGATGGTGAGTTATGCCGCTGGTAGCCGATACTTATCTTTGATCGGTGGCGTCTGCATGAGTTTTTATGATTGGTACTGCGATTTACCACCCTCGAGCCCTCAAGTGTGGGGTGAACAAACTGATGTACCGGAATCTGCTGACTGGTACAACTCCACATTCATCATCGCATGGGGTTCTAACGTACCTCAAACACGCACCCCTGATGCGCACTTCTTTACAGAGGTTCGCTACAAAGGTGCAAAAACTGTAGCAATCACACCTGACTATGCTGAAGTAAGCAAATTAGCTGATCTGTGGATGCACCCTAAGCAAGGAACAGACGCTGCGATTGCAATGGCTATGGGGCATGTGATTTTGAAAGAGTTTTACGTCGACAAAAGAAGCAGCTACTTCGATGACTATGTGCGACGCTACACCGATATGCCCAACTTGGTGCAGCTAGAGGAGCGCACCTTGCCCGATGGACGCAAGGTAGTCGTCCCAGGTCGTTATATCCGAGCCAGTGATTTCAATGGCCAGTTGGGTCAAGTCAATAACCCTGAATGGAAAACTGTTGCCTTGGATCAATTCGACAAGGTCGTTTTACCAAACGGTTCAATTGGTTTTCGATGGGGCGCAGAGGGACGGGCTGATACAGGTAAATGGAATCTTGAGAATAAAGAGGCACGAGGTGGCAATGTCGTCAAGCTCAAGCTCAGTTTGATGGAAGGTGAAGGCAGTGACTTCCAAGTGGATGAGGTTGCTTTTCCCTATTTTGGCGGAATCGATACGCCGCACTTCACCGCAAACAAGCACCAAGACGTACTAGTACGAAAAGTACCAGTGCGTCGCATCAAACTTGGAAAAGCAGGCGAGGAACGTTACGCCTTAGTAGCAACTGTATTTGATTTGACATTAGCCAACTATGGAGTGGCACGAGGAATAGACGGCGAGACTGTAGCTACAAGCTATAACCAAGACGTGCCTTATACGCCCGCATGGCAAGAAAAAATCACTGGTGTCAAACGTGATCAAGTCATTGCAGTAGCGCGTCAATTCGCAGACAACGCGGATAAAACACACGGCAAATCCATGGTCATTATTGGTGCGGCGATGAATCACTGGTATCACAGCGATATGAATTACCGCGGCATCATCAACATGCTGATGATGTGTGGTTGTATCGGTCAAAGCGGAGGCGGCTGGGCGCACTATGTAGGACAAGAAAAACTTCGTCCACAAACCGGCTGGACTGCCTTGGCATTTGCACTCGACTGGGTGCGCCCACCCCGTCAAATGAACAGTACCAGTTTCTTCTATGCGCATACAGATCAGTGGCGTTACGAAAAACTGGGTGTTGAAGAAATTTTGTCACCTTTGGCTGATAAATCTAAATTCAACGGTAGTTTGATTGATTTCAACGTTCGCGCAGAACGGATGGGTTGGCTACCAAGTGCTCCACAGTTACAGACTAATCCAATGCAAGTGGTCAAGAATGCACAAACTGCAGGAATAGATCCAAAGGATTACGCTGTTCAAGCATTGCAAGATGGCAGTCTGAAGTTAAGCTGTGAAGATCCAGATAATCCTTTGAATTGGCCACGCAATATGTTCGTGTGGCGTTCTAATTTATTGGGATCTTCCGGCAAGGGTCATGAGTACTTCTTGAAACACTTGTTAGGAACTAGCCATGGTGTTCAAGGCAAAGACTTAGGCCCTGAGGACGCCAAACCAACAGAAGTTAAGTGGCATGACAAAGCTCCTGAAGGTAAGCTTGATTTGCTGGTGACTCTAGATTTCCGCATGAGCACAACCTGCATGTATTCCGATATCGTGCTGCCCACAGCCACTTGGTATGAAAAAAACGACCTCAATACCAGTGACATGCACCCCTTTATTCATCCCTTGTCGACTGCGGTTGATCCAGCGTGGCAAAGCCGAAGCGATTGGGAGATTTATAAAGGATTTGCAAAAGCATTCAGCGAAGTTTGTGTGGGTCATTTGGGTGTCGAGAAGGAACTCGTGTTGTCCCCACTCATGCACGACAGTCCTGCTGAGTTGGCGCAACCCTTTGATGTCAAAGAGTGGCGCAAGGGCGATTGCGCACTTGTTCCCGGAAAAACTGGACCACAAATCAATGTGGTGGAACGTGACTACCCAAACACCTACCAACGATTCACTGCGCTGGGTCCACTCATGACCAAGGTAGGAAATGGTGGAAAAGGCATCAGTTGGAATACTGCTGATGAAGTACAGCAATTGGGTGAACTCAATGGCCAAGTACGAACTGAAGGGGTCACCAAGGGTTTGCCCAAAATTGAAACCGATATTGACGCTTGCGAAGTTGTTTTGCAGCTCGCGCCTGAAACCAATGGACATGTGGCTGTCAAAGCATGGGAGGCCTTGGGCAAGATCACAGGTAGAGACCATACCCATTTAGCTTTGCATCGTGAGGATGAGAAGATTCGCTTTCGTGATATCCAAGCGCAACCTAGAAAAATCATTAGTTCACCAACTTGGTCAGGGCTTGAAAGCGAAAAGGTGTCCTACAACGCAGGCTACACCAACGTGCACGAGTTAATTCCATGGCGAACGCTTACCGGTCGTCAACACTTCTACCTAGACCACCCTTGGGTGATTGCATTTGGAGAAGCTTTGACGAGTTATCGCCCCCCCGTTGATTTAAAAACAGTGGACACCATGATCGACCGCAAGCCTAATGGCTATAAGGAGATCTCTCTTAACTTTATAACCCCGCATCAAAAGTGGGGTATCCACAGTACATACAGCGATAACTTGCATATGTTGACGCTCAATCGTGGCGGCCCCGTCGTATGGCTGAGTGAAGATGACGCCAAGACTGCAGGGATTGTGGATAACGACTGGATTGAGTTATTCAATATCAATGGCTCCATTGCAGCACGTGCGGTGGTGAGTCAACGTGTCAATCCGGGGATGGTTTTGATGTACCACGCTCAGGAAAAAATCATCAACACGCCTGGCTCTGAAATATCAGGAATGCGCGGTGGTATTCACAACTCTGTGACCCGCATAGTGACTAAGCCTACACACATGATAGGCGGCTATGCCCAATTCAGTTACGGATTTAACTACTACGGAACGATTGGTACCAACCGTGATGAATTCGTGGTTGTGCGCAAGATGCGAAAGATTGACTGGCTGGATAACGAATCGAATAACCAGGTTCAGGCCTAAAGCGCAAGGAGAAATATATGAAAGTTCGTGCACAAATAGCCATGGTTCTGAATTTGGATAAATGCATCGGTTGTCACACCTGTTCTGTCACGTGTAAAAACGTTTGGACCAGTCGTCCTGGTATGGAATACGCGTGGTTCAACAATGTTGAGACCAAACCTGGAATTGGTTATCCAAAAAACTGGGAAGATCAAAACTTCTGGAAGGGCGGTTGGACACGTAAATCTGACGGATCTATCCAACCAAAGCAAGGGGGAAAGTGGAAATTATTGATGAATATTTTCGCCAACCCCAACATGCCACAGATCGATGATTACTACGAACCCTTCACCTTCGATTATGAGTACTTACAAAGTGCGCCAGAGATGAAGGCCGCGCCCACCGCGCGCCCCCGTAGCTTGATCACCGGTCAGCGTATGACCAAAATCGAATGGGGACCCAATTGGGAAGAGATTTTGGGGGGTGAGTTCAGTAAGCGCAGCAAAGATGCGAACCTTGCAAATTTTGAACAAGTGCAAAAAGACATGGTGGGGCAATTTGAAAACACTTTCATGATGTACTTACCTCGCCTTTGCGAACATTGCCTAAACCCCGCATGTGTGGCTTCATGCCCATCGGGTTCAATTTACAAGCGTGAGGAAGATGGCATTGTCTTGATTGACCAAGACAAATGCCGAGGATGGCGCATGTGTGTGAGCGGGTGTCCTTATAAAAAGATTTATTACAACTGGCAGACTGGTAAAGCTGAAAAATGCATCTTTTGCTTCCCAAGAATTGAAGCAGGTCAACCAACTGTTTGTTCTGAAACGTGTGTTGGTCGGATCCGCTACTTAGGCGTTGTGTTGTATGACGCAGACCGTATTGCAGAGGCAGCAAGCACGGAAAATGAACAAGATTTATATCAATCGCAGTTAGATATTTTCTTGAATCCTCATGATCCTAAAGTCTTGGCACAAGCGCGCGCCGATGGCATTCCTGATGCTTGGTTAGAAGGCGCCCAAAAAAGCCCTGTCTACAAAATGGCGATTGACTGGAAGGTCGCACTACCGTTACATCCTGAATACCGAACTCTGCCCATGGTTTGGTATGTTCCGCCCCTCTCACCCATCACGACAGCGGTCAATGCTGGGCATATGGGAATGAATGGTGAATTACCGGATGTGCATCAAATGCGTATTCCAGTGCAATACCTAGCGAATTTGTTGACTGCTGGAGATACGGGTCCTGTGGTGAGAGCACTTGAACGGATGTTGGCCATGCGCGCCTTTCAACGCGGCATCCATGTTGATGGCGTACACAACCAATCTGTTTTAGATCAGGTTGGTTTAACTGTCGCTCAAGTTCAAGAGATGTATCAAATCATGGCGATTGCAAACTATGAAGATCGGTTTGTGGTTCCAAGCACGCACCGTGAATATGCTGAGGACGCATTTGATATTCGTGGTGGTTGTGGTTTTTCTTTTGGTAATGGTTGCTCCGATGGTCAGACCGATACCAGCATATTTGGCGGTAATAAGCGTCGAACTATTCCAATTTATCCTGCAGTTTCAGGAGACTTGACATGAAAAAAAATTCTTATTCAATGCGAGCGCTTGCGTTGTTATTGTCATATCCAGATGAAAAAATCCGATCTCAAATGTGTGCAGTGATGGATGTTCTCAACACAGAGGCAATTTTGACTAAACCTCGGCTAACAGAGTTAAATGCATTTGTTAGCTATCTCCAGCAGATGGATCCGCTAGAAGCGGAGTCACGCTATGTAGAAACTTTTGATCGTGGTCGTTCAACATGCTTGAACTTGTTTGAGCATATTCATGGTGATTCGCGGGAACGCGGTCCAGCCATGATTGATTTAGCGCAAACCTATGCCCAATCTGGGTTAAATCTTGACCCAGATGAGTTGCCAGATCATTTGTGTGTAGTGCTGGAGTTTGCATCAACACAAGACCCAGAGATTGCACATGCGTTTCTCGGGGAAATGACGCACATCCTCAATGTTATTTTTAGCGGATTGCTCAAACGCGAAAGTCCTTATGCCTCAGTTATTGCTGCCGTGCTTGAAATATCAGGATACAAGGCGCAAGCCGTGAGCATTCCTGCCGAAGCATCGTTGGATGAAAGCTGGCAGGAGCCTGAAGCGTTTGATGGTTGTAGCAACCTAGGTCAGGCTAGACCAAATCAACAACACCCCATTCATTTTTTTAAAAAAAATAACGACACCAAAGGAGTGGCAGCATGACAAGCCTGAACCATTTCATATTTGGGATTTATCCCTATATTGCATTCACTGTCTTCTTGATCGCAAGCTTGATCAGATTTGATCGCGACCAGTACACGTGGAAGAGTGATTCCTCTCAACTCTTGCGCGCAGGGCAACTTCGGTGGGGAAGCAACTTATTCCATCTTGGTGTTTTATTCTTATTGGGTGGCCATAGTCTTGGAATGCTGACACCACACTCTATGTATGAACATTTCATCTCAGCTGGTGACAAGCAACTTGTAGCAATGATTTCAGGAGGACTGTTTGGAATTCTTGGGTTTGTTGGCGTGACACTCCTTCTACATCGCCGACTCTTTGATTTGCGCATTCGAGTCAACAGTAAAACTTCAGACATCGTACTTTTGTGGTTATTGTGGTCACAATTTGCGCTCGGTCTTGCAACAATACCGCTGTCTGCTCAGCACTTGGATGGTGCAATGATGCTCAATTTAGCGCAATGGGCGCAAAGAATTGTGACCTTCCGCGGTAATGCTGTTGAACTTCTTGATGAGGTAAATTGGGTTTTTAAAGCGCACATGTTTCTAGGGATGAGTATCTTTTTAATCTTTCCCTTTACTCGGTTGGTGCATGTTTGGAGCGGTTTTGGAACGCTTGCTTACCTTATGCGTCCGCACCAATTAGTTCGTAGTCGGCGTATTGGGTTGAAGCCACGTGATCGAGTTCGTGCATGAGTTTATTGATGGGTCGAATACAAACTAAAGGATATCTATTGTTAGCGCAATGAGAAATTGAGTGAAATGATCAAGTCGGATGAAACAGATCCTGAAAAATCCCCTGATGATTTGCTGAAACGATTACAGCACTTTCATGCAGACTACTTTCCGTTGCACCAGCAGAGATTTCAAGATCTGGTTGAAAAAGGCCAGCATCCCAAAACACTTTTCATAGGTTGTTCTGATTCAAGACTTGTTCCCTACCTTTTGACGGGAGCTGGACCTGGTGAGCTTTTTATTATTCGCAATGTTGGAGCTTTAGTGCCTCCCTATGATGGATCACATGGGTTGCACGGGACGATGGCAGGAATTGAGTTCGCTGTGCTGCAATTGAAAGTGGAGCGAATCATTATTTGCGGACACACACATTGTGGTGCTATCAGAGCTGCATACGAGGGAATACCCGCGGAGGCACGGGCATTAAAAAATTGGTTAGAACTTGTCAAAGAAGCATTACTCCCCGTTAGACCGAGCGCAGAAGCTATGCTGCGAACTGAGCAGCGTTCAGTTGTTCTCCAACTCGAACGTTTAATGGACTATCCAATGGTCAGACGCGAGGTCGAAAATGGGCAACTCACGCTTCATGGATGGCATTACGTTATAGAGGAAGGCGAAGTCCATGTATTTGATGTCCAAAAAGGAGGTTTCGTTCCGGCATCTTTGGCAACGCATAGCGGAACAGGCCCTTACCATCAGTTTGTTGAAAATGCTGATCAGATAATTGGATAATCGATGGAGGATTGAATCAAGTGAACTCAACTACACCGTCAGAAAGCATTTCCGAATTGACGGATAGTTTGATGCAGGTTTTGAGACTAAGACGAACAATTTTGCCCAAACGGTTGGTCACTCCTGGGCCTACAAAAGAGCAGCTATGCGTCCTCTTCGAGGCGGCTGCAACTGCGCCTGATCATGATCAAATTTTGCCGTGGCGTTTTTTGGTCTTTCCCTCTAGTAGTCGGGTTGCGCTCGGGGCACTATTTGCGCAATCTCTACACGAAAGAGATGCTGAGGCCACACCTGAACAATTGGATAAAGCAAGAGAAAAGGCCTTACGGTCACCATTTTTAATGTTGCTAGTAGTAGATCAATGCCGAGGTAGTCACGAGGTTGACCTGAATGAACGACTCTTGTCTGCGGGTTGTGCAGTACAAAACATTCTTAGTGTTGCAACATCGATGGGTTTTGGTTCTTCCTTAACCAGCGGTAAAGCTATGAAATCAAAGATTTTTAGAAAAGAGCTGGGACTTTCTGAAGGCGAGCATGCTGTTTGTTTTATCTCTGTTGGAACCATAGCGACTTCAAAACAAGCAAAGACTCGACCAACTGTTGATCAATTCGTCTCTACATGGGCATCCTGAATTAATCTATGTCAATTACTAAATTGAACCTATCGCGATTCGATTTTGTCTCGATTCGTTTGGCCGTGTTGTGTGCCCAAACCGAAAACCTCACTACTGCTGCAAGAGCTTGTCATCTTGTGCTTCCTGCTGCAAGCAGACGAATTCGGGAGTTGGAGTTGTCAATAGGAAGCCAGTTGTTTGAAAGACACTCTAGGGGACTAAAAGTTACTCCAGCTGGTCGTGTTTTTATGCGTCGAGGCTTATCTCTTTTACAAGAAATGGACGCCACGCTCAAAGAGTTGATCGATTTGCAGCAAGGTGTTGTACGCCATATTCAATTGTTTGCGGGTTCTGCAGCGATCAGCCAGTTTTTGCCCCCGCTCATTGCTAAATATTCAACATCACATCCTGAATTACAAATTGATTTGGAGGAGCAGGCCTCAGAGCAGGTGATACTCGCCTTACGAGATGGTCGAGCAGACCTCGGGGTGTTCGTAGAAGGTACTAATTCAGAGGGTCTTGATGTTGAGAGTTTTCGTACAGATGAGTTAGTTTTGATATTTCCGCAAGGTCATGCACTCACTGGCAAAAAGCCTATTGCTTTTGCCGACACTCTGGATGAACAGTGGATTAGCTTGAACCCCGGCGCAGCTATGCTCCAACAACAACTCAGTGCCGCCTCTGGACTTGGCAAGCGACTCAAGCTGAGGATGCAAGTCAACAGTTTTGACGCTGTCAGCCATATGGTGTCTTCTGGCTTAGGCATTGCTTTATTGCCCAAAGCCTCAGCCCTACCCATCCTTCGCAGCATGCACCTAGGCTGGCGTCCTTTGCAGGACGCATGGGCTAAGAGACGGTTGATGGTTGGTATTCGAAAAGATGCGGATGCAGAAGTGAAAGCTTTCAAAGATTTTTTAAAACTGCCTTCGTAAAATGCGAAGGCAGGCTGATTGAACAACAAATAGACTTCATGAAGCATTCGCAGCAAACTGCGGTGCATGACTAACCAAGAACTCCATTCTGGCTTTAAGCAAACTTCAGCATTGACGGGGCTCAAAGTGCTGGAATTGGGCCAATTGATTGCAGGGCCTTTTGCCGCAAAAACCCTGGCTGAATTTGGTGCTGAAGTTATCAAGATTGAACCACCTGGCAATGGCGACCCCTTGCGCAAATGGCGCATGCTTAAAGATGGCACCTCTGTTTGGTGGCAAGTGCAGTCCCGCAATAAACGCTCATTAGCATTGGATCTGCGTACACCAGAAGGGCAAACATTGGTTGGTCAACTAGCACAAGAGGCCGATGTATTGATCGAAAACTTTCGACCAGGAGCTATGGAAGGGTGGGGCTTGGCGCCCGATGACTTAATTTCCAGAAACCCCAAACTCATCGTCTTGCGCATCAGCGGTTATGGTCAAACAGGGCCTTATCGCAATCGACCTGGTTTTGGTGTGATTGGCGAAGCCATGGGAGGTTTGCGACATCTCACAGCAGAACCCGGTCGCGTACCGGTGCGCGTTGGTGTGAGCATTGGGGATACGTTAGCTGCTTTGCATGGTGTTATCGGCATATTGATTGCACTGCAGCACCGCCATACCTCAGGCCGTGGTCAGATCATTGACGTAGCTTTGTATGAGGCCGTTTTTAATTGCATGGAGAGTTTGTTGCCTGAATACAGTGCCTTTGATGCGATTCGCGGTCCGGCAGGAAGTGCCTTGCCTGGAATTGCCCCGACCAATGCCTATCGGTGCAAAGACGGCGCTTACGCCTTGATAGCTGGAAATGGCGACAGCATATTCAAGCGGCTGATGGCATTGATAGGCCGAGATGATCTCGCCAACGACGCCACATTGGCCGATAACGCTGGACGAGTAGCCAAGGTAGGTATGTTGGACCAAGCCATTGGTGATTGGACAGCCCAGCGTTGTGTAGAAGAAGTTCTAAATGCGCTAGAAGGTGCATCCGTCCCGGCGGGGCGAATTTACAACATTGCTGACATTGCGTCCGACCCGCACTATGCAGCTCGCGAGATGTTGCAAAACATCAAGCTCGCCGATGGCAGTGAATTGACGGTGCCGGGGGTAGTTCCCAAGCTTTCACTCACACCCGGCCAACATCGTCACAACGCACCTCAATTGGGTCAGGATACAGACAGCATTCTCAAAGAAATGGGCTTGAACGCCGCACAAATTCAACTTTTAAGGGAAAGAGGCATCGTGGAAGGTGCGCCATGAGACAACGCATATATTTCAACGAGGTGGTAACGCGTGATGGCTTTCAAATGGAAGCGAACTTTGTTGCAACTGACACCAAAGTTGCATTGATTGACGCGCTTAGCCAATGCGGTTACGCAAAAATTGAAGTGACGTCTTTCACCTCAGCCAAAGCCATTCCCATGCTACGTGATGCTGAAGAAGTGATGGGGCGCATCCAAAGGGCACCAGGAGTCGAATACACCGTCTTGGTTCCCAATGTTAGAGGTGCAGAGCGGGCTATGGAAGTCAATCCAGATGAATTCAATCTAGTGATGTCTGCCTCAGAAACCCACAATCTTTCCAACCTGCGCATGCCGCGAGATAAAAGTTTTTCTTCACTGCGCGAAGTTATTGAAAAATGCGGGACACAGGTGCCTATCAACGTATCCCTGTCGGCTTGCTTTGGATGCCCCATGGAAGGAGTCGTACCCCAGCAAGAGGTGCTCCAGTGGTCTGAGCGATTTGCTGATTTAGGTGTGCGCGGTCTGACCATTTGCGACACCACAGGTATGGCGCAACCTGCGCAAGTCGCCCAACTATGCGAAGCCTTACAGAAACGCTTTCCATCGCTGCAATTGACGCTGCATTTCCACAACACACGCGGGATGGGTTTGGCCAATGTGTTAGCAGCTGTTCAGACTGGGATTGATCGATTTGATGGTTCTCTAGGCGGACTCGGTGGCTGTCCCTACGCCCCTGGGGCTAGCGGGAATGTCAGCAGTGAAGATGCAATTCATATGCTAGATGCGATGGGATATGACACCGGAATTGATCTGACTTGTTTATTACCGATAGCGCGCGAACTGCCTGCCATCGTTGCGCATGATGTGCCAGGTCAGGTGGCTAAGAGCGGTCGCATAACTGATTTACACCCTGCGCCCGAATATGTAGCTCAATTAAAAAAGGACTTCAAATGATTGACCATTTAGACCATCTTGTGCTCACCACAGCTCGAGAAGCAGCGTGTGTCGATTTCTACACCCGAGTCTTGGGTATGCAGCTTGAAACTTTTGTAGGAGGTACTCCTGCGGTGGAGAGAAGAGCGTTCAAGTTTGGTAATCAGAAGATCAACCTTCACGTACAAGGTTTCGAGTTTCAACCAAAAGCCCATTTGCCAGTGCCGGGGGCTCTGGACTTGTGCTTCATTGTGCAGAGCGCATTGGACGATGTGATCGATCATTTGAGTGATTGCCGCTGGCCGATAGTGGAGGGTCCAGTTACGCGAACAGGAGCCACAGGAAAAATCCAATCGGTTTACGTTCGCGATCCAGACTTCAATCTCATAGAGCTATCGGTATTGCTTTGATATTCAAAATAAGGAGGCTAGCTTGACGCACTCAATATGGAGATACTTAGCAAAGAGTAGCTTTATTGCTAATCTTGCTGGGTGTGGGATGATCTAATATTGCAATGACACAAACCATCGATATTCCCACGCTCGCGCACTTGCAATCTTGGCAAGGCAAGCGCGAGGTGTTGGACGACTTAATTACTCCAGCGCCAGTGCGTGCTCTCAGTGCTACGCTGGATCGCGATGACCCCTTGCCTAAAGAAGGTACTGAACTACCTGCGCTCTGGCATTGGTTGTTCTTTCTGCCGCATCACCGCCAGAGCGAAATAGGACCAGATGGCCACGCCCAGCGTGGTGGATTCTTGCCTCCTGTGCCCCTTCCTCGTCGCATGTGGGCTGGGGGGCGTTTGCACTGGCATGCGCCCCTGCGTGTTGGTGACAGGGTGAAGCGGATATCGACCATTGAGTCGGTCACACACAAATCGGGCCGCTCAGGTGATTTGCTGTTTGTGCTGGTCAAGCATGAGGTGCACAACCTACGTGGTTTGTGTCTCACAGAAGAGCATGACATTGTCTATCGTCCTGCAGCAAAGCCTACGGACCCCGTTGCGACACCCTTACCTGCAGAGAAGCAAGCCGCATGGCAACGCGACCTCCTGCCTGACGATGTCCTCTTATTTCGCTACTCTGCACTGACGTTCAACGGACATCGCATCCACTACGACCGCAAGTACGTGACCGGGGTTGAAGGCTATCCCGGCTTGGTCGTACATGGACCCTTGATCGCCACCTTGCTAGTGGACTTGGTGCGACGTCACAGCGAGCGACCTATTCGTCGATTTGACTTCAAAGCCTTGCGCCCTACCTTTGAATGTGCCGACCATCGTCTCTTGCGTGTCAGCGGACAACCCAGTGCCGATGGTTCACGCGTGCAACTGTGGGCACAGGACCATGAAGCTTGGTTGACCATGCAAGCAACGGCCGAATTGGCCTGAAGGAATCCATGAAGACAGAACTACCTTCTCCCGACGAGCACCAAGACATGCGCGAAGCTCTTCGTGATTTGTGCGGTAGTTTCGACTCAGCCTATTGGCAAAGAGTAGATGAAGATCGCGGCTACCCCGAAGCGTTTGTTAACGCCTTGACCCAAGCCGGTTGGTTGGCTGCATTGATCCCCACTGAGTACGGTGGCTCTGGCCTAGGGCTGACCGAAGCCTCGGTCATCATGGAAGAAATTAATTTCTCGGGTGGCAATGCTGGCTCATGCCATGGCCAGATGTACAACATGGGCACGTTATTGCGCCATGGTTCTCAATTGCAAAAAGAGAAGTACTTGCCCAAGATCGCCTCAGGACAATGGCGACTGCAATCCATGGCAGTTACCGAACCCACCACTGGCACCGACACCACACAACTTAAAACGACGGCGGTTAAAAGAGGTGACCGCTATGTGGTGAACGGTCAAAAGGTGTGGATTTCACGCATTCAGCACTCAGACTTGATGATTTTGTTGGCTCGCACCACACCTTTGTCTGAGGTAACAAAAAAAAGCGAGGGTATGTCTATTTTTCTCGTGGATTTGAAGCAAGCTGTGGACAAAGGCATGACCGTCAAACCTATTCGAAACATGGTTAACCATGAAACCAATGAAGTTTTTTTTGACAACCTCGAGATTCCTGCGGAAAACCTGATTGGTCAGGAGGGTCAAGGTTTTAAATACATCTTAGATGGGCTCAATGCTGAACGCACTCTGATCGCAGCCGAGTGTATCGGTGACGCTTATTGGTTCATCGATCGCGCCAGGCGGTACGCCGTAGATCGAAATGTGTTTGGCCGTGCCATCGGACAAAACCAAGGCATTCAATTTCCCATTGCCGACAGTTACATCGAAACTGAAGCTGCCAACCTGATGCGATTCAAAGCTTGTGAACTGTTTGATGCCGGCATGCATTGCGGCGCGCAAGCCAATATGGCCAAATACCTCTCAGCTAAAGCTTCGTGGGAGGCTGCTAACGTGTGCTTGCAAACCCATGGAGGGTTTGGTTTTGCATGTGAGTACGACGTTGAACGCAAATTTCGGGAAACGCGTCTGTATCAAGTAGCTCCCATTTCGACTAACCTGATTTACGCCTATGTCGCCGAACACTTACTGGGTATGCCGAGGTCATTCTGAGTGTCAAAAATCTATTAATAAGGAGACGGTAATGAAATTATGGAAAAAACTGTTAATCAGTTGCGTGGTGGTATCCGGGTTTGCCAACGCACAGACCTATCCTGATAGGACTATCACTTTAGTAGTTCCTTTTGCTGCAGGCGGGCCGACCGATGTGGTGGCCCGCATGATGGCTATACCGATGAGTAAATCATTAGGTCAAACCGTAGTGGTAGAAAATGTCAACGGTGCTGGTGGCACCATTGGTGCGACCAAGGTAGCAAGGGCGGCGCCAAACGGATACACCATTTTTCTTCATCACATGGGCATGGCGACATCACCTGCGTTGTATAACAAACTCAGTTTTGATCCAATGACCGACTTTGAATACATTGGACAGGTTCTGGACGTGCCCATGACATTGATAGCTCGCAAGGATATTCCTGCTAACAATTTGCAAGAGTTGATCGCTTATATCAAGGCTAATCAAGACAAAGTTTCATTGGCTGATGCAGGGTTGGGTGCTGTTTCCAATTTGTGCGGATTGATGTTTAAGACCGCGATTGGTGTGAGTATCAACACCATTCCCTACAAGGGTACTGGCCCAGCAATGAACGATTTGCTGGGTGGACAAGTAGATATTTTGTGTGATCAAACAACACAGACTGTTCCCATGATCAAAGATGGTCGGGTTAAAGTATTTGGTGTCACAACACTCAAGCGCTTAGCTGCATTGCCTAATGTGCCGACCCTTGACGAGCAGGGGTTGAAAGGCTTCGAAGTCAAGGTCTGGCACGGCATGTATGCGCCAAAAGGCACACCAGATCCAGTGTTGAAAAAAATCAATAAAGCAATGCGCTTTGCCATGGCGGATCCGATCATCAAGCAACGCTTGACTGATTTGAGTTCAGATATTCCATCCCAAGACAAAATGACTCCACAGGGTTTGAAGGAGCACTTGAAGTTAGAAATCAATAAGTGGGGGCCTATTATTCGCAAGGCGGGAGTGTCTGCAGATTAATATCCACCAACTATTTGGAGGTTTGTATTTCACACATCATTAAACCCATTGAAGCGAACAGACCCGATTTTGTTGGTGAGGTTATCGGCATTGATCTGACCCGCACTCTTACAGATACGGAGGTTGACGCAATTCATACTGGCATGGACCGCTTTGGTGTGCTGGTATTTCACAACCAGCATTTAGAAGACGAGCAGCAAATTGCTTTTAGCCGGCAACTCGGCAAACTCGAAGAAGCCACGGGTGACATCATGTCCGAGAAAGACCGACGACTCAGCATGGAGTTGAACGACATATCTAACCTCGACAAGCACGGAGAATTGCTCCCACGCGACGATCGACGACGTCTATTTGGCCTAGGAAATTTGCTGTGGCACTCTGATAGCTCTTTCAAGGATATTCCTGCTAAGTATTCGTTATTGTCTGCACGGAAAATTCCAGGTGCCGGCGGGAACACGGAATTTGCTGATATGCGTGCTGCATACGATGCGCTTGAGGCTAAGACCAAATCTGAAGTGCACGATCTCATTTGCGCCCACAGCCAAATATTTTCTCGTGGCATTCTGGGCTTTGACGATTTCACCGATGCAGAACGTGCCAAATGGGCTCCCGTGCGTCAGCGACTTGTGCGACGTCATCCCAAAACAGGACGTCTTTCTTTGTACCTATCAAGCCATGCTGGTGGTATTGAGGGCTGGCCAATACCAGAGGCACGTTCTTTCTTGCGTGATCTCAATGAGCATGCTACAAAAAGAGAGTTTGTCTACGCCCACGTGTGGCGCCCGTGGGACATAGTGATGTGGGATAACCGCGTAACAATGCACCGCGCACGCCCCTTTGACCCGCAAGAGGTGCGCGATATGCGCAGAACTACATTGACGAATGAGGTCTCTAGTTTGGAGCAGGGGCCAATCTAATCTCTATTTCAATCAGTGTCCACGTCAGACTGGTTAGCTCCACAATTTTTTCATGACTTCTAACCATGCTGTTTGTAACATTTTGCTGGGTTTTGGGTCAAGTTTTTTACCAGCAACCCAGACGCTAGATACGGGCATACTGGGTTGGCCCATTACCCAAGCGTCAAGATAGTGGTCGAGTGGCACACCAAACAGGGGGGCAGATGCGGCATCAAGTGCCACTGCATCAGCTCGTTGCCCGACTAGAAATCCACCTAGGGGTTGGCCGCATGACGCCAGTCCGCCTTTCAAAGCTCCTTCAAACAATACGGCAGCAGTGCTATGGGCCTTGGCGTGTCGTGCTGCTAGGTTGCGTTGGCGAAGGTGCAATCGTTGTCCGTACTCCAGTAATTGCAACTCCAATGCGGGGTGACGATTGATATGGCTGTCAGTTCCAACCGACCATTTCACTTCATGAGTCAGACTTGTGGTCAGATCAAAAAGCCCGTCACCAAGATTGGCCTCCGTTGTTGGGCACAAAACCACGGTTGCCCCGCTGCTGGCTATACCTGCTAACTCATGCCTCAAAGAGTGTGTAGCATGCACAAGGTTCCAGCGATTATCCAGACCTATATGTTCGAGTAACCACTCGACGGGACGCTGGCCTAAGTGCTCCACGCAATCTGCAACCTCGCTTGTCTGTTCAGCAACATGAATATGCAGGGGCACTTCTCCCACGCACTGCGCAACGGCGCGAATGGCCCCAGCATCTACTGCACGCAAAGAATGCAATGCAACACCTGCATTGAGAAGGTGTGTACGACCACTGAACTGAGCTTGTGCTTGGATGCGGCTTTGCCATTCAAGCACTTCATCGGGGGTACATGCAAATCGCCGTTGTGCCTCGCTCAATCCAGTTTGGCCAAACCCTCGGTGCATATAGAGGGTTGGCAACAGGGTAAGCCCAATTCCTGCGCGCTCAGCCGCACGCGTTAGAGCTAGCCCGAGTTCTAGTGAGTCGGAATATGGCCTACCCTCAGGATCAAGATGCAGGTAATGAAATTCACACACCTGAGTAAATCCTGATTGCAGCATTTCTCGGTACAGCCACTCAGCAACGATTTCGAGTTCTGTCGGTCCAATGCGCAGCGCTACTTGATACATTCGCTCGCGCCATCCCCAAAAATCATCACCGGGTCGGTTTGGGTCTTGACGCTCCGTCAAACTGGCCATGGTGCGTTGAAATGCATGACTATGGGCGTTGACGAGTCCAGGGATCACGCAGTCGAATTGCGATGTGTCGTCTTGGGGTGCTTCGGTGTTGGGGGTGATACGTTGCCAATACCCATGTGAATTAGCTTCGAGCAGAACTCTTGAGGCCCACTTGTTATCTACCCAAGCACGAGCGCACCATAGACGGGTCATGGCAAGTTCTCAAGGGTAGTGAGTGCAGCGAGCACCATGGCCTCGATAGTTTTGATGATGGTGTTTGCCTTTTCTGGTAAAAAGTCAAAGGGTGGTACTTCGCGCATGTAAAGAGATTGGCACATCTCGAGTTGCACCGCGTGCACGCCTTTGTCGGGTTGTCCGTAGTGGCGTGTTATGTACCCACCCTTAAAACGCCCGTTATGTACAAAACTGAAGGCTGGATATGAATTGGAAACCTCCATAACAGCATCGCAAATTCGTGCGTGTGCTGCCTGACCGCTAGCGGTTCCAATGTTTATGTCGGGCAGACGACCTTCAAAGAGCCAAGGAATTTCTGAGCGAATGCTGTGGGCGTCCCACAAAAGTACGTGTCCATGCAATTTATGTAGACGAGATAGTTCGCTTGACAAAGCATCGTGGTAGGGCAGCCAATACTGCTCAAGCCTGGTCAATTGTTCTGCTCGATCGGGCGAGCGCCCATTTTGGTAGAGAGGGTCACCAGTGAAAAATCTGGTTGGACACAGCTCTGTGTTCGACGCCCCAGGGTACATGGGGGAGTTGTCGGGGGGGCGGTTGAGGTCAATCACATAACGCGAATAGTGTGGAACGATGAGACTTGCTCCCAAAACCTTTGCAAAGTCATAGAGCACCGGCATATGCCAGTCGGTGTCTTCTGTGGCGAGCGCGCGCGGCGTATAGTCATCCTGCAAGTGAAGAGGTATTGCAGTACCGCAATGCGGCATGCTCACAATCAAGGGACGCGTGCCTGTAGTTAATGTGTAGGCGTTTGTCATGTGTCAGACTTTCAGGGTGGATGTTGCGCGCCAAGCCCCTCCATACAGGGTGCCACGACATGTATGTTGACCAAAAACATAGCAAAGGTCACTAGGATGGTCAATGTCCCACAATGCTAGATCCGAACGGGCACCAGTTTGCAATATCCCTCTGTCAATACAACCGAGAGCCCTCGCAGCATGGCGAGTGACTCCGGTAAGAGCTTCCTCTGGTGTGAGTCTGAAAAGGGTGCAACCCATGCTGAGCATGAGGAGTAAGGAGTTGCAGGGCGAACTGCCCGGGTTGCAGTCTGTTGACAAAGCGATAGGAATTCCTTGTGCCCTTAGCAAATCAACAGGTGGGACGCGGGTTTCGCGAAGAAAGTAATACGCGCCTGGCAAAAGAACAGCTACTGTTCCAGCTTGAGACATGGCCCGCGCGCTCTCCTCGTTGAGCCACTCTAAGTGGTCGCAACTGAGAGCTCCGTAACGGGCAGCCAATGCAGCGCCATGACTATCACTGAGTTGTTCTGCGTGGAGTTTGATTGGTAAATTCAGATTTCGCGCGGCCTTGAATACGCGTTCGGTCTGAGCCAAACTGAATCCAATGCGTTCACAAAACACATCTACGGCGTCCACCAATCCCTCGTTGTAGAGTTCACTCAGCATAGACAGCACTGTGTCGATGTAGGCATCAGGTTGGTTGACAAATTCTGGTGCAAGGGCGTGGGCTCCAAGAAAAGTTGTACATATCGACACTTCACGTACCTTGGCTAGGTTGCGAGCTACCCGCAGGCACTTGGCTTCAGTTTCAGCCTCAAGTCCGTAGCCGGATTTGATCTCAACCGTAGTTACTCCTTCGGCAAGAAGAGAGTCCAAGCGTTTGAGTGCCGCTTCTTGCAGTTCTGAGTCGCTAGCTGCTCTAGTAGCCCTGACAGTAGAAATGATGCCACCACCAGCGCGCGCGATTTCCTCATAACTTGCCCCATTCAGTCGAAGTCGAAACTCTTGCGAACGGCTTCCACCCCACACCAAATGTGTGTGGCAATCGATCAATCCAGGCGTTACCCAAGCGCCTGCAGCCTCGTGCAGTTGCGCATTGGTCCATTGCGGGGGCAAATCACATCGTCTGCCAACCCAATGCAACTGCTCTCCCTGCCAGACTATAGCCGCGTCACGAATCATGCCAAGGGGATTCTCTGGCTGGGGGATCATGGTGGCAACTTGACAATCGATTAAGACTTGAGGGCTCATTCAGTTACTTCCCTACATAAAACAAAAACCAATGCTTCTCCATACAACCATTGCCAAGGAATGGGTTCATTGCTTATAGTCCACGCCAATTGATATTTACCCAGAGTTAGCGTTTCAGTATCTATTGACCAAGAGCTGTCTGTGCATGCAAAAACCCCAATGTGTGCCTTTGCTGGCCAAGGAACTTGGATGCCAATGTGTTGATGTCGTATCAATTTGCCATGTAAACCACGTGCCATCAAATTGAAGTCCAGCGTGGGCCCAGCAAGTAGGCGAGCATCGCAGGGGGGAGAACCAAAAAATAACAACGGTGTGTCTCGGCCCCCCATTAGCGCTTTCTTATTGGGCCACACCAGTTCAACCCCTTCCCCCTCTAGCACTGCGAACCAGCGTTGTACCCCAGGAAAATCGGAAAACGGGCCATCCCGATCTATACGGGCCACCGATACGCGCCATTGCCAGTCCCCTTGTCGAGGCCATGCGGCTATTTCACAAGTAATACCACCTCCATTGCTCCAAGCCTGTGGCGTACAGTCAACCAAGTTACGGATCCACCATTTCATGGTTTGAACTCACCAGCAAGTGAATAGCGAGAGCCTGGGTAGACCAAGCGAGCGAGTGTGATCACAGCATTGCGCGTGTGCGTGCGTCGAACCATGATGAGGCAGGGATCATTGGTTTTGATGTTAAGTAACTTAGCTTCTTGTTGTGTAGGGTACGCTGCCTCTAGTTGGTACTGAGCTCGCCATAGCGCTGTATTGCGAAATAAGTGTTGGGTCGGGGTGACGTTAGTGAAGTCTTCTCCTAGGTAATTGGGAGCGCAGGCAGGGTTTACAAAGCGGTCTTCACACTGCAGGGGTACCCCGTTTTCATAGTGCACGATGAGTGTGTGAAAAACCTTGCTACTAACAGGGACGCCGAGTTGCTCAGCAATGCCTTGTTCGGCAGACTCCTCACGGCATACGTGGACTTTTGAGCGGTGTATGTGACCACGTTCAACTATCTCTTCGTGTACGTCTTGAATGCGTAAAGTGCTAGAGACTCGGTGAAGAGCAGCAGCAAAGGTACCTAAGCCTTGAGTTCGTGTTACCAGTCCCTCTGTTTGCAATTCACGAATCGCACGATTGACTGTCATGCGACTAACACCAAATTGCTGGACCAGATCGGCTTCAGATGGCATAAGCGCGCCTGGTAGCCACCGACCTTGCGCCAAGCCTTGCCGCAAATAATGTTTCACTCTGACGAAAGGTGGAACACCGTCCTCAGGAGGATGAAGGATATTGGTATAAACCATAGTGAAATTCTAGTTGTATAAACTTGGCTAGACAAGTAGAGTTAAACCCGTGGACGTAATTCAACTTTATAAAACGGACACTGGTATTGGAGAACTACATGAATGATTTATCCGCCATTCACCAACACGCCAAACCACGTATGGTGAG
>JAGWXI010000067.1 GCA_018969975.1 Burkholderiales bacterium
GCTGATGAGCTGTGCGATTAAAACTGCTTGCGCTGTGCCAAGGCGATCACCCGGCACTTGTTGCGACTCCGCACTGCGTGCTTTATGTCGTTCGCAGCATGCCCCAAGCGCTCACCTTGACGCAGCGAGCGCAAATAACCAAACTAAACCGAGCGCAAATACCTAAACCCCCAACATCAACCGCAAATTCTGCACAGCCGCCCCACTAGCCCCCTTGCCCAAGTTGTCGAGCCGCGCAATCAAAACTGCATGCCGATGCGCCTCGTTGCCAAACACACGAATCTCTAAATCGTTGGTGTCATTCAAAGCCGTGGCATCGAGTTTGCCGTTATCCGTTGCAGGCAAAACCTTCACAAACCCTTCCGGGCTCTTCGCATAGTGCTTGAGCAAAGCCTCGTGCAAATCGGAAGCCTTGGGCTTCGTAGGCAAAGTGTCTAAGTGCAAGGGAACTTGCACCAACATACCTTGCTTAAAGTTACCCACTGATGGCACAAAAATTGGCCTAGTGGTCAAACCTGTGTACGCCACGATTTCTGGCAAATGTTTGTGCTCAAGTTGCAGCGCATAAGCTTCGAAAAGCGGGGCTTTTCCAGCCTCATAGTCCTCGATCATGGTTCTGCCACCGCCCGAATAGCCGCTAACTGAGGGAAGGGCTAAAGGGAGGTCTTTGGGAATCAGGCCAGCATCGACCAAGGGGCGTAACAAGGCGATCGCGCCCGTGGCGTAACAGCCGGGGTTGGCGACCCGTTGGGCGGATTTAACGGCCTGCGTTTGGGTGCTCGACAACTCGGGGAATCCGTAGACCCAACCAGGTGCCACGCGATGCGCGGTAGAGGCGTCGATGATTTTGGGTTGTTTGCCGCTTAAGGTGTCGACCATGGCGACCGATTCGCGCGCTGCGTCGTCGTGCAGGCAGAGGATGACCATGTCTACTTCGCCCATCAAAGTGCGTTTGGCTTGCGGGTCTTTGCGTAAGGACGGGTCGATGCTCACAACCTCGATGGCAGGCATGTGTGCCAAACGCTCGCGTATTTGCAGTCCGGTGGTTCCGGCTTCGCCGTCGATAAAGACTTTGGGCATGGGAGTTTGGTCAGTAAAAGTGGCTAAAAACTTGTCATAACCAGACTTTTCGGCTGTAAGCCAGTGAAAAGTTTGGGGTAAACCAGCATGATACAGTTCTGGCGCTTCATTAAACAGTCACTGTTTGCCCGATTGAGGGCCTAAAAAGCCCCATCCAACCAACGATTCCAAGAGAGATCTCATGAAGATTCACGAGTACCAAGGCAAGGAAATCTTGCGTCAATTTGGCGTGCCCGTTCCCCGCGGCATTCCAGCGTTTACGGTTCAAGAGGCGGTGGAAGCCGCTCAAAAATTGGGCGGCCCAGTTTGGGTTGTGAAGGCCCAAATCCACGCAGGTGGTCGCGGCAAGGGCGGCGGCGTGAAAGTGGCTAAAACCATTGACGATGTCAAACGTTTGGCGGGTGAGATTTTGGGCATGCAGCTCAAAACCCACCAAACTGGGCCCGAAGGTCAAAAAGTGCGTCGTCTCTACATAGAAGATGGCGCAGACATCCACAAAGAATATTACGTGTCGGTCGTCACCGACCGTGCCAGCCAAAAGATTGCCTTTATCGCGTCGAGCGAAGGCGGCATGGACATTGAAGAAGTGGCGCACAGCACGCCCGAAAAAATCGTCACCGAATTCATCGACCCATTGACAGGTTTGGGCGACGCACAAGCCAAGAAGATTGCAGATGCCATTGGTATGCCAGCAGACTCCACCGCGCAAGCCGTGGATATCTTCAAAAAGCTCTACCAGTGCTACATGCAAACCGACGCATCACTCGTCGAGATCAACCCCTTGAACCGCGACAGCAAAGGCAATGTCATGGCCTTGGACGCTAAGTTCAACTTTGACGCCAACGCTTTGTTCCGCCATCCAGAGATCGTCGCGTATCGCGATTTAGACGAAGAAGATCCTGCTGAAGTGGAGGCCTCTAAATTTGACCTCGCCTACATCTCGCTCGACGGCAACATCGGTTGCTTGGTCAATGGCGCGGGTTTGGCGATGGCCACGATGGACACCATCAAGTTGTTTGGCGGCGAGCCTGCTAACTTCTTGGACGTAGGCGGCGGCGCGACGGCAGAAAAAGTGACCGAAGCTTTCAAGATCATGTTGAAGAACCCGCATGTCAAAGGCATCTTGGTCAATATCTTTGGCGGCATCATGAAATGCGACACCATCGCCGACGGCGTGATCACGGCATGTAAAGCCGTGAATTTGTCCGTGCCGCTGGTCGTGCGTATGAAGGGCACCAACGATGAATTGGGCAAAAAAATGCTGGCCGAATCGGGCTTGCCCATCATCTCTGCCGACACCATGGCCGAAGCCGCAACCAAAATTGTTGCTGCAGTGAAGTGATTAGGAAATAAACATGTCCATCTACATCAATAAAAACACCAAGGTCATCACCCAAGGTATCACTGGCAAGACAGGCCAGTTCCACACTGAAAAATGTATCGAATACGCAAACGGTAAAAACTGTTTCGTTGCAGGCGTCAACCCCAAGAAGGCTGGCGAAAAGATTTTTGATGTGCCCATTTTTGCATCGGTCAAAGAGGCCGCACACAACACAGGCGCAACGGTGTCTGTGATTTATGTGCCACCAGCTGGCGCGGCTGCTGCCATTTGGGAAGCTGTTGAAGCCGACCTCGACTTGGCGATTTGTATTACCGAAGGCATTCCTGTCAAAGACATGCTGGAAGTGCGCAACAAAATGAAAGCCAAAGAAGCCAAAGGCGGCAAAAAAACTTTGCTCTTAGGCCCGAATTGCCCCGGCCTCATTACGCCAGACGAAATCAAAATCGGCATCATGCCTGGACACATCCATCGCAAAGGACGCATCGGCGTGGTGTCGCGCTCTGGTACTTTGACCTATGAAGCGGTGGCTATGTTGACCGAAGTAGGTTTGGGCCAATCGAGCGCTGTCGGTATCGGTGGAGACCCCATCAATGGCTTGAAACACATCGATGTAATGCAAGCGTTCAATAACGACCCTGACACCGACGCCGTCATCATGATTGGCGAAATCGGCGGACCTGATGAAGCAGATGCCGCGCAATGGTGCAAAGCCAACATGAAAAAACCCATCGTGGGTTTTATTGCAGGTGTTACCGCACCTCCCGGCAAGCGCATGGGCCACGCGGGTGCGTTGATCTCTGGTGGCGCAGATACAGCTGATGCCAAGCTTGCCATCATGGAAGAGTGTGGTTTCATCGTCACACGTAATCCTTCGGAATTAGGCAAATTACTCAAAGCGCAATTGAAGTAACTTAACCTTTTTTCCTATCGGTTATTACTAATGAGCCCGCTTGGTCGGGCTCGTTACACTTTTAGGCTTTAGAAAAATTACTACAGGAGAGCACATGGAATTCTTTCAAAGCTTTGAGAACCCAGAGTTTTGGGTGGGATTGTTAAAGATCATTTGGATCAACATCCTTCTCTCGGGCGATAACGCGGTGGTGATTGCTTTGGCTGCGCGTGGCTTACCTCCCGCACAGCAAAAGCAAGCCATCATGTTTGGATCGGGCGCTGCCGTTGTTTTGCGCATTGGCTTGACCATCATTGCGGCATGGCTGATGGCTTTGCAAGGCTTGCAAATTGTGGGCGGCATATTGTTGTTGTGGATTGGTGCGCAGCTCTTGGCGAATGAAGAAGAAAATGAAGGCGAAGCCAAAGAACAAACCAACCTCATGACTGCAATTCGGACAATTTTGATTGCCGATGTGGTTATGAGTTTAGACAATGTCATCGGTGTTGCTGCTGCCGCTAAAGGCGACCAACTGCTTTTGATCATTGGCTTGGCGATCAGCATTCCATTGGTCGTTTTCGGCAGTTCCATGATGATCAAGTTGATGGAGCGTTACCCCTTCATCATCACATTAGGTGCAGCATTGATTGGCTGGGTGGGCGGCGAAACCATCGCCAGCGATGTCTTCCTCAAAGAATTCGCGAGCGCTAATGGATGGTTCCATTTGACAGCCGCTGCAGCCGGTGCAGTGATTGTTATTTTGTGGGGGCGCAGGATGAACGCCAAAACAGAAAATAAAGAAGAACCCGCTCCATAGCTTGACGTACACGTGCAGTACAGACGAGCGGTTGTAAGAACCGCTCGTTTTTTTTGTGCCTAAGACCTTCGTGTTTTTGAAGGTATGGTTTCTAGAATAAACCCTCGGTTGGTAACTCTTTTTGTAAGCAACACGCACTGCAGGTGAAAAAAATGAAAGCTTCCCTCCAAAAAGGTTTTACGCTAATAGAGATCATGATTGTGATTGCGATCATCGGCATATTGGCCTCTGTAGCATTGCCTTCTTACCAAGACTACACAGTGCGCGCCCGCGTCAGCGAAGGATTGGCTTTGGCAACCACAGCCAAAACAACTGTTATGGACGTAGTGAGTAATGGCAACGTTGCCACCACGGTAAACAACTACAAATCTGACTTCGTCTGGAGTGGTGCAACCAATAACATCAGTTCAATAGATATTGATCCTGCAACGGGTGCTGTCACTATCACAACAACACCAGCTGCAGGCGCAGGCAGATTGCTCTTGGTGCCCTTTACGGGCTCATTGGCTTCTCCGGTTGCCTTGCCGGCGCCAGGGTCTGCTAGCCCCATTGCCAACGGAAATGTGCAATGGAAGTGTCTTGCAAGGGGAGCGGCGGCTTTTGGCGGCATAACTGTCCCATCCGATGCACTTGAGCGTAAATACGCACCAGCCGAATGCAAATAAACGTGTCTAGCTAGCGGCACCCCAGAAAAGCAGGCTATGGAGATTTTCAAAACCCCACAGTTATTTGCCAACCGTTTACTACTTGCTATATGTTGGGTACTGCCTTGGATCAACCCCTTTACCAGTGCGCCATCTACATCGGTAGTGCCATTGTTACTAAGTTGGATGCTAGCTGCCTGCGCATTGCTGTTGGTGGTGGACGAGGCGCCTGCACCATCAAATCAAGCCTTATCAAGCAAATTTCATTTAGCTACTCCTGGCCCATGGGGTCTTTTGTTACTTGGGTGGTTTTGGGTATCAGCACTCACAGTGCCTGAAGTAATTGACCGAGCCCTCACAGCAGGGTTTTTTGCGTCCATAGCCTGTGTTTGGATTGCAATGCAAGTGGGCAAACGCGTAGCCAATAGCAACAACGGATTGTTGCCGTGGTTGTTAGGAGCGGTTTTGCTTGCGGCCTTGATGAGTAGCGTATTGGCGGTTTTGCAATATCTTGGTTTGGCTGCAGATTTGTCGCCGTGGGTTAACCAACCGCGAGCAGGAGATGCATTTGCCAATTTACGCCAGCGCAACCAGTTTGCCTCACTCACAAGTTTGGGTTTAGTGGCTTTGCTGGGATGGATAGCACTTGCACGTAATCTGACAAAACCCCATGAGGCGATGGCTTGGTTTGCGCTTACTTTACTGGCGGCTGGTTTGGCCTGCTCCGTCTCGCGAACTGGTGCTGTGCAATGGTTGGTACTTGCGTTGTTAGCACTTTTCTTTGCTTGGAAAGAGCGAAGAAAAGTGCCTCCTTTCTTTAAGGCGCTTGCAATTGCGGCGCCCTTGCTGGTTATTTTTTGGTCATGTGTCCTTCCTTGGATTGCTTTAGAACTCAATGGTGTGATGGGTGCGAGCTTGTTGTTGCGCTTTTCAGGGCAAGCGCAAGACTATGCCGTGTGTGGTGGGCGACGCGTACTTTGGAGCAATGTTTTTCACATGCTGGGGCAGTACCCTTGGCAAGGTTGGGGCTTGGGTGAAACCGACTTTGCCCACTACAGCACGGATTACCAAGGCATGCGTTTTTGTGATCTGCTAGATAACGGTCACAACCTTCCATTGCATCTGGCCCTAGAGTTAGGCGTTCCCTTTGCGCTTGCTTGCTGTGCAGTTAGCCTGTATTGGTTTTACTTTCAAGGAAAAGGACGAGCGCCGCAACCCGTGCATCGCGTGGCTGGTGCATGGCTCATCGTGTTGGGGTTGCACAGCATGCTTGAATACCCACTTTGGTATGGACCATTTCAAATTAGTCTAGGGTTGGCTTTAGGCATGTGGTCCGTTAGCGCGAGCAACGGTGGGGTAGAAGAGGACATTGGCATACGCGCACAAATGCTTCCAATCTTTGTATGTGCTTGCTTATTTCTTTCCTGCCTCTTTGCCGCATGGGATTACAACCGCGTAGCCCAAATCTACAGGCAGCCTGCAATGCGCGACACCGCCTATAGAGATAACCCCATGCAATCCGCAAAACAGACATGGCTTTTTAAAAACCAAGTTGATTTTGCGCAATTGATGACGCAGACCATCACGCCAGAAAATGCACAAGAGACGTACGACTTAGGCCTGCGTGTATTGCATTATTCTCCCGAGCCGCGTGTATTGGAGCGCATTGCGCTCAGTTTGCGGGTATTGGGTCGTGACGTAGAAGCAGAAAAAATTGAAAAACGAATACCAAGCCTTGCACCCCTGAAGTAGTCATCGCACTGCGCTTAAACTTCGGCATGCTCTCTGCAATTTTGATCACACGCAACGAGGCGCACAACCTAGAAGACTGCTTAGCCTCTTTACAAGGCTTGGCCGATGAAATCGTTGTGGTTGATACACAAAGCAGTGACGAAACCGTTGCCATTGCACAAAGATTCGGCGCGCATGTGACGCAACCCTTTGATTGGCCAGGTTTTGGTCCTCAAAAAAATCGCGCACTTGCACTAGCTACCCAGCCTTGGGTGTTGTCGATTGATGCAGATGAGCGTGTAACGCCAGATTTAGCAGCAGAAATCAACCTACTGATTGGGCGCGCGCAACGGGGGGACAACCACAGCCCTTCAATCCAAGGGAATTACGGCGCCTACGAAATCCCTAGACAGTCTTGGTACTGTGGCAAATTTATACAGCATAGCGGTTGGCGACCCGACTATGTATTGCGCTTGTTTCGTAGAAGCAACGCAAAATTTTCAGAGGACTTGGTGCACGAGCGCGTTATTACTACAGACGCTATTGGCCAACTGCGAAACCATTTGTTGCATTTCAGCTACCGGAATTTTTCACAAGTCCTAGCGAAGGTGGATGCTTACTCCAGCGCATCCGCACAACAAGCCTTTAGCCGCGGTGAGCGGGGCTCCATGGGCAAAGCACTGGCGCACGGTGCTTGGGCGTTTTTCAGAACCTATGTGTTGCGTGCTGGGTTTTTAGACGGAGCGCATGGATTGGCGCTATCGATATCGAATGCACAGACTAGTTATTACAAGTATGTGAAGTTGTGGGCGATGGGGCAGTCGAAAAACACCAATTAGTTAAACCCCCGCCACAAAACTCCCGCTCTTGCCCCCATGCTTTTCCAGTAACTTGACATCTGTCATTGTCATGCCACGGTCCACAGCCTTGCACATATCGTAAATGGTCAACAGAGCAATCTGCACCGCAGCTAAAGCCTCAATCTCCACCCCTGTAGGTCCAACAGTCTCCACAGTTGCGGTGCATTGCACACTATGCCTAGCCGCTTGCATGTCAAACGCAATGGCTACTCGGGTAAGTGCCAGTGGGTGACACAAGGGAATCAAATCACTGGCTTTCTTGGCTGCCTGAATACCAGCTATGCGCGCAATGCCAAGCACATCGCCTTTTTTAGCAGTGCCGCTTTCAATCAATTTCCAAGTTGCTTCTTGCATGTGAATCGTCCCAGTAGCCAATGCCACGCGGTGAGTGTGGGCTTTGTCGGCGACATCAACCATATGGGCTTGGCCTTGGGCATCAAAGTGGGTGAAGGTGCGCATGGTGTTGGTAAAAATGAATGACGAGAGGGGTTAACATGAATGCTCCCGCATCATACGGGGCTTGTTTTTATGCCAGTTGCTACTATGCCCTCTCCTCTGTTCCTGCGCACGTCGTGCAAATATTCGTTCGCAATGCCGCATGCGTTAGGCGAGCGATTGTTCCTGCTAATACTGTGTGGGGCACTGGCGTTAATCGGACAACCATTGCTTGCCCAAACAAATAACCCGCTACCACCATTGGTGTTGGGTAACCGCCTGCCTAACTTGGGTGACGGGATCGAAATTCCTTTGGGTGTAGAGCGTCGCTTGGGTGAAAACATTGCACGAGAAATTTACCGCGACCCAGATTACATAGACGACCCAGTGTTAGGCGACTACGTGCAGTCATTTTGGCAAGTGCTTCTCAACGCTGCGCGCCAACGCGGTGAACTCACGCCTGAATTAGAACAACAGTTTGCATGGGAAGTCACGTTGATTCGTGACCGCAGCATTAACGCTTTTGCCTTGCCTGGCGGTTATTTAGGGGTGCATTTAGGATTGATTTCTGCAGTAAGCCACGGCGGCGAATTGGCTTCTGTGCTGGCGCACGAGTTAAGCCACGTTACGCAACGCCATATCGCGCGGATGATGGCACAACAGGGTCGGCAAGGTCCTATGGTGATCGGAGCCATGATTTTGGGCATGTTGGCTGCGAGCCGCACTCCAAGTGCCAGTGGTGTGAGCGCGGCAAATGCTGTGATAGTCGGAGGGCAAGCCGCTGCGATTCAAAGCCAATTGAATTTTTCGCGCGATATGGAGCGAGAAGCTGACCGTGTGGGGTATGGCGTGATGACCGATGCAGGGTACGAACCGCAAGGGTTTGTGACCATGTTTGAAAAGTTACAGCAGGCTGCTCGCTTGAACGATAACGGATCGTTTCCCTATTTGCGCAGCCACCCGATGACGACCGAGCGGATTGCAGATGCCCAAGCTCGGCAGCAGTTACTACCCGCACGGCCCCCTGTAGTCACCACCCCGTTGCATGCCATGATGTCTGCGCGCGCTTTGGTGTTGACCAATCCGGGTTTGGATGCATTGCGTGGTATGAGTTTGCAAGCCGCTTCTAGCACGCTTACTACTGCGCCGCTGTGGCGACAAGCGGGTACTTTGTATGCGGCTGCCATGGCCGAAATGCGTCAACGCGATTGGGACAGCGCACGGCGTACTTTGCTGCGTTTGGAAGCGCTACCCATAACAGAGCTTGCGGCTCAAAGGGTGGTGTTACTTTTTAAAGCGGAATTGGCTTTGCAATCGGGCGATGCGATGCAAGCGGTGAATTTGCTTCAACCCAAAACATCGGTAATCACTACGAATGACCGCGCCTCGCGGTTGCTCTTGGCACAAAGCCGTGTTGCAACCCAGCTACCTGCCCAAGGCAAGATTGCGGCGGACGATTTAGCGATGTGGGTCAATCGCATGCCGCGCGATGCCAATGCTTGGTTGTATTTATCTGCTGCGCACGAATTACAAGGCGATACTTTGCGTGCCATTCGCGCTCAAGCCGAGGCACGTGCTGCAGAATTAGATTACGCCGCAGCTATTGACCGATTCAAAGCCGCGCAATCTGTGGCCTATCAATTAGCCAAAGAGGGCAAATTGGACCGCGGTGGTCACATAGAAGCGTCTATCGTCGACGCACGTTTGCGTGAATTAGAGCGCTTAAGGCGTGAACAAATGCTTGAGCGCTGAGTGATTGATCGTTCTATGGCCTGTATTTACATCACCGATATTGAAGCGGCAATTAACTTTTGGCGTGACAAAAAGCCCTCTCCTGATGGCGTCACACTAGCACCTGAAATACGTGCTTTGGCTGAAGTTTATGCACTGATGATTTATTACAAAGAGAGCGAAGCCGCAGAAAACGGTTTTCCGGCTAAAGCTTATGCTGCGTGGCTAGAGTGGTACCACACCACAGTAGATGCGCCCTGTATTGCTATTTGTTCTACCAGCCAAGGTGACCCAGAGTGCAAGGGTTGTGGTCGCACTTTTGAAGAAGTGCAAAACTGGACACATATGACACCTGTAGAAAAGCGCCATACTTGGCATCGCATCACCATGTTGGGCACAGCTTGGCGGTTTAATAAATATGCTGAGCGAGCGGCTGAGAAAAACTAGAAAAACAAGCTTATAGCCAGCGAATACATTCAATATCCACAGTGCTGGTGCCGTTACCCATCATGAGCACTTGTTCTTGAATCGTCGCTTGCAATTGCATGCTGCGCTCAGCGAGTTTGGAGAGCTCTTGCGACGCAGTAGGAGGAATGCGCCAGACTTGTAAGTTATGGGGGCGGGTGAGTTTGGTCTGCATGCTCTTCCACCATACATCACCTGAATGCGCGAACACATAGAGCATCACTTGGTCGGCTTTGCTACAAGCTTTGAGAAGAGGTTTGTCTTCGGGTTGACCTACTTCAATCCACAAGCGTTTACGGCCGGTGAAATCGGTCAGCATCACATCGGGCTCGTCGGGGTCAGAAAGTCCTGCGCCAAACGCTAGTACGCCATCACCGTTGCAGGTGTCTTGTAACGCGTATGCTTGTAGTGACATCGCTACCAAACGCACCATCATCCGTTCATCGGTTTCGCTGGGATGACGTGCAAGTGTGAGCGCGTGGTCGGCGTAATAGCCGTGGTCGATGTCGGCGATTTGTACATTCGCCTTGAAAATGGTGGACTTGATCGCCATAGTCAGACGCGTTACACGCGTCGCGCCAGTTCGGCAGCTTTGCCAATATAGCTAGAGGGTGTCATTGCTAACAAGCGCTCGATCTCATTGGCGGGAATGGGTAAAGAGCGCACCAAGGCATGCAAAGCTTGCGGGGTGACACTTTTGCCGCGCGTTGCCTCCTTGAGTTGTTCATAGGCCTGTCCTACGCCATAGCGACGCATTACTGTTTGAATAGGTTCGGCCAAGACTTCCCACGCCGTCTCTAAATCTGAAGCAAGTGCTTCGTGGTTGATTTCTAGTTTGTTCAAGCCAACGCTAAGCGATTGGTAGGCTAACGCGCTGTAGCCAATAGCTACGCCCATATTGCGCAGTACGGTGGAATCGGTGAGATCGCGTTGCCAGCGGCTGATGGGAAGCTTTTCACTCAAGTGTTTGAGCAAGGCATTGGCCAAGCCTAAATTGCCTTCAGCATTTTCAAAATCAATGGGATTGACTTTATGCGGCATGGTGCTTGAGCCAATCTCGCCGGCTTTCAAACTTTGTTTGAAATAGCCTAACGATACATAACCCCAAACATCGCGCGACCAATCAATCAATATAGTGTTGGAGCGTGCAATTGCGTCAAACAACTCAGCCATGTAGTCATGCGGCTCAATTTGAATGCTGTAAGCCTGAAAGTTAAGACCAAGCCCAACAGGCGCAGGTTTTTCTATGACACGTTGGCTAAATGCTTCCCAATCAAACTCTGGCCAAGCACTCAGGTGGGCGTTGTAGTTGCCTACTGCGCCGTTCATTTTGGCAAGTATGGACACCTTGGCAATCCGTTGGCGTGTTGCGCTTAAACGCATTACAACATTGGCAATTTCTTTGCCTACGGTAGTTGGGCTAGCGGTTTGGCCGTGGGTACGACTGAGCATGGGGACATCCGCATAGGCGTGCGCCATCTCGCGCAGTTTTTGAATAATGGCGTCGAGCATGGGAAGAACCACTTGCTCGCGGCAAGCCTGCAGTTGAAGGGCATGGCTGGTATTGTTGATGTCTTCGCTGGTGCACGCAAAGTGCACAAACTCAGCACTAGTGGCCAGTTCGTTTTTTACAGCCTTATCTGGACAAGATAGAAACTGATCCTTGATCCAATACTCGACTGCTTTAACGTCATGGTTAGTTTTTTTCTCAATGTGTTTAATGGCAAGAGCATCATCGGTAGAAAAGTGGGTGACCAAGGCTAACAAGTAATTGCGCGCATTAGCACTGAGTGGAGGAAACTCGGTGAAGCCCGCGTCACTGAGTGCAGTAAACCAAGCCAGTTCAACTTGCACTCTGCAGCGCATATAGCCTTGCTCACTCATCAAAGGGCGAAGTGTTTCAAGTTTAGAAGCGTAGCGGCCGTCTAGTGGTGACAAAGCTGTCACTTGTGTCATGTTGGGTGTAAGCGTCATTCTTTGATTTTAGGCGCTGCACTCTATCGGTAAAAAAGTACAGAACTCTTTAGAATAGAGCGATATATATTTTGAAATTGTTTATGAAATTAATCGGCGCAATCACCAGTCCATATGTTCGCAAAGTCCGCATCATCATGGCAGAAAAAAAACTAGAGTATCAGTTTGTTACAGAAGATGTGTGGGCTGCAGACACCGTAATGAGCCAATACAACCCCTTAGGAAAAGTGCCTTGCTTGGTGATGGAGGGTGGCGAGGCCTTGTTTGATTCGCGCGTCATTGTTGAATATGTAGATACGTTGTCGCCGGTAGGCAAACTTATACCCGCCAACGGCCGCGAACGCGCAGAAGTTAAAACTTGGGAGGCTTTGGCTGACGGCGTCTTGGATGCTGCCATCTTGGCCCGCCTAGAGGCCAGTTGGCCCGGGCGCAAAGAAGGTGAGCGAAGCCAGGCTTGGATAGACCGACAGTTAGCAAAAGTAAACAACTCGCTAGTTGCCATGGACCGTGCATTGGCTGATCGTCAGTTCTGTGTAGCAAACCATATGAGTTTGGCGGATATTGCCTGCGCAGTAGCGCTAGGCTATTTGGATTTCCGCTTCCCACAAATTGATTGGCGAAGCGCTCACAGCAATTTGGCGCAAATGTTTGAACGTATGGCGCAGCGGCAATCTTTTAAAGATACAAGCCCAGTAGCAGCTTAATTGTTAGCGCGCTTCTTTAGCCAGCGCATGAGCGCGCCTACAACGGGCAATTTTTCATAGAGTTCTTCAGCAGCGTCCCAATAGTCGCGATGGACAGCTACACGCCAAACGCCGTCTTCACAACGAAACACCAGATGGCTTGCACCACGAATGGTTTGAGTGGTGTCAGGCTGAAATTGCCGCATGGCAAATAAAAAATCCCAAGTCACAAAGCAATGCGCACCTTGCTGGACTTTTTGTGTGATGACAAAGCGGGGTTGGATAAGAGCATCAAACATATGCAAAAAGATGGGTGCAATCGCATCGACACCTTGCACCGCATTAAATGGATCTTTGAATAGGGCATCCGTGCAATAAAAATCTTTTATGCGCGCTACGTCGTGTAGTTGAAGGGATTCAAAAAATTGCACCACACGCATAGCTGCTTGCTCGGCTGTGTCTGTGGTTGTATTCAATGCGTTCGTTGTGATGGGTGGGTGCATCTTTGCGCAGAAATAAGCTTGTCAAATATTCACATTTTGGTGGCAGAGCGCACCAAGCCAAAATACCAACGGTAAGGCAAGAGGCGCATGAACTTCAACCAACGCGAGAAACGTTTGGGGTAATGGATCTCAAATTCGCCATCTGCCCAGCCTTCTAGCATGAAGGCAGCAGCTTGCTCTGGTTGAAGCAAAGCTGGCATAGCAAACTTGTTTTGCGCGGTCAGTGGCGTTGCTACGAAACCAGGATTGACCACGCTCACACCAATACCCATTGGTGAGAGATCGAAATACAAGGACTCTGCCAAATTGATCATTGCTGCTTTGGTGGGTCCATAAGCCAAGCTATTGGGTAATCCGCTGTAGCCAGCAACACTGGCGATTAGGCTGATGTGGCCACTTTTTTGTTCAAGAAAAATCGGCAATACAGCTTCAAGCACACGTGCTACGCCCAGATAATTCACATCTTGATGGCGAACCATTTCTTCTAAAGAATAGCGATTTGCCCGAACGGCCGTGTAATGCCCCGAGCAATACACCACCACGTCGATGCCGTGTGATTGAGAGACTTGTTGGGTCGCGGCGTGGACAGCTGGTGTGTCGCACACATCTAGGGCAATGGCTTGCGCACCCGCGTGTGACTGAACAAATGCATCGAGTAAATCTGTTTTGCGTGCGGATACTGTAATACGCGCACCTGCCGCATGCAGTGCTTTGGCAGTAGCCAAGCCAATGCCACTTGATGCGCCAATCAACCAAACGCTACGGCCTTGCCACTGGGAGATGCGGGGATTTAGTGCCATATTAAATTTTTTCTAAGGTGTATTGCACAACATCGGTACTGCGCTCTTCAAACGCCGCCTCACAGTAACACAGGTAAAACTCCCAAATACGCATAAAGCGCTCATCGAAACCAAGTTGCAGCACCTTAGATTTCTCTTCTAAGAATTGTGCCCGCCAGCGACGTAGCGTTTCTGCATAGTCCAGGCCAAACGACATCTCGTCGATGATGCGCAGCCCTGCACCTTGCGCGTGCGCCCGAAACTCTTTTGGGCAAGGGAGGCAACCGCCCGGAAAAATATATTGCTGTATGAAGTCGCTACTGTGGATATAGCGTTCATAAAGGGCGTCATCTATCACGATGCTTTGCACACAGGCTTTGCCGCCATGTTTGAGTAAACGGGCGATCGTTGCAAAGTACGCGGGCCAAAAGGCTTGGCCCACGGCTTCTATCATCTCAATCGAACAAATAGCGTCATAGGGCCCGTCGTTGACATCACGATAGTCTTGTAGTCGCAATTGCTCGGGTGCTTGTCCGCTGGTTCGGTGCAGGCGCTCTTGGGCAAAGGCTAGCTGCTCGTGGCTAAGCGTGACGCCATACATTTGCGCACCAAAATCTAGCGCACCCATTTCTGCCAAAGCCCCCCAGCCGCAACCAATCTCCATCACCCGATCGCCTGCCTGAACGCCCGCCATATGCAATGCTCGGCGGACTTTAGCGCTTTGGGCTTGCGAGGTTGTCGATGAAAAATCACCATCAAACCATGCTGATGA